>VGYC01000144.1 GCA_016873095.1 Planctomycetota bacterium | reverse complement strand
CGTTTAATCCGCATCCGGCAACTGGAGGTCGAACGGTTCGAGGCGGGGCAATGCCAACAGGAAAGCGGCTCAAGCTCTATCGTGGCGTCTGGTGCATCTACTGGCGCGACGACCGGGGAAGGTCACGACGAGCTAGCCTTGGCACGGCGGACCAGGCTGCAGCTCAAGCAGCTTTCGAGCGCTGGCAAGACGACAGCCTGAAGCCGGCGGAGAACGCGACCGTGAGCGAGATCGTCTCGGCATACCTCAAAGACAGGAAGGACAGGATTGCCCACCCCGAGGCCATGGCCCTGTCGTGGCGATCGGCGGAATCGTTTTTCGGCAAGCGAAAACCCTCGGGCATCACCCGCCAACTCTGCCGAGACTACGCGCGCAAGAGGATGGACGCACACGCCGCGCGCCCGCTCAGCGCCGGCACGATCCGCAAGCAACTCGGCATCATGTCGGCGGCGCTCAAGTGGCACGACAAGCGGACCCCGGCAGAGATCGAACTGCCCTCTCCGCCACCGCCCAAATCCCGCTTCCTGACGCGCAAGGAAGCCGGCCGGCTGGTCTCGGCATGCCGCGACCATCATATCCGCCTGTTCGTCATTCTGGCGCTGACGACCGCCGCCCGAGCATCGGCCCTGCGTCAACTGAAATGGTCATCGGTGGATTTGGACCGAGGCAGGATCAATCTCGGCCCGAGCGTCGGCAACAAGGGGCGCGCTGTGGTGCCGATCAACGAGACCGCCCGCCAGGCCCTCGTGCTGGCCCGTGAGGGGGCGACGTCGGATTACGTGATCGAGTATGCCGGCGGGCCGGTGGCGTCGGTCAAGAAGGGATTCGCTGGGGCATGCCAGCGCGCCGAACTCGAGGGCGTCACCCCGCATGTGCTGAGACACACCGCCGCCGTGTGGATGGCCGAGGCCGGCACGCCCATGAGCGAGATCAGTCAGTATCTCGGGCACACATCGACCGCCGTCACCGAGCGGGTCTATGCACGATATAGCCCGGATTACCTGAAAAGCGCTGCGGCGGCCCTGGAGTTGGAGCCGCCGCAGAAGGTGCAAATGTTCAAAGGGGAACTACCTAAGAGACGGCAGAAACCCTTGCGGTGATTGGTGGGCGCAGCAAGGATTGAACTTGCGACCCCTACCATGTCAAGGAACAGGCCCCCTCGCAATGTGGCGCTTTCCTTGGCTTTCTGCGCACCCAGCAACGTCGTTTTCGCAACATAGTTCACTGGACGTTCGCAAAAACAGGTTCATTTGAACGAAAGAGCGCTACCTATCGCCACCCCGGCAGACTGAGGGGGAGAGAGGATGACCGACCGTGACGTGCAAGCCCTGCTCGATGAGGCGATGACGCTCTTGAAGGATTGCCTTGATCGATTGCCCGATTGTGCCACCGAGCGAGACGTTCGCGAGTTTGTCGCGAAAGTCGCGCCCGATCCAGTCGAAGTGCTGGATAGCCATTTCGGCAGCGCAATCAATGGTGCGTCGCCAGCGGCGCAAGCATGGCAAGTCGTCAAATCCCGCCTCACCGCGCCGGCCGTCGATCTGGACGAGATCGAGCGGGAGTTGATGGAGCATTGCCGAACTCAAGGATGGCATCCGCACAGGCGGAGAGATTTGGGTGATTATTTCCGCCAGCGCCGCGAGCGCGCGAAGGGAGGCAGGCCATGACCCCCGAAACGCGCGCCGACATAGCGAAAGTGAGAGGGCTGACATGAGCAAGCCAGCGAAGCGCACCTATGCGCAGGGCCGCGCCGACGCGCTGGTGCGGAGATTGCGCGAGCAGGCCGTCCCACACGGAGCGCTAAACGGACTTCGCTTGGCCGCTGCCGACGCTATCGCAGCCCTCATCGCCGAGCGCGATGCCCTGCGCGAGCGCGTGAAGGCGATGGAGGAACAATTGGAGCATTTGGTTGACTAACGAAGAGTTGAGGCCGGGGCGGATCGTGAAGCCGGTTCGCAGCAATGCGGCGCTGGTCTGAGTGGCCCGTGAGTAACGGTACTACTGGGGTGCACCCCTAGTCGGGCACCGGCTTCACCATCCGCACGCGCGACGAGAGAGGGCGAATGACGCTTCAGACCGGATCACCACCAATCGGCGTTTGGGAATCAATCAAGGGCATCGCTCGACGGATCTTTGGATGGGGGGAGCGGCGACAGCCCGTCTCGCCCATTTCGACCGTGACCGCACCGCCCGCGCCGGAATCAACGAGAGCAAAAGCAGAACCCGCGCCAAGACAACAACCCGCGCCGAGAGGGCTGCGGCGGAAGATTGAAGACGCCGCCAATGACATTCTGGATCGCTTTGCGGAAAGCGCCCGCGATGACAAGACGCCCGGCACAATCGGGACTTACATCAATGCCCATAGCGACCTGTGGGGCTGCGATTACCATCTCGTCGATGAACTGGCCGAAGATTGCGAGGGTGCCAGCCGGTTCTATCTGGTGACAGGAGATGCACACGAACAAACCGAATCCGTTTGGCCGGTTGATTTCGCCACGCTCGTTCCGAAGGAAAATGATGAATACTTCATGGCGCGCATTTCCTCCGTCTCGTCTTACGAGGTGCGCGGCAAGGTCAAAGTCGCGCCGCCGAAGATGCTGGTCCTTAGCCACGGGCAATTGACGGAGCACCGAACATGGTGGGCTCAAAACACGCTTTGCGGCCTGATTGGCGGCGAGTGGACTGACATAGGCAACACCATCGTCAGCAGTAAGGGGAACTCGAACTACACCCGCTCAAAATCGGACGCGACGGAGATTAAGAATACAATAGCAATCAGCCTCGCCGCTGTGCTAACGGCCCGCTATTCGTGGCACGTCGCGCTTGGTTCCGGCGTGGGAGGCCCGAGGCTGGTGCTGCCAACAAACCCAACTGGCTGCCTCGCCTTATTCCGCGACCGAGACGCTCCCGAAAACGGGAGGCGCGCGGCCTTGCGCCACTGGGTCGCCAACCACTATCGGGACAGTTCAATTTCCGCCGCAGATATCATTTACGTCCGGGACCATTTGCGGGGAGCCACGCAATTTAATTGGCGAGGTCTTCAGTGCGAGTTAATGGTGAGCCAGTTCGATCTCGAGAAGAACGACTTTTTCAGGCTGCAAGCCGCAGAGTGGCGCTCTCAGCGCAAGCACAACCGCGTAAGGCTGCGAATGAAAGACCGCATAAGGTAGCCTTGAATCGACAAAAGCGCCGCCGGCCCGTCAAGGCCAGCGGCGCGCTATCTAACGGCCAATTATTCGCAGATCGCCGTCCTTATCCGGTGAAAAATCGCACCGTCTGACTTAGCATGATCAAGACCACGACATAGCTCGCCGCGGTGACGCGACCACAGAACCACTCCGCCCAGGCCGACCAGCCGTCAAGGAACGGGAACTCGGTGCCCGGCAGGCAGACGATGCGCTTGAGCCTGCCGCTCGACTCCCCAGGGCCATCGTGCGCGATGCGCCAGAAAGCCCAATACAGAACGCCCATCAGGGGATTGAGCAGCAGCAACCCGCGCCTGGTCATCGGCCCGACCGCGACGCCCGCAGAGCCGTAGCCCGGCTTCGGGTATCCAGGGGCCTCGCCGGCAAACAGGGCGATGGCCACGATCGGCACCAGCCACCACGGTGCCCCCGTCGCCCAGGTCAGCGCGAACGCAGAGACGCCAGCCCATATCCCGCTGGCGACCGTCGAACCCCAGACCCGCATGGCCCATGCCGGCAGGTATGCCGCCCACACCTCGCGGCTAGGCCCGCCCCGCGGCACGCGGTACAGCGCGGCCGACAGTTCGATGGCCAGCAGTATTTGGGCGACGTAGATCGCGGTACTCATCGCCTCGACAGCGCGTGCCAGACCAGCCAGATGATCACAGCCCAAAGAATGAACTCCATCAGATCCAGTCCCCCATGCTCATGACCACGAGACCGCCGACGCAGATCGCCAGGAAGATCAGGCCGGCCAGGAAAGCGGGATCGAGGATCATCGGCACATCGCTTCGACTTTGCGATTGTGCGCCACGATCTGCTGAGCGGTGGCCCGCGTAATCACGTCGAGGTCATTGACCGTGATCCGCTTCGCCCAAGCGCACTCATCGCCGCCCGCGCAGCTCGCGGTCAAGATCAGCGTCAGGCAGACGAGCGACAGCTTCGTCGATCGCATTGGATTTCTCCGCTTGCTTCGCCTTGTCCCTGGCCATGTCCCGCTCGGCGGCGGCCTTGCCCCCCATGCGGGCGAGCAGGACCGTCATGCCGAGCAGAACTGCGAGCGCCAGGCCGATGGCGCCGTAGAGGGCGACGCCGGTCACGCACCAAGCTCCTGTTTGGTCACAACGCGCAACACGCCATTGACGCCGGTCAGGATCATGGCCTGCCACTCGGGGGAGATGGCAAAGCCGGTCTTGATCTGCACCGCGATCGCCACGAAGGCGATGAAGTTAACCCAAAGCGTCTTGCTTCTCAGAAACGATTTCGTGTCCATGTTTTCACTCCGGTTCGAGAACGTGGATCAGCTCTCCCGCCTCGCTATAGAGGCGGAAGAACCAGTGGCCGTCTGTTCGATAAACGGGCTGACGGCCTTTGGCCCATGATGTCCTGTCCGCGACCGCTGGCGTGCAGTAGTGGTCCGCCGAATTGGTCCGATCGTCGATCTCGCCATCCAGCGCCGCGCGGGCAATCTCGAGCGCCAGCGCGAAGTGCAGATCCGTCTCGGTCACGCTGAACAGCTTGGCGCGGTTCAGGTCGGTCGGGTTCCAGCACGAGAACTGCGCCCAGCCATTCGCCGAGCGGAGGCAGATTTGCGTCACATCCCTGCCCCACCACGTCACCAAGCCCTGGCGAGCGAGGTCGTGGCGATTCATGACGACGCTCGACACGTCCTCCATGCCCGCCCGTCCGAGGGAGCGGGCCTCGCCGTAGAGCGTGCGCGCGAGCGTGCCGAGCTCGTCGAACTTGGGCTGGTCGGTCACGCCGCCGGCTCCGTGGGGTGCAGGTTCACAACCGCGCCCTTGGCCGCCTGGGGCAGCGCGGACAAGAGCCATCTCTCCCACGCCTTGGCGATGCGCAGCACCTCGGGCGGTTCGAGCCGACCGTTGAGCGCCATCGAGCACGCCATGGACCAGGCCATGTATCGCACCGTGTAGCGGTCGGGGTTCATCGCACACGTCCGCGCGGGCGACACATCGCCGTCGACGTGTCGATTGATTGCCGTTTCATCGTCATTCCTCGTTATCCGTATCCTGCGGTTTGCGTATAACGATAGCTGCCTTCCGCTCAGCCTCTTTCGCGCTGTTCGCCGCCCGTAAAAGTTGGTCGCACAGCACATAAGCAGCGTCCACGCTCACCGCCTCTTTCTGCGTGCCGTGGTTGAACACGATGGTAATTTGCCCGCCGCATGGCTCCTGGACGACGTAGGGGCCGAAGTGCCCGCAGTGCTCCGAATTGCTCAGCATGTCCTCCTCGATGTTTGATCGCGGGCGCCCGAGCTTGGTATCGATCCGTCGGCGCATTTCGCGGGCCGCTTTGTGGTAACCCCGCTGTTCGAGGAGCCCCGCTTCGTGCGCCAGGGCTTCGATGTCGTCCGCCCGGTTGATCGCGGTGCGGCAGGTCATTTCCCGCGCCCCTTGGGCTTCTCGATCAGGTCCGTGACCTTCTGGCACCAGTCCTTTGGTATTCGGATTTCCCCGTCGCCGTCATCGTCGCGCGTGGTATGCGGAACCAGCACGAGGCACTTGTCGTCCTCGTGCGCGATCCAGCCGACCGACTTGCACGAATGCGGCTTGTCCCTGGCCATTTCGGCAATCGGCTTCCAGCCGGATCGCTCCCCTCCGGCGGCGTCCTTCCACTCGATCAGAACGAGGCGTCTCATTTCCGCCTCCGCCGCAGGAAGGTCAGGAAGTCGGCCGCCATCTCGACGTCGTGAATGACCGTGACCAGCCGCACGTCGTCATCGGCATATCGAGGGTCGATGATCGTCACCGAAGCGGGCGTGATGTTCTGGTTGGGCAGGCCGGTGGTGCGGGCATACCTGTCATGGATCTTGTACCCGGCCACCCGGAGGGCGTGGGACACGAGCCCGGACGCCGGGTCCTTGAGCATCTGATAGCCCGACGTGTGCTTGTGCCCGCAGGTCAGGATGTGGTCGCGCCAGCCCATCTGCGCGGCCTTGGCGGGGCCGTGGGCCGTGTTCCACATCGAATGCCCGATGAAGTCGTGGCGAGCATTGACGCGCACCTGTCGGCCGTTGGGGAACGCCAAGCCGAGGCGCGCGCCCCATTCCTCGTAGGCGATTCCCTGCTGGGACGCGATCCAGCGCACAGGGTCTCCAGCCCCGGACCACAGGTCGTGGTTGCCGGCAAGCAGATAGAGCCAGTCGCACGACTTCACCAGCCATTCGACCAGCCGCCACGCTTCCTTGGCCGACGTGCTCTGCTCGCCGTACAGCTTGGCGAGCCGGCCGATCCAATTATTGGATAGATCGCCGACGTTGGCCCCGAACATGCCCTCGGTTTTGTTGACCACGGAGACGTGATGCTCGAGCGTAGCGATGTCAGTGCCAGGGTCGTCCACATGCGGATCGCCGAAATGGGCAATCGCAATCGGGCCGTCGGTCTTGACCTTGACCGGAATGAGCTGTCTTGCCCTCTGCGCTTGGTCGTGACGCTGATATTCGCGCTTGCGCCGCTCGATCAGTTCGTCGACCGGGGGCAGATCGTCGGGTAGCGTCGGCCGCTCCATCGGCTTCCTGACCATGTCCATCACTTCGGCCATACCAGGATTTCTGCCGCCTGCTGCGGCGCGATTGATCTGGCTCATGGAACCGCCCGGAAGTTCGTCCGCCGGCAGAAGCCCGCGCTTCACAGCAAGGGCAAGGCGGCGGTAGAGCGTGGTCGGGGAGATCTTCAATTCGCGCGCGGCGGCGCTGGCGTTGCCGTCGTGCTCGCGCCACGCGCACAGGGTGCGTCGGATGTCCTCGACCGACAGAGTGTCGTAGTGGTGGCGTCTGGCCATCGCCCGTCACCGCATCGGAATGAACGGGATGAGCTTGGCGAGCAAGGCACCAACGGCCCCCGCCGCACCGCCGACCAGCATCAATGTCCGCCACCCGCCCTTGGCTTCGCTGATCGTGACCATGAGCTCCTTAACGTCACCCCTCAGTTCGGTCACGTCGCGCTGGAGCTGGTGCACTTCCGCCTCGAGCTTGCCGAGATCGCGCTGCGTCCCGAGGCCGTCGCTCATCTATGCCCCCCGGCCCGGTTTGGCCATGTCGGGCGCGACGCGGAAATCCGAGCCGGAGCCGATCATGCACGCGATACCCGGCAATGCCGGATGCTCGATCACCAGCGAAAAGGTTTCCCCCGCCGGCGAAACCCACAGTTCGATCCGTCGGCCATCGGGAGCCAGCGCCACGAAGGCGAGACGTTCGGAATATTCCTTTGCGAGTCCCTCCGCCATCATGGCATAGGGGCCGCATTGCGAAGGCTGCTGCGCACGGGCCGACGCGACGAAGGCTAGCAGCACCAGGGCGATGGCGAGAAAGAACAGGATGCGTCCGATGATCTGGCGCATGGCTCAACTCCCGGCTGGCGGAATGAACAGACAGCGGACGTTGTTCGGATCGGGCCACCGGCACCACCAGATATGCAGGTCGGGGCTTGGGTAGATACTCGGGTCGCCGTCGCGGATCACCTGCCCGGTGCGGATGACCTGCCAGCCGCCGTCGACGCGGGTGATGGCGTCAGCCGGCGCAATGCCGCAATCTTTCTCATTGCAGCACCATGCGGTTTTAGGGTTGTCCCGAATCCATGCAGCATCCCCATGCGCAAGCGCGGAGATAGGGGCGAGCAGGAGCAGGGCGGCGAGCGGTCCCCTCATGCGGACCTCCTACAGATCGATGAAGCGCGGGCGTATCCCGCCCCGCATCGGCCAGACAAAGCGATTGTCAGGCTCTAGTTCGGGCGTGACCGGCGTTCTCCATCCGGGGCAATCCCCGATGATGCGATGCATGAAGTCAGCGACAGCCATGATCTCCGCTGAGCTGCGCTGCTCGAGCTTGAACCCAGGCCGTTCCGCCATCGCCATTTCAAGCGCGCGCTGGTTCATCAGCCCGGACTCGAACAGCGATTCCTGTTCCAGCGTTTGCCCTTCCGGGGTGGTCAGCACCTGGGTCAGCAGGTATTGCCCATAGGACCCGTCGAACCATCCGATGCAGTCGACAGAGGCCGTAGGCGTGCCGAACAGATACATCAGGCACGCGCCGCCGCCAGTGCCGGACACGCAGAACCGGGCTCGTGACGCCGCGTAGGCTTGCAGCAGCGTGGAATCCGGTATGACGGCCAGGTCGACGAAGCCGGACCTTGGTGCGGCGTGAGCCATCTCGGGGTGACCGATCCTGACCACCTGCCCGCCCATGCCGATGATGTGGTCGATCAGCGGGAGATAGCGTTGCGGATCGTTGTCGCGGAGATTGGCGATCGGCTTGTAGCGATAGGTCGGCTCGCGCCAGTGGATGCAGGCGAACCACCTATTGGGATCGAGCCCCAGACCGATCAGTCCGGCGTGAAGCTGAGAGAGTTCGCCCTCGGGAATCCTGAGCGGCAGCATGTCCAGGTCGTGCGCGACGTGCTGCTGGTGCATCCAGGGAAAGACCATGTCATGCCAGCGTGGATCGTCGACGATGTCCCTGGCCGATCGGTATTTCCCATTGAGCTTGTGAGCCGGAGCGAAGACCAGCGGGTTGATCTGCGCCATGGCGTCACGAGACCGGAGGGCCATGACCTTCGTCGGTAACGGATAGAGCCGGATCAGGTCGTGCTTGTAGGGCCGATTATCGAAGAATGCGAAGGTGGTCAGCGAATGCCGGAATCGGGCGGCGTATTGCAGGGCCAAGTGAACGGCCAGCGCGAAGTCGCCGAAGCTGTCGTGTAGGATCGGCACCAGCAGCTTGAACGGACGCGCCGTGGTTTCGCCGATGCCCAATCGGAAATGATGATAGGGTGTCGGGTTGGCGCGGAAGCCCTCGCCCGCCTCGTGGACGTGATAACGCTGGCTTGCCACTTACGGATTGTCGGTTGACCAGCTCGGCGTGCCGACCAGCGTCAGCGTGCGACCGTTGCCGGATTCGTCGGCAACCGTTGTCCCGGTTCCTTCCTCGAACAACCATTGCGCATAGAGATTCGCCGCGCTGACGTAATCGCCGAAGTTGGCCGTGTAGAGCACTCCGGGGCCGGCATTGTAGAGCGCCAGCATTTCGGCGGCGGTCAGTACCGATGTCCACAGTGCCATTTCAGCAAGCAACCCGTTCCAGAAATATGATGTAGTATAATAAGATCCAACATATGCGGTTGCTCCGGCATAATTAGCCGGGCTTGACGCATCCATGGCTGTCCCGGTTTCGGCCGCGCCATTGAGGTATAGCTTGGTGTTGGTGGCGTTGAATGTTGTGGAATTGATCTGAGTGTAGCCGAGCATGTACCAAGTGCTATTCGATAGAGCCGTGGCGCTACGCACGCGACCAACACCTGGAACGTGAACACCGAACTTGTTTCCGCTAACGCCCGTCGCCATCGTGAAGGTGCCGATGGACATCAGGGTGAGATAGTTTTCGGTCGCCACGTTGTCGCCGCGAACCCGGCAGACCATCGAGAAGGGTGCTGCGGCAGGCGACGTGAACGTGCCATAGTCGTTCGATCCATCCAGATCTATGGAATAGGTGTTCTTTGACGGGACGCCGCCGCCCCCACGTCCGAACCCGATCAAATGCGTCACGCTCAACATGGATCAGCTCCGATGCCCGCCAGCGTCGTCGCCAGCGTTGCCATCGCGGTTCGCACCGCGGCACAATTGTTCGCCGCGAAAATCGCCGTCGTTGCGGTGTCCTCGGCCTGGCAGATCGCCGCACCGAGAGAGCGCCATAAGGTAAGCGTGGCGGAGATCAGGTCGTGCGCGGCCGTCAGATCGGCAAGACCGCGCCCGACCGCGGTCGCGTTCAGCAAGGGGAAGTTGGCCGCCGTCTTGTTCTCTGCCGCCGTGGTCGCCCAGCGCGTCACCTCGGCAGCCTTCTCCCTGTACTCCAAGGCCTTCCCATTCCCCGCCGTCAGGAACGAAGCCCGCTTCGTCTCGCAAACCGTCTTGGCTCTGGCCGATGCGTTGGCCTTCGCGGTGGGGAGCGAGAGGTCGGTCACGGAATAGGTGATCGTCCGCGTCCGCGCGTTCTGATCCAGGCTCGCTCCGGACACCGCGCGTGTCTGCGTCAAGGCGTCGAACAAATCCGGATTGTCGACCCTGGTGAACCACTGACAATTCCGCCCCCCCTTGGCCGAGGGCAGGAGAGCCGGGATCTGGTCGAGCGTCTTCTTTTCGAGAACGTCGCCGCTCCCGATGTTGACGAAATCGTAAGTGGGCATGATCTCTCCTATTCGGCTGCCACCGTCAGCAAGTCGTCGTCGTCGAGAAAATCGAGGCCGGAGAGCATGGGTCTGTGATAGGCCCGCTTGAACTCGTCGCCGTACTCGAAAGGCCGGTCCTTCGGTCCCGCGGACCATGCGCGCCACGCCCGCGCGACCGACGCAAGCAGGCTGTCGCCCAACACCTCGATCTCGGGCAGCGTCGGATCGTCCTTGCGGTCGGCCATCAACTGCACGATCAGTTGGATGTCCTCGCCCATCTTCGGCGTGGTCATCCACGAGACGCCCTCGTGCGTCACCGTCCTGATCATTTCTTGATCGAGGAAGCCGCGCGCCAGTTCGTAGACATGCGAACCGCCGAGCGGACGCCAGGAGCAATCACAGCCCGCCAGCGTGACGATCGGTCTGCGCTGATAGACCAGGATGGCCAGGACTCGGGTCAGAATGTCCCGCGTGCCGCTGACGATGTGATCGCCCGGCCCGACATGCGGCGACCTTCCGGCGTGCCACGCGACCACCCTTTGCGAATTAAGCGCCTCGAACACCGACGGATCGCAATGCGTCGCCACATACCAGGCCATCCCAGCGGGAGCCCCCGCCGTGTATTTGACTTGGCTCGGATGCGGGTCCATCAGGGCCACGACGTCGGGCCTGATCCCCTGCGAGACCAGAAACCTCCAGGTGCCCTTGAGCGCCCATATCTCGGCACCTTGACGGGCCAGATCGGCAACCTTGGGCCAGGTTTCCAGCAGCGACGGACCGGGACCGCACAGAACCACCGGAGAGTTTCCCAGCATGGGCAGACCTCGGGCGAGACAGGACGCGACGTTCGCCGCCGCCTGCGCGGCCGGCACCGTCAAAGGCATTACGCCGCCTCGTCCGACTGGCGGTTGATCCGATAAAAGAGTTTGAGTGCGCGCACGACGGTCGAGCCGGCGTTGTCGGAGCTATGACCACCAACCCGGCTGAACTGCACCAGCCACCACTTCTTGGTCGCCCCGGCATTGGCGACAGTAACGTTGGTGATCGAGCCCTCGTATTGGGCGGATGCAGCGCTATGGAACAATGCCGCGGATTCGGCCGAGCCGAACGCGAGGTCCAAGGCATCGCCCGAGCCGAAGGCCAGGGCCTCTAGCGCATAGATAGCAGTTGCCGAGCTGCCGCTGTCCATGTGATCGGTGAAGCTGGCATTCAGCTTGCCGTCGTCGGCGCCATGGGGGGCGGGAATGAATAGCTGAATCTTCTCGGTGCCAGATCCGAGGAACCGGAAGCCAACCACCATGTTGTCGTTGGCGCCGGTCTCGAGCGTGACCGACGTTGCGCCGCTGGTCGTCGTGGCGGTCCATGCCTGCAACGGAGCGCCGATGGTCTGCCTGCCTAGATTGGTGCCGCTGATCGACTTGTAGTTCGAGCCGTCCGAATAGACCGTGATCGACTGAAGCGGTCCCAGGATCAGGTTCGTCAGGCTGTCGACCGTGCCGGAGATCGTCACCTGTCCGGTCGAGCTGTTGCGGATCGTGACGTAGTACCCCGCACCAACGGTCGCCGCCGCGGTCAGGGTAGCCGTGACCGCCGACGTGAAGTCGACCAGCGCGCCTATGTCCGTTGCCAGGAGGGTGTAGTTGGCGGATTGCGCGTTGCGCACCAGCCCCATGGGCTGGCCCACCGGGGTGAGCAGTTCGAAATTGTCCGAGGTCGCGTCGTAGGCAAAGCCCGCGATCTGTCCCGCAATCAGGTCGTTTGCCAACAGCGCGGAATTATCCCGTCGGCGGATCGCCTTGGCGCCGACCGCGTTGACGTTGAGGGTGGAGGCTCCGGTGTTGGCGGTTGCGATGCGCGACCAGAACACCTGTCCTGCAGCATAGGCCGTTATCGCCGGGGCCAGGGTCAGGGTGTAGGTGTTGGCCGACCCACCGTCCGCTGCGTAGACAACGCCGCCGTCCTGGATCTGCGCAACCCTCGGGGCGTCCGTCCTGGCCGTCGCGGCGGCAACCGCCGTGATCCGGTTCGACCCAATGTTGAGGTTGCCGGTCATGGCGTTCTCGCCGTTCTTGGCGAGGCAGGCGTCGATGCCGGTCGCCAGATCCTGGTCGTGCAGGTCGTGGTCGTCGGAGCGGATCGTGTTGTGCCCGGACAGCGCCTTGACGGCCGCCCACAGGCCCGAGCCAGAGACCGATAGGCTGGTGATCGCACGGGTGAACGTGCCGGAGCCAGACCAAGCCATGCGAAGGACCTCCAAAGAAAAACCCCGCCAAAAGGCGGGGCTATGCTGTTGCGAAGATGTGTTTAATGCTAAACTGCGGGCATGATTACATCGGGCCGGGTAGTCAAGTTCATTCTTGCATTGGCGACGTTAGTGCTGCTGCTGTGGCACCTTGCATGGTTGCTGTCACGCGCGCCTTGAGAACATCGCCTAGCCGTCTAATGTCCGTTGGCGTCGCCTTCGCCGCCAGGCCCCGCGCCAGCGAAGGATCGAGCATCGCCTCGGAAAGCAGGCGCTCCATCTGCTGCTGCGGCACCTTATAGAGCCACGCCACCGGCCGCATGACCGATGCCACGAAGCTATTGTTCGGATCGACCAGCCCGCCCGTGACGCGAGCCAGGAAATTGGCCGTCGTCATGTTCTGATAAGTCGGCGAACCTCTGACCGTGCCGGCCGTGGCGGGGTAGGTCTGTTCCAGCATGTCGCGGGCGATGTTCTTGAGTGCCGCCATGTGCGACGCGCTGAAAAGCGGCTTTAGCGTGGCTTCGTTGTCGGCCACGAATGCCGCGAACCGGGCCGGCGACAAGGACTGATTGCCGGCCGCATCGAGGGTTGACACCCGCGCCTTGTCGAGCGCGTGGTCCAGCACCGCCCGGCGCAGCCCGGATAATGCCCTCTGATCCCCGCCCAGGCTTCCGATCAAATCGGCCATGTCCTTTTGCGCGGACTTTCTGCCGAGGATCGTTGCAACGGCGGCGTCCGGGTCTTGCTTGAGGAATACGCCCGCCGCCGATTTGTCCAGTTCGGCAAGCCGCACCCCGTTTCGGGCAACCGCCTCGTCGACCAACTTTTGCGCCCGCGCTGCGGTTGAAACCTTTTCGCTCAGTTCGGGGAACTGCTGAAGCGCCGCGCGGTTGCTTTTCAACCAGCCATCCAGACGCTTGGCGTCGAGCGTGACGCCATCAGCCCCGGTCGCCGCGCGGCGAAGATCGAACACCGCGCTATCAATCAACGCCTGCATGGCCTTCGGGTTGTCGCCGAAGGTCTTGCGGAACATTGCCGCATCTTCGAACGCGCCGCGGCCGGAATTGAAGAATTGCCCGGGCACGGCGGAGGTCGGAACTTTAGGCTCGCCGGGGGCCTTCATCTGCCCAATCCGGTCGGACGCGCCGCGCTGGAACGTCTCGCCCATTTCCTTGCGTAGCGAAGTCGCCCGCCGCCACGCCGCCGCCTGGTCAGTGGTAAAGCTGCCACCCTTCTCGGCCGCCGCCTGGGATGCGGCGTCGACCGCATCCTTGATCTGCCTCGCGACCGAAGCGATGCGCGGGTCCTCTTGCGCAGCCGCCGAGCCGAGCACCGCATTGGCTTGGGCGCGGACGCTTTGCAGGACACGCCAGGGGGCGAAGTTCTTGTTATCCCCGATGCCCTCGACCGTATCGAGCAGCGTCTTGATCTGCCCCGAAGCGCCGCCGGACCCCTCGCCGAAATATTTGGCCTTCGCATCCTGCGCCGCGCGCTTGACGCCGAAAATCTGGATGCTCGACGATCCGTCAGGGTCGATCAGATCGTATGCATTGCGGACGGCAATTTTCGCCTTCGCCAATGCTTTGTCGTAAATCTTCCGAATTGTTCCCCCGGCCATTTCAGGGGCAACGCCGGGGCCAAGTTCCTGCGCCTTCCGGCTGGCGTAATCAGTCAAATCTTCCGCAAGCATCCGGCCTTCGTTTTCCAGCGCGGCGCGGCGGGCTGCGATAACCTCGGCGACGGCCGGCGCACCAGGACCGTCGCCGCCGATCTCTCTCAGGGCGGCTTGGCGCACCGTGTTGCGCTCGGCCTCGCGCAAGGCGAAGTCGCTGCTGACATTCGGAACGGACTGGCGCACGCCGCGCTCGAGCGTCGCCAATCCCGGGTCGGTTGCGATTTCCGCCGTCGTGGCCCGCGAGCCCGCCACCCTCGGGGGCGTGGCGATTGCATCATCAAGGCGAGAGACGAGGGTTTCGGGCGAGGACGAGGAATCTCTCAGCACGCGGCCGACGATTTCCTGCTGCCCGCGTTGCGTGAAGGGCTGAAATATCGACGGGACCGCTTGCCGGACGGCCCCGGCCACCGCTGGAACGACGGAACCGCCCACGCCGCCGGCCAGCGAAAGCCCCAGATCGGCATATGGATTGCCGGGAAATAGGGCCTGCGAGGTTGCGCCGCCGAGGCCCGCGCCGACGCCGGCCGACATCTGCGCGGAGGGCGCGGTCTGCATTGCCTGGGCGACGGATCGGCCGACCGGCCCGAGGGCTTGGCCGACAGCCCGAGCGGCACCCATCGGTGCAAGCGCCGCCGCGCCGCCTTCGGCGACCCGGCCGACGAACTTTTCGGACGGGGTTTCAGGCCGCGGGAACACATAGTCGAGGGCGCGCGAAAAGGTCTGCTGCCCGCTCCCCAATCCAACCGCGCCGCCGATGGCATCGTTCACCGCCAGGAACGGACTTGCCAGGCCCTCGGCAACATGGCGTGTCCCAAGCGCCAGCGCACGCCCCGAGCGCTCCATGAAGCCGCGGTCATCCTTTGGCGGCCTGCGCTCGATCATGGCGGCGCGGAACGCTTCTTGTGTCGTCCCTTCTTCGCCCAAATAGGCGTCGATGTCCTCGGCCGGAGCGCCGAGGTCGATCATCCTGCGGACGTTTCGCTCGATGCGCTGGATGTCCTGGATTTCAGCCATGGCTACTCAAGCCCATATCGGTCTCTGACTGATGTCGGTTTCGCGGCCGGCGGCGGCGTGCTGAACTGCGAACGCCCGGCCGAGAACTGTTCCATGGTTCCCGTCATCAGTGCGCGCAGCGCTTCAATCTTGCGGCGCTGCGCTTCCGGCGGATCAAGCGGCGAGGGGAAATAGGTGTTCATGTAGCGCTGGACTTCGGTCTCCGTGGCCGCAGCACCAGTCTGGATGCGCAGCCATGTTTCGATCGAGCGCTGGAAGTCTTGACGCATCTGCCGGCCCGCCGTGAACGGCGCACCTTCGACCGGCCCCATCCTCTGCCCCTGCAAGAGCAGTTCGTTGTTTGATCCGCCATCCGCGCGGAAAAGTTTGCGCTGAATATCGTCGAGCGTCTTTAACGCCTCGCCCATGCCGGCCACCTTTGCGGAGTCCTCCATGGTGAGGGGCTTGGGTTTTGGCGTACCAATCTGTTCGATGCCAGGGACGATTGTCCGAATCGGCGTGGCGGCAGGCGTCGATGGCGCTCCCGAAGCCGGCGTCGGCGCTGGCGCTCCCGTTGGCACGGAGGGCCGTGGCGGGACTGCGGCCGGCGCACCCTGAGCCGCCGATTGTCCGGGCCTGGGAATGTCGGGCGGCAGCGTCGGGGTGATCCGCTGCATTGTGCCATCTTCCATCTGCACAATCCGCGGCGTCTCGTATTCGGCGATGGCCAGCGCATAGGCCCGCCGCTGTTCCTCCGTCGCGGTCCCGTTGCGGATTGAATCGGTAAGCCGATGGATGATGTTGAGCGCGCTGCCGGTCGTGCCGCTGCCGAACAAAGGCTTGTCCAGGCTGCGAGCGCCCGGCTGCCCGATCGCCTGGCCGCGCGGGACCATTATCGTCTGAGCTGGATTGTTCGGGTCCACGATCTCGACCAGCGTCTGGTCAGCCATGGACCCGCCGATCTTCCGGCTCGCCCCCGTGATCTTGTTGATCTGCCACAGCGTCCTGCGTCCCTGGTCGTCGAAGCCCTCTTTGGTTTCCCAGGCATCCTCTCGCAGCATGGAGCCCGTCATCTTCGCCTGGATGTCGGCGATCAGCGCGTTGCGCGCGATCGGGTTCTCGACGCTTCGTGCCGCCTCCATCGCTCCGGCGAAGCGGTCGGGACCGACCCCGCCAGGGGCCGGCGCCGCGCCGCCGGGACTATCCGCTCCACTGGTGGGTAAGGCTTCCCCGTCGACGACCCAGTGACCGAAGGTCATTTTTCGCGGTTCGGTCAATTGCTGCGGACGCATGGACTGAAGCACGGCCCCCAATCCCTTCGCGTAAGCATCCGATGCCGCCGCAGCGTCGTCCATCGCCGACCGCTGGGCCATCATGCCGAGATAGGCCGTTGCAGGTCTGGTGAACAGCTCGATGGGCGAACCGATCGGCGCCGTGTTGAGCGACGCGCCTTTCAAGGCGCGGCCCATCTCGATCCGGCTGCGGATTTTAGGGTCCTGCAGAACGCGCGGATTGACCCCGCCGTCGGGAACGGTCGTCGAGCGATCATACCAGCCGGCGAGGAGGTTGTTTGCCATGGCTCAAGCCTCGTAAGCAGCGGGGCCGGTCTTGCGGCCTTCGAGCGTCTTCAATCGCCGCGCGATCTCTTTCGTCGCGGCGAGATTGGCGTAGGTCAGATCGGCCAGAGGAATCCGGGTTCCGTCGCCGATGCCCATCCGATCCCTGACATCCTCGGCCATCGGCCCGACATGGTCGGCCTGATCGAGCCCGGTTTCCTCGCGATAGGACCAGCGCTCGATCGGCAGACCTTCGATGGCTTCGAGCATGACGCCCGGATCGGGGATGCCCTTGCGGTGCTTCAGGTCCTTGCTGGAGTAAGCCATGATCCCCGCCGCGCCCAACCCGGCCAGCGCGCCGAGTCCGGCATTGGCCGCCTGGTTGCGCGCGTTGTAGGCCGCGAGCTGGCCGGAATAGGCCGTGTTCTGTGGCCCGACCACGTCGATGTTCGCCGGGCTCATGATCGGCGGAGCGCCGACCTGGGGACCGCCCATCAATGCGGCGAGCTCGTTGAAGTTGACCTGACGCTGGGCCAGCTGGTTCGCCAGCATCTGCTGTTGGGCCTGGTTGCCGAGGCCGGCCGCACCCATCGCCTGGGCGAATTTCTGCTGCTGCGCCGCGTTGGCGAGCTGTGCGTTGGCGACCGCCTGGGCGAATCGCTGGTCCTGCACGCGGTTGAACAGATCCGTCTCGGTCATCGCCTCGCCGAACTCGGTGCCCCTCACCTGGTTGGCGATGCCGACATTCTGGAAGCTCTCGCCCGACCGCGCCGCTCTCGCCTGGTTGGCCAGGTTGGTGTCGGTCAGATTCTCCTGGAAGCCCTGGCCTCGAAGTGCGGCGCCCAATTGGGCCAGCCTCGATTGCTCGGCCGACCCCGCTCCGACGGCGGTGTAGGCTGCGTTCTCCAGCCGCTCGCCCTGGCTGCGATCGAGCTGATCGATAGCGGCCTTGTATGCCTCCGAGCCGATGGGGATGCCGCGGTCGGCGAGCGTCTGCACCAGCCGGGACCGCTCAAGTTCCATTGAGGGCCGCATCAGGTTCATCGCACGGGCGAAAGCAGCAGTCTGGTGTCGCGCCGTGTCGATGCCGAAATCGTCGATCGAGGGCAGCGCCTGCAGGCCGCGCCGGTTGACCGCGGTCGTGTAGTCGCCGAGCGCCGAGAGGTCGACACCCCTGACATAGTCGGCGCCGATCCTGGACCGGTCGATCTGGTCGCGCAACGGCCCGCCATCGACCGAGGTGACGAGCCCATCGTCCATCACACGCCTGACGCGACCGGAGCCGGTGGCGAGCTGCGGCAGGTTGATGTTCGAACTGACGGGCAGATTGTCGAGCTGCGTCCGCGCCCGTCCCACCATCGAATTAGCGAGCGCCTCCGCCCCGGTGCGGAACTGCGTCTGCCCCGGGGTTTCCTGCACCTGCATGGACGCCTGGTCAGGCTCCATCTCGAAGCGGTAGCGCTGATCCCATGGCGCCGCCGCCCATTGCTCGTCGGTCATGCCCGCGGGCCTGGCGTTGGCGACCATCTTGCCGAAGAGCTGGTTGCCCATGGGCGAGAACAGGTTGACCCGGTTCACCTTTGCCTGGGCCGCCGCTGTCGCGGTCGGATCGGGCGCGGCCGGCGCGGAGCCTCTACCTTTCATGCCGCCTTCTCCTTCTCAATCCACCGGCACCTGTCCGGGAACATCGCATAGATGCACGCCGCGTCGACCACGGCCTTATCACCGGATCGCGCCGCCCATCCTCGTCTCAAAGTGCCTTCGAGCTGAAAGCCCAAGCGAACGACGAATTTCCTGGCCCGCTTGTTGCGCCGGGCGATGATCGCCGTCACCCTGCGGGCCTTGAGCTGGTTGAACGGATAGCCGAACAGGGCTGACAGAACGCCCCTGGTACACCACCTCGGATTGGTGGACGCGATCGTCATCTCGATATGGGGCGAGGGAATCGCCTCGTGGTCCAGCCGGTGATAGAGCACGCCCGCCACCGGCCTGCCCTGCCCGTCGACCACGCCGATCGCCGTGCACGGTCTCAACGTCGTCTCGGGCAATAGCCGCCTTACCCACTCGGCAACGGCCTCATGGGAGTCCAGGATCAGGATCACGGCGCCATGCTGAAAGTGCCGGCCGCGTAAATTCGCCGAAGCTCTTCCATCATCTCCGGCGAAAGCTCATCGGCCGGCATCGCCTTGAGGGCGCGTCCGATCATTTGCGGCGCAATGTCTGCTTGCGCTTCGCCCGGCTGCATCGCGGCAGCACCCAGGCCGGCGGCAGGCAGCAGGCCGAACTTGCGCAGTATCTCGACCGTCCGCGCGGGGTCGAACATGACATAGTTGTGCGTGCCATCGCCTGCAGCACGGGAACCTTGATCGAGGTAGCGGATGCCGGGGATGCCGGCAGAATTCAACAATTCAGAAGCGGAAGCGTCTGCGCGGTAGCCCTTGGGTGGCATTCCGCCACTAAATCTTTCAACTAAAGCCCTTTGCTGTAAGGCGGTTAGGGCCTCTTGACCAGTTAGCTTCAGAGCACTTTCATTAAGTGGATAACCATATTCTGCCGCGCCAGTTGCAATACGATAAGCCTCGGCCGCACGCGGCTGCACCCTTAGCGGCTTATCCCAATCAAGGAACTCCTCCGGGCGCGCGTGGATGTTTACTTCGTAGAGACGGCCCAGAGGCTTTTGTACCTCTTTGGCTTCGCGAATGACCTGTTCTAGATTCGAGGGAACAACACCCTTGTAACGATCCCCAACGACGTAGGCAATCTCCTGGACGCGCGCCGATGGGAACTCAGCCATCGTCTTGTTAATGAGATCGGCCAAATCCTCGGGGTGATGCGTTTCCAGTTGCGCCGGGTTGACCTGCGCGGGCGACAAATCCGACAGCTTATCGCGATAATCCTGCGCTACCCCTCGTCTTTCCCCGAGATACGCCCCATGCCCGTATGCCTGCGCGCCTTCGCCCGAGCCCATCTTGCCCAGGTCGAACCGCCCGAGCGGGAAGTCATGCACCACGGTCGCGCCCTCGGGCACGTCCGGCAGCACGTCGGGGCGACCCTTGATCGTCTGCAATTCACCGGACGGCATCCGCACCAGCCGCTCAGCGGGGAAGTCATGCGGCGAGCCGTGCCAGCCGTGAAGCGGATTCGTTATGCGGCGCAGCGCGCCCACAAGCTTGTCAACCGGCCCCGCCTCGGCCTCGCCCGGCGCGGCCAGCGCGCCGGCAGCAGCGGCGATCGGCGCGGCGCTCGCAAGGATATCGCTGCTTTCTTTCTGAGCCGGGTCAAACTTGGCAAACGGCGACCGGATGTTCTTGCCGTCGAAAACAACCACGGAATCGTTCATCCGGCCAAATGTGTTGTCCGTCAGCCTGACTGCCGGCCAGTGGCTTAATTCCCTCAAAACTGCATTTTGGAATCGAAGGCTGTTCCCGTATTCCCACATCCGGCCGCCGGTAACGACGTTGACAAAATCATCGAAATTGTCGAATCCCCAATCTTTCCCGATGCTCCGATATACCT
The DNA here is from genome assembly GCA_016873095.1 of Planctomycetota bacterium. Lineage (GTDB taxonomy): Bacteria > Planctomycetota > Planctomycetia > Gemmatales > Gemmataceae > VGYC01. The sequence continues at coordinate 541 of VGYC01000144.1, read as the reverse complement.
TCTTTAATTCTTTGTGCCCCTGCGGCCCCATCCCCTCAAGGGTGATATCTAGTTGCTTTTTCGGACCAAATGCGGGGATCATCCCGCTCCCTTCGTCAAATCCCGCATACTGCCTGCTCGGTACATACTCGGCCGCGATATGCGGATCATTGGAAAACCAAGCGGCCCCGACGCTGTGATGTTTCCCGCCGATATAGTCCGGCGTGAATTCCGTTTGCGTATCTATGCGCGGCTGCCCGCGGTAAAGCGTTTCATCCGGGTTGAGCCCCATCTTTCTTGCCCGCGCCATCCGCGACGCCACGTCCATCGGCAGCACGCGGCGCAGAGCCTCGACGAGCTTGTTCACCGGCCCCGCCTCGGCCTCGACCGGCTGCATCGCCTCAAGCGCGCCATAGCCCGCAAGCGCAGCCTTCACCGGCACACGCAAGAGCGGCGCGGCCATGAGCGCAACATCAGCTGGCCCATGCGGCACTAGAAAATCATATGCCAGATCGCCGGCCAGCTTCGCGTTCTCCGGCGTCGGAGACTTGCCGGAAAGAAT
>VGYC01000143.1 GCA_016873095.1 Planctomycetota bacterium | reverse complement strand
GCCTGCTTCGGCAGACCCATCATAGGCTCGACCGGCGCCTTTTATATTGACCTGCATCGGGGCACGCCTCGTCGGTCTGAGGCGAAGCCTCGCTAGCTGAATGCCCGGTTCAGCGGCTAACCAGATGGCATGCTTTCTTCGGGCTGCAGCGTCGCTACAATGTTAGCACCCGTTCATTCCCGGAGTCTCGATGATGGTTGTTATTACCTTTCCGGACAAGGAAACGCAAACGAAGGCTCGCGGCTTTCTGCTCCGAAGATTCTCCGGCAAAGTCTTCAAGTCCGGGGAGCACGTCTTTCCCGAGGCGGCCATGGCTGCGCTTGCCGAGGCCAACATCCCGTTCATGGTCCATGGAAAGGCATCCTATGAGAAGCAAGTCGCGGCGCTACGAAGTGCTGCTACCGGCAAGGTTCAATGATGGGCAAGATGTTCCCGACGAGCTCATCGGCAAAGCAATCGATGAGGTCATCGAGCAATTCCAAGCGGCCAGTTTCTACAAGGATGCTGCCGAAGGTTACTGGCGATACGAGGATAAAGTCTACCAGGACAGCCTCGGACTATTGATGGTCGATGTTCCCGACACCGTTGCGAACCGAAAATGGATGAGAGCGTTCAAGGCGCGTTGGAAACAACGGCTCGGTCAGATCGAGATCTGGATGGTAAGCTATCGTATTGACATCGAATAGTCACCGGGGCGTCAGGGTCGCGTGCGCCGCTGTTCCAACGCAACTGATGCGTCCGCGGCGATGTAGCCGCGATCGTTCCGCCGCCATGTGTCATATGTCTCGCAGGGAGTACAGAATCACATGTTCGGCGGCGGAGGGCGCGGAGTATGCTTAAGCGCGTTCGGACCTGGCTTCGCCGGCGCTGGTATCGGGAGGGGAGAAACCTCTCGCGATTCATCGCCTGCGATGTCCGCAGGGAGATACTGATCGTCTCCGCTGCGAAGGTCGAAGAGGGGATCATCACCGGCCGCGTCCGAACGACGAACCTGCTCTACGTCTCCGGCGGCATGGTTGCGGAGCCCGAGTTCCGGCCGCCGCAAGAGCTCCTCAGCAAGGAGATGTGGCACTGGACCGGGCAGTCTTGGGGCGGCCTGCCGGACGGGACATCACTCGCGGCTCGGCTCATTGCCGAGTCCGCAGACGCGGCGTATGAAAGAGCCGCGCACGGAGTAGGCGGCGGCCGTGGCGCCACGTGCAATTCCTTGTCGCCGGCAGGCCCGACCGACCGTAACGAAAAAATGCTTGCCAGCCACCGCGCCGCACCGTTACACTCCACTCATACCGGCACGCAGGCAAGCTGCTCCCCCATTGTATCCCCATAGACAAGTGGCTCCAGGGTACGCGGTTCAGTCCAACAGGAATCTATCCTGAACGTTCGACAACAATACAAGGAGCCGTATGGGACTTTTCTCGAAGAAATCGTCGTCGGCTTCGAGTCGACTTGCGGATGCCGTCGCCGCAGACGCTGCCGAAGCGTTTGCTCGGTTCGTTGCCGATCGTGGTGATCATTCGATCGTCGCACTTGCTCTGTGCTCCGTGGATGATGCAGTGGCGCCGTACATTATGGGCGCGACGCTGGACGACATTGGGCCGATTGAAGGCACGGACGAGACTAGTTGGCGAACTGATCCTGCCGATTGGTCCTGGAACGACGAAGGCCACGAATACCGTTGTGCTGCAATTATCGACGAAATGCTCGAACATCAACCCGAATCATTCGAGAAACACGGCCGCGATATTTTCGAAGGCATCGTGGAAGGTTTGAAGAAGTTCGACGCGAGCGGAAAATTCAAGGGCAAGCTTCCGCGCGAGCAAATGTTGCTGGTTCTGTGGATCAATGATCCGGCGGAAAATAACTCAAAAGGCGTGATGAAGTGGGTCGGGCAAATGAACCCCAAGCCGGTCGCCACGTGGTTCAACGCCGTCTACTCGTATCGCTAGCAGGCATTGGCGAATCAATGGTTGAATAAAACCGCTGCGGCGGGGTGGCATTCTTCATGGCGGGTGCCATGCTTTCGCAGGACCCTTGCCGCGGCGTGGGACGATCAGCGACGCCGCGAAAGCATGCGAACCAGCAGCGCCTCCGCCGTTATTTCTTCTTCATTCCATTGCAAGTGGTCGAGTTGTCAAAGAAGGCCATAATTGACCGATTCGATGACGGTAGAATAATGCACGTTGACAAGTTCGCTTTTGCCCAACGGTCGGTGGCGCGAAGCCACTTCTTTTCGGCTCGCGGTGACAAAGCACCATACCAGGGGACAGGACCTCTGGCTGTCGCTGAATTGCGTCGTTCTTGGGGCGTTTGTAGAGGTCCTGTCCCCTTTCTTTTAGGGCCTTTTAATTTTTCAAGCGCGACCGAGTCAGCGACTCTGGATCATGATTCCACCCGGACGTGCTTCTTCATTGCACCAGCGCCAGCAACTCCCCTGCCCCCTTGAGCTTGTCCAGTTCCCAGCACGCCTTCAGCATCTTGTCCGCCTTGTCCTTGCCGTAGCGAGGCTCGACCATGGTGCGGAACTTCTTCTCGACCTCGGCGTCGGTCATGGGGTTGCGGGCGTGGCCGCGGGGAAACTCGACCTCCTTGACGATCTGCTTGCCGCCTTCGAGCGTGATGGTGATGCGGTTGGGGATGCCTGCCGGATAGCGGGCGCTCAGGCCGGCGTCGCGATGGACCTTGACCTTGGCGACGAGATCCAGCAGTGCCTTTTCGGTGAAGCGTTCCTGCTCGAACTGGGCTAGGGTGACGTCGCCGTCGGCGAGGGCGACGGCGGTGCAGTACGGCAAACTATGATCGGCCGTCTCGCGCGTCCTGGGCCGCCACTTCTCCGGGTCCTTGCCGATGATGTCCACCGCGGCGTCGAACGTGTGAATATCGATGGCTTTGACCGCGCGGATGTCCGGCACCTGCGGCCGAAGTTGCAAGGCGGCGTCGATGGCGCTCTGCGAATGGTACTCGGCCGGCCAGAACTTGATGTACGTCTCGTTGATCATGAACGGGCGATCCTTGCTCCCCATCTCAGCCACGGTGAACGGGCCCGTGAGCAGCTTCATGAAGCCCACGTCCCCCTCGAAGATCGGCGCCGGCCCGGTCATGCCCTCGGCCGCCAGCAGCGCGGCGAACACTCCGTTGCGGGCGGCGTTGGCGAAGGCGCAGCCCTTCCACATGCTCAGCTCGCCCGATCGTGTTTGCCGCAGCGCCGTATTGGCGACACCCGCCAGGCCGATGGCATGGGTACACTTCGTCGCATCCAGCTTCAGCAGCTTGCAGGCGGCCAGCGCCGACGAGATGGCCCCGTAGGTGACGTGATCGAAGCCGTTCTTGCGCAGGCTGGATGCGTCGCACAATCTGCATTGGATCTCGTAGGCCAGCACCGCCGCCGTGATCATGTCCTGTCCCGTGGCGCCGGCCATCTCGCCCACGCACAGGACGGCGGCCAGGTTGTCGCTCGGATGCGCCGGCTCCAGCGACAGGTAGGTGTCGTTGTAATCAAGGTAACGGATGAGCAAGCCGTTCACGAACGTCGCCCACTCGACGGAACTGCGGCCGCCGCCCAGCAACGTCGCCCCTGGTTCGCTGGAAACGCGCAGGGCGCAGCGGCGGGCGATGGCGAAGGCGTCCGCGTCCATGGCGCCGACCGCCGTGGCAAATGAATCGATGAACCGCCGCTTGGTCTCATGCACCGCCGCCGCCGGCAGGTCGGCAAAGCGAAGACCGCACGCATATTCGGCGAAGCGATTGGCCAGGGGTTGGCTCATGGCTGAGTCCTTTCTTGAGCGACGTTAACATATCGATTGGTTACGGAAAACCCGCTATGCTGTCGAGATTCAACCCGGAAGGCTCGACCCGATGACTCGACATGCGAGGCAAACCGTGGACGCTGGAGACCTGCTGACGCGCTGGACCGTCCGGCTGGCAATGGGGCTGTATGTGACGGCGCTGTCGCTGCGCTGGACCGCAAAGGGCCGGGCAACACGGCTGACGACGGCGCGCTGGGCCTGGACCGGCGGCTGCCTGCTGTTGCTGGGTCACGTCATGTGTGCGTTCGCGTACTTTCATGATTGGAGCAACGCCGCCGCCTACCAGGAGACGGCTCGCCGCACCGCGGAGATGGTCGGCGTCGCCTGGGGAGGCGGGCTTTATCTCAACTACGCGTTCACCGCGGTCTGGCTGGCGGATGTCGCCTGGTGGTGGCTCTGGCCGGCAAGTTACCAGCAGCGCGGCCCGGCCGTGGAATGGCCGATCCAGGCATTCATGGGCTTCATCGCCTTCAACGGCGTTGTCGTGTTCGCCGACTGGCCGATCCGCGTCGCCGGGCTTGTGGCCTGCGCGGTCTTGCTCATCGCCTGGGCGACGAGTCGAACGAGGAACTGACGGTCCACCACGTCACGAAGGCCGCCCGATCGCACCCATCTTGCCTTGCTTGCGATGGTTCAGCGGCTCGCGTCGGTTGTGCAAGTCACGGGGGCTGCCAGGCTTGCAGGCATAATTGCTTGAAACACAAGGACTTCGGATGAAGGTTCCCTTCGGACCGGCCGATACCAACTATGCTCTTTTTCGTCTCTTGGCACGCACGGAGGCATTCGGCATGGTCGGCGAAGAGATCATGGCTCCTCAGACCGAGGCGGAGCAGCTGCGCGAGCAGCTTTTGCGAGCCCAGCGGCTCAGCAGCGTCGGCACCCTGGCCTCCAGCGTGGCCCATGAATTCAACAACATCCTCACCACCATCATCAACTACGCCAAGCTTGGCCTGCGCCCCGACGCCAGCGAGGCGTCGCGCGTCCAGGCTCTCGAGAAGGTGCTCAAGGGCGGGCAGCGCGCCGCCACCATCGTCAACAGCATGCTCGGCTTCGCGCGCAACCAGAGTGCCCAGCGCGAGCTGACCGATATCGCCAGCCTGGTCGAGGAAGTGCTCATCCTGACGGAAAAAGACCTGAGCAAGCACCAGGTGCGCGTGGAGACGAAGTTCCACGGCCGGCCCAAGGCCCTGGTGGTCCGCGGTCAGATCGAGCAGATCCTGCTCAATCTCATCATCAACGCAAGGCAAGCGATGCAGCGCGGCGGGCAGCTGCGCATCGATGTCCGGGAGAACACCATCGCCCAGATGGCCGAGGTCAAGATCGCCGATACCGGCGTGGGAATTCCGCCCGAGCAGCTGCGCCTCATCTTCGAGCCGTTCTACACGACCAAGGAGCCGGACGAGACCGGCCGCGGCGGTAGCGGCCTGGGCCTCAGCGTCTGCCGGCAGATCATCGAACAGCACCACGGCCGCATTCGCGTCGAAAGCCTGCCCGGCAAGGGCTCGCGTTTCACCGTCAAGTTGCCGCTGCAACCCGGCGAGTAACTCCCTCGCACCTGCTATGGCCGCGGCGCCGGCTGAATGAAGTGCGTTTATTTCGGCGGCGCGAACACGCCCCCCTGCTTCGCCTCCAGCTTGCTGAGGCGCTCCTGCTCCTGTGACAGCTCGTAACGCCAGCGCGCGAACTCTTCCACGGAAACGATCGTCTTCACCCGGGTTTCGGAGCGGGCAAAGGGACGGGTCTTGCCGTCGCGGCCGGCATACACCTCGACGCAGTACTCGATCTGGTCCCCTTCCTTGAGCTTCAGCCGCTGGCCCTTGGCATCGATGAGTCCGCTGGTCTGGAAGTTGAACCGGCCTCCGCCGAGCCTGCGGCCCAGGACGTGCTCCGGGTCCGGCGACGGCACGGCATGAAACGGCACCTGATCACGCGGGCCGCTCTTCTGGAAGACGCCGAACTGCGGCAGGAACGGACCGGCGTCCTCCGGCGCCTTGACCTCCACCAGCGGCAGCGTTTGCCATTTCTCCTCCGGCTCGTCGCCGCTTTCGCTCTTCTGCAGCAAGCGATAGAGCAGCTGGGCATGGTCGAGGCCGTAGGGCCCGGTGCAGTTGAAGCCGATTCGGATCGGCCGGCCAATGGGCACCGGCATGCCCTCCAGGTCAACCTCCTCGGTCGATGTGTCGCCTGTCAGTTGTAGCTTCGGTGGAAACAATGCCTGCTCGCGCAGCAACGCGATCTGCGGTGGATCTTCGGGAATGATCTTGAGCCCGCGCCGCGGCGGCGGCACGTTGGCAAAGCCATGCTCGTCCGTCACGATCACGCGATATACGGCCTCGTCCGGGTGGAGGTCGAATTCGCCATGAGCATGCAGGCCGGCCCGGTCGAGTGCCAGCGCGATGCGGCGGCGGATCGGCTCGTCCTTCTTGTCCGCGTCATCGGCCGGCCCGAGCAACTCGAGCGCGGCCGTTATCACCGGCTTTTGCACCTGGATGAGCAGCCTGGCCGTTGAGCCGGAAATTCCAGTGATCTCGCCGCGCGGCTGGACGCGTTCATAGCGGCCGCCGTCCGGCTTGACCCCGCAATACGCCGGCAGCATGGACCAGCCTTCGATGTTCAGCACCACGGGTCGCGGCACGAAACGCACGCGCTGTGTCCGCGGCAGCCGGCCATCCCCAAGCCAGGCGCGGTACGCGAAGTCCGACGACATGGCCGGCATGTCCGTCTCGAAGATCGCCTCGTCGCCATCGTGCTGGCGGAGCACGAGAGCATAGCGGTCCGAGGGGGCGCCGGCCGGCTGAATGAGCACGTCGCCGATGGCCTTGTCGAGATCCTTTCCCTTGGCCTGGAAGCGCAGGACCACCTTCTCGCCGTTGGGCCATACCTCTTGCGTGAGGCTGGCGATCGTGACCGAACGCGGAATCTGCACGTCGGCAAGAAGTTGCCTCGCCAGCAACGACAACGCCAGCGCCGGCCACAGCAGCAGGCACGCGAGCGCGACCAGCAATATCGGGCCGGCGACCAGGCCGCTCCACTTGACGCGGCGGTGGTCGGCCAGGCTCGCGAACGGAATCCGGTTCGCCTCCTGCTCGGCCTCCGCCGTCACGCGGTCGATCAGCTCACGCGACATGCCGGCAGTGTCGGCGTCGGGCTGATTGAGTTGCACCGCCGAGATGAGCCGATGCCCCAGCCGCGGATTCTGGTCCTCGACCCACAGTGCCAGGTCGCTGTCGTTAGGTCGACGCAGCAGCGGCTTGATGAGGAAGCGCCAGGCAGCGGCCAGCATCACGACTGCCTGAACGGCCGTGAGCGCCACGCGCACCGCCCAGGGTGTATCCTCGTCCCGATCCAGCGACCAGTCGATGAGGCAGGCAAGCAGCAGCAAGCCCAGGACTAGGGCAAACCAGCGTGCTGCCCCCCAGATGAGGCGCAGCAGCGTCTCGCGGCGGCGCAGCTGACTCAGCTTCCTGGACAATGTCGCGGGGACCACGTGAACGCTCCAGCTTTCGGTTGTTCACGTTTCGCGTTCGCCAGGCCTGGCGAACGCGAAACGTAAACCGCTTATACCAGATCGGAAAACTTCCGCAGCAACCATTCGGCGCTGACCAGCAATACGAACAAGATCATCGCCAGCGAATTCCAGAGAACAATCTCCTGATGGCGCTGGAAGCGGACCTTCTGGGTCTGCACACTGTCGGCGAGCCGGCTCAGATCCTCCTCGCGGTAAAAGCCGCCGCCGCTCAGGGCCGCCGCCTCGCGCAGTGCCGCCTCGGCCATGCCGGCTTCCTCAAGCTCATGCCGCGGCGGCAGGTCGACGCGATAGGAAAACTTCTCTGGGTCCGGGTTGTTGACCGTGAGCGTGAAACGTCCCGGACGGTCGTGGGCCAGGAGAGCGCGATACTCGCCCTCGCGACCCGGCACGGCTTGTAACGCCACCTTGCGCTTCTTCTCCTGCCCGGCCGGCGCGTCCAGCCACTCCAGCACCGCCTCCACCGTCTTGTCCTTGCGCGGGTTGAACTCGCGGTCCAGCAGACGCACGAACACCGAGCCGGGCCGATCAACCAGCGCCTGCGAGCGCTCCAGCGCCATCTGGGCCCGCTGCGCGTGGTTGCCGAGCAAATGCGGCAACCCCGTTTGATAGATGATCTGACCCCAGAAACGCGCGAAGTGCTTGTCCTGCGTGTTGTAGCGCCATCGCCAGCTTTCGTCGCTGGACATGAACAGCACCTGTCCCTTGCCGTAATGCTGCGACGCCAGCACGGGCATCGGCTGGTTGTCAGCCTTGGCCATCTTCGATTTTGGGTTGACGAGCAGCGAGGTGGCCCCCGGGCGCAGCCTGATGGCGGGACTGTTCCAGTAGAAGCCGGGCAGGTCGCGCCAGACTTTGAGACTGTCCTCCGGCGTGTCTGCCAGGGCGAGCATCCCGGCACGCTTGCCCGCCTCGGTGAGTGCCGGCTGATACTCCTGCGGCCGTTCCTCCAGTGCCGGCTTGCCGGCCTCGAACTCGATGGGCAGCATCTCGGCCAGCGTCGTTCCCGCATAGCCCCCCGGCAAGTTTTGCCGGCCCGCGATGACAATCAGGCCGCCGCGATCCTTGACGAAGTCGCGAATCCACTCCTGCCGCTCCTTGGTGAGGAACTCGGCCGGCACGTCGCCCAGGATGATGAGGTTGTACTTGGCCTCGAAGAACTTGTCGCGCGTCGCCGGGAACGACGGCAAGAACGGCGGCCCCGAGTCCAGCACCTGGGGATCGGCGCTGGTGAGCAGGAAGCTCACATCCACGCGCCGGTCGCGCAGCAGCATCGGCTGCAAGAACTTGTACTCGAAACGCGGCGTGCCCTCGACATAGAGCACCTTGATCCGGCTATCGATGAGCCGCACCTTCTGCGTGATCTTGTCCTTGAACGTGTCGTTGCCCTTGAGCTGAATGGTCGTGACCAGTTCGAGGTCCTGCTCGGCGTCCTTGCCCTTCTCCGGGATGAAGGCCAGGGCATCGCGCAGGTCTTCCCCGGTCTGGACCGGGATGTTTTTCTTGGCGACGAGGCGGCCCCCGAGGGTCACGGTCATCTCCAGTTCGCCCTTCTTGAAGCCATGGGCCCGCCAGCGCAGCGGCACAACGATGGTGTCGTCGTAGAAGATGGTCGGCGGCGCCCCGACTTCGCGAAGCTGCAGGCTGCCCCCCTCCGCCGTGCCAACTCCGTAAATGTGCAGCGGGATCTTGTCCCGGCCGACCTCGCGCGCCGCCTCGGCAAGCGTGTACTTGCTCGCGTTGTCTTGCCCATCGGTGAGCATGACGATCGCGGCGGGCGGATCACCCTCCCTGCCCTGCAGGACTTCGCGAATCGCATCGGCAGCGGCGGTGCGGGACTCGTCGGCCTTGAAGGCAGCGAGCAACCGGTCGATCTCCGCTTTCTCGGTTTTCTCAGTTTTTTCAATTCTTTCTGGTTCCACCGGGAGACCCACGCCCTTTTCGCGCCGGTCGGCGTCGTCGCCGCGCAGTCTTTGACCAAACAGATAGGCGCGGACCGGGCCGCGCTTTTGCAAGCCGTCGATCAGTTTCAGCTCCGGATGGGTCAATACGGCGCGGGCCAGGTCGGCGCGCGTCGGGTCCTTCGGCGTATCAGCCGGGAGCGGGACCCGGCTTTTCTCGTCCTTGAAGGATGTCGTGACCGGGATCAGCCCCTTGGCAATGGCGACGCGTAGCTTGTCGTCATCCGTCAGACGGCGATCCTGCAGCTGCATGCTCTGGCTATTGTCGACCAGCACAACGATGGGCCGCAGTCGTTCACCGACGTATTCCGCCAGCAGCACCGGGCGAAAGAGCAGCAACAGCAGCAATGCCAGCGCTGCCGTTCGCAGAGCCGTCAACACGGCCCGGCGCCATGGCGACACCTTGTCCGACTCGCGGCGATAGAGCCAGAAGACGCCGGCGCCCAGCACCGCGACGATCGGCACCATCAGCCACCAGGGGAACGCGGAGCGCATGCCGATCTCGGCCGATTGCAGCACCGTGTTGTCGGGCGCCTCGATTCCCAGAATCTCGATGAGCCAGTTCATCAACGCGCCCTCCCGCACCACCAGGCCAGGAGCGATTCGCCGAGCGCGAGGCCGAGCACGCCCAGCAGCAACCACAGCGTCCACTCGCGGTTGAGCCGTTCGATTTCCGAGAATGTGACCGGGCTATCGCCGGCAGTGACATGAATCGGTCGAAAGCCGAGCCGTTCATCGATCTGCTCATCCGAAAGTGCTTCCAGGTCCTCACTCTCCCGGAGGTCGGGGACGACGGCAAGGGGAATCTCGTCTGGCGGAGTGCCGTTCGGCGACCCTTCCCCTTGCGACGACTGTTCGCTGGTCGGTTCTGCGCTCGAGCCGGTGGGCGGCACTGCAGCAACTAGGCGATAGACGCCGGCTTGCCGCAGATCCTTCGCCGTCACGACTTTCTTGCCGTCAACATCAACCGGCACGCCCAGACGCTCGGCCCGGCCATCGGGATGAACCAGCGTGTACGCCTTCGTGTCCTTCTCCTGCGGATGCCAGCTCAGCTTCGTGCCGGCGACAAGATTGTGGTTTTGCGTCTGACCGTGAAGGAGATAGCTGACCGCCATGTCCATGAAAGGCAAGTACATCAGCTCCGGCGCCAGCGGCCAGTCGTTCCAGGTAGGATTCGGGTCTTTCGGTTTCCAGCCGGGGTCGGCAGAGGTCGCGAACTGCATCACCTCGCCCGACCCGACCTTGCGCGTTGCCACCATCGGCATGGCTGTGTTGTAGCGCAGCACGACCTTGGCCTGTTCGTCCTTTTTCTTGAGGACGACGGGCTTTTCAGAATCGTCCTTCTTCTCCCAGCGCGTGCCGCGTTCATCCAGTTCGAGAGATCGCGAGATGCTGACGAAGCCGATGCCCTTGAAGCGATCGTCCTCCTTGAACTTGGCGAAGGCGGGCAGGCTGACGCTCTCGCGGTCAATGGCCAGCGGTTGCTTGGCCGGCTGAGACTTCACGCCCTTGATGGCGAGCGGCAAGAGCTTGTGCTTCTCGCCGAGCAGCCGGTTGTAAGCGTCCGGCGTTACGTTATCTCCCGCAAAGATCATCAGTCCGCGCCCCTGGCGGACAAAGCGCGCCAGTTCCTCGAGGAACTCGGCGGAAACTGTCTCGCCGCGCTTGGCGTCCTCGAGCGGGACGTTGACCAGGATGCACAGGTCCTGCTTGGCGAGCCGGCCCGGAACCGCCAGCCGCGGCGACACGTTATGCACCTGCAAGTAATACTTGAGCCGTTCGCTCTCGTCCTTGACGGGAACCAGCGCATGTTCGAGGAAGAAACTTGCCGACTTGGCGGGATCGCGCGGCTGGGCCGCCCCATCAACGATCAGCACATTCACGTGCTCGCGAACGTTGATCACCTGGTCGAAGCGATTGTCCGCGTCGAGATCATCGATCTCCACCTGGGCGGTGAGCACGCGCAGGCCCGGCTTTTCCAGCTTGCCGGTGAGAGTGATGGCACGCATCTCCCCCGCGCCGATCGAGTCAAGCGCCTGCGTCTCCCGGCTCTTGGCGTCGCCATCGATCATCAGGGAGACCTTCAGGTCCTTGACGGTCTCGCTGCCGCTGTTTCGCACCAGGACGGCAAAGCCGACGCGCTCGCCTGGCCGGGGAACGCCGGACTGCGGCGCGATGCCGACGACGGCGACGTTCTTCGCCTTGCTGCGGCCGCAACGCACCATGTAGATGGTCGCCTTTTCCTTGAGATCCTTCAGCGACTGCACGACCGCGCCCCCCTGCTGTTCCCAGCCGAGCTTTTGCATGTCGCTCAACAGATAAAACTCACGGTTCGATGCCTGGCCACGCTGCAGGGCGGCCGCCGATTCCTGAAGACCGGGCAACAGGTCGGAGGCGACATGATCGAAGCGTGTTTCCTCGGCGATGCCACGCGCCTGATCGAGGGCGGACGGCGAGCGCGGACCGGCAAGCGTTGCGCGATCGGAACAGGTAACGATCTGCACGGTCGAGTGAGGCGGAAGCTGATCGATGACATTGACAGCGGCCTTGCGTGCCCGCTCGAGCCGAGTGGCGGCGCCGTCCTGGGCCGCCATGCTGTACGAAGTGTCGATGAGCAGGACGGCGTCCACCGCCTCGCCGCGGCCGGCGCCGCCGCCCACGGCGGTGATGGGCCGCGCCAGTGCCAGCGCCAGCAACGCCAGCATCGCCACGCGTGCCAGCAGCAGCAGCAACTCCTGAAACCGCAGCCGGCGGCTGGTCTGCTCGATGCTCATGAGCAGAAACTTCATCGCCGCCCAGGGAATGGTGCGATACCGGCTGCGGAAGAAGAAATGCAGCGCGATCGGTATGCCCGCCGCCGCCGCCCCCCACAGCATGTATGGCGCCAGTAAGTTCATGTCATTCCTCTCGTTTAGCGGGGAGCCGATAGGCGACCTGCCATTGCAACCACCGGTCGCCTATCGGCTCCCCGCTAAACCAATCACATCATGCGCACGCGCAGCCGCCGCGCCAGGTACTCGGTGAGCGCCGGTCCCAGCGGACGCGACGTGTTCATGAGCACGTAATCGACGCGGTGCTTCTCGCAGCCGGTCTGCATGTCCTTCAAGAATCGTTTGAGCGCTTTCATGTACGCCGGGCGGATCATCTGCGGCCGCGTGAGAACTTGCCCCTTCTCCTCCATGGCCTCGAACTTCACCATGCCCCCGAAGGGGAAATCGACCTCGTCGGGATGCAGCACGTGAAAGAGCGTGACCTCGTGGCCGTCGAAGCGCAGGTGCCGCAAGCCGTCCAGGATGCCCGCCGGTTCGTCGAAGCAATCCGAGATCAAGAACACCAGTCCACGACGGCTGACCTGCTGCGCGAGATCGTGCAGCAGCGGCCCGATGGACGTCTTTTCTTCCGGCCTCGTGTTTTCCAGGGCTCGCAAGATGGTCTGCATGTGTCCAGGCTGGCCGCTGGCCGGCAACCGTTGCCGCCAGCCGGCGTCGAAGATCGACAGGCTCGCGCTATCGCGCTGGTGAATCACCAGGTATGCCAGCGACGCCGCCAGCAACTTCGCATATTCCAGCTTGTTCGTCGCCCCTTCGCCGTAGAGCATCGACCGGCTGGCATCCACGAGGATGTGCCCGGCGAAGTTCGTCTCCTGCTCGTATTGCTTGATAGTGTAGCGCTCGGACCGACCGTAACTTTTCCAGTCGATGTGCCGGACATCATCCCCCGGCACGTATTCGCGATGCTGCACGAACTCGACGGAGAAGCCGCGGTACGGACTGCGATGCTCGCCGACGCGCAACCCTTCCACGATGGCGCGGGCCTTGACGCCAAGGACCTGCGCTCGGGAAATCACGTCGGGATGTAGGTATTCCGCCATGCGATAATCCCGTTTAGCGGGGAGCCGATAGGCGACCATGCCCTTGCAACGACCGGTCGCCTATCGGCTCCCCGCTAAACAAATCCAGCAAATGGGGTGACGAAGCTCCAGCGCTGCGGTCGCTTGCCTTCCTTGACGTCTTTGCCTCCAATCGCCAGGCACGGTCGTGCCGCGCCGCGGCCACGGACCGTCTCGTCGTTACCTTCGTTGCCTCGCCAAAACGTCGCAGTTCCCAGGCTCGGACGAAATCGGACCATGAGCTGCGCGGGTCGTTCGGCAACCAGAAGCCGTACGCGCTGAAGATCACGTGGTATCCGAGAACCATGGGGCCACTCCCGGTCGCCTATCGGCTCCCCGCTAAACAATCACGCGGCCTGGTTCTTCGGAATTGCCGCCAGCAGCTTCTTGACAACGTCATCGACCGAGACGCCTTCGCTCTGGGCCGTGAAGTTCGGGATGAGGCGGTGGCGGAGGATGGGCAACGCCACGGCGGCGACATCGTCGGCCGACACGTGGTGCTGGCCCTTGAGAATGGCGTGGGCCTTGGCCGCCATGATGAGGTTCATGCTGGCACGTGGACCGGCGCCCCACGTCAGCCACTGGTTCACGAAATCGACAGCTTCCGGCGTCCCCGGCCGGGTCATCCGCGCCAGCCGCTTGGCATAGGCAAACACGTGGTCCGCCACCGGCACGCGCCGCACGATGTGTTGCAGCCGCAGGATGTCCTCGCCGTGCAGCACCTTGCTCACGGTCGTCTGCGTGTCCGACGTGCCCTGCCTCATGATCAACTCTTCCTCCTGATCGGTGGGATAGTTGACCTTGATCATGAACAGGAAGCGGTCGAGCTGGGCTTCCGGAAGCGGATAAGTTCCTTCTTGCTCGATCGGGTTCTGCGTGGCCAGCACGAAGAAGGGATCCTGCATCGGATAATCGACGCCGCCGATCGAGCACTTGCGTTCCTGCATTGCCTCCAGCAGGGCCGCCTGCGTCTTGGGAGGTGTGCGGTTGATCTCGTCGGCCAGAACGATATTGGCGAAGATTGGCCCCGGCAGGAACTTGAACATGCGCTGCCGCGTGGCCGGGTCGTCTTGAATGACTTCCGTCCCGGTGATGTCGGTCGGCATCAGGTCGGGCGTGAACTGAATGCGCTTGAAGCTCAGGTCGAGAGCCTGGGCGAGCGTGCTCACCATGAGAGTCTTGGCCAGCCCGGGAACGCCGACCAGGAGCGCATGTCCCCGGCAAAAGATGGCCATCAGGAGTTGATCGAGCACCTCCTCCTGGCCGATGATGATCTTGCCAATCTCGCTGCGCAGCTGCTTGTGCGCGCCCCGCAGAACTTCCAGCATCTGCACATCCGAAGGCGTTTGCGTGAGTGAAGCCATGGTGCATTCCTGTGAGGGGGGAGGTTTGGCAGGCGTGTGAGGACAGTATCATCGTATCCGATCGTTGCCGGATAGCAAGTGGCCGTTCCACGGCATGCTACTTATCTCTCGGCGGGGCGCGGGGCGTTTATCGAGGCCCTGTCCCATTTCTTTCACCCTTGCTTTCAAGGCAGCTGCACCGGCCGCGAGGCCGCCAGCGTCGACAGTTGCGGCATGTCGAACCACTCCAGCAGGCCGAAGCAAAACAGCTCGGCCGCCTGGTCCACCGACATGTTGCTGGTGATGACTTCCTTGAGCGAGATCATGCCGCCCTCGAGCTGAAGGTTGGCGATGGTCTTGTCGTCCAGGGCGGCGGCGACAAGGGCAGCCAGGCAGGCACGTTTGCCCTTGGCGACCAGCGTGATAGGCTCGGCGTGCTGGGAGCGGACCCAGCGGGCGACGGCGGCGATCTGACCGGCCTGGATGCCCAGCGGCCGTTCGCCCACCGTGCTCACCATCAACTCGAAGAGATACTCGCGCGGCAAGACCTTCGACTCGCCGAAAAACAGCGGATCGACCACGAAGACACGATAGTTCTCCTTCAGCAGGCGCTCGACGACATCGGCAGACTTGGCCCGTCCATCGTCGTGTACCACGAGCGCCGTTCCCTTGACCCCGCCGCGCGACAGTTCCACGACCGGCAGGTTCCAGACATCGTCGAGGTTGAGCGCCCAGCGGAAGTTGCGACCCTGCTTGTCGCCGTCGCCGAAGCCGAGCTGCACCTGATACTGCTTGGCCCGGACGATGTCGGCAAGCTTGGCGCGCCGCGACTTCTTCCAGGCCGCCAGCTCGTCGGCATCGTCCGGAATCTCCGGCTCACGCGGCAGGTTGGCGACGAGCGCGCGGGCCAGGCTGTTGAAGTCGGCGTTCTTCTCGGGCAGCGGCACGGACACGTCGGCCAGCTTCTTCAGCTCGCCCTTGCAATCGATTTCTTCCGTCCTGAAGTCGCGCTGGTTCGGGAAGAAGGCGGCGGCCACGCTCTTGTAGAATGCCTCGCGATTCTCCTTCTCGTAGTTGTGGGTGCCCGGAACGTGATTGACGTGGCTCCGCAGCGACTTCTCCCTGTCGAAGAGCCTGTAGACCGGTCGAGCGACTTCCAGCAACGGCGGCAGCGCGTAGCCGGCCTGGAAACAGCAATCGTCCTTGGCGTTGTAGGTCAGCAGCAGGTGGCGCGGCGCCAGCATGGCGGTGAAGTGGTCATAATCGGCCACGGTGGCCATGTCAGTTGGCGTCTGCTCGGAATCGCCCAGGTCTCGGAAATCCTTGAGCCGTGTGCGAAACCCGGAATAGCCGGCCACCGGGTTCGACAGCGTCACCCGCGGATCGAGCGCGCTGATGTAGATCGTCTGCCAGCCGCCGCCCGAAAGACCGCTGACGGCCACGCGCGACGGGTCGGCGTTCGGATGGCTCAGCAGCACATCCAGCCCGCGCTTCAGCGACAGATAGAACGGCGCCAGCCCGCTCGTGCCGCACAGGTCGAGCTGGTTCATCCGGCCATGCGCGTAGTTCTTGTCGCGAAGCTGGCCGAATGCAAACCATTCGACATTGAGCACCAGCATGCCGCGCTTGACGAGGTTGATGCTGCGAATCTGCTGATAATCCGCCTCCTTGCCGTTGCGGTCGTGCCCCATGACGTTCATGGCGCAGGCAACCTTGCCGCTGCGCTTCTCCGGTTCATACAGGAGCGCGGGAATCCACAGGCCGGGGACGGCCTCGTAACGGACCTTCTTGAGGCGGTAGCCAGGCCCGCCGGCGATGGTGTCGAGCCATTCGACGTTGGTTTCGAGATCGCGCCACTCGGCGGCCGCGCCGCGATAGACGACCTTGTCCAGCACCTCGCCGCGCATCTTGTCGGCGTATTTCGTCCACGCCGCGGCCGAATCCAGCTTGGGCACGCTGGCAATCTTCGGCTCGAGGAACTTCCGGAGGTCCGACAGCGCCCGCTTGGAGCCGACGATCGATTTGCCAAGCAGGTCGGCGACGTCCGACTTGTCGTCGGCGCCAAGAGCTGGACCAAGGGCAAGAAACGCGAGGATAACGGCGAGGCTGCGCATGGTTGTTCCTTCCATTCTGATGGGACGTTGCTAACTTATCCCGTGCGATCAGCGAAGCAACCGTAGGCGACGCTGCCAGCGTCGCCCGCGAGAGGACACCATGACCACGACCTTCTCCGGCATCTGGCCGGCCATGCTCACGCCGCTGGACAAGGACGGCAAGCCCGCCTTCGACATCCTGGATGAGCTCATCGAACTGTTCGTGCAGCAGGGGCTGGACGGCATCTACCTGACGGGCTCGACGGGGCAATGGCCGTTGCTGTCGTTCAGCGAGCGTTGCGCCATCACGGAGCGGGTACTGCGCGCGGCGCAGGGCCGGCTGCCGGTGATGGTCCACGTGGGGGCGGTCGCCACTGATGAAGCCGTGGAGCTAGCTCGCCATGCGGCCCGCGCCGGCGCCCAGGCGGTCTCGTCGGTCACGCCGATCTACTATGCTCATTCCAGCGATGTGAACTTCGAGCATTATCGGCGCATCGGCGCCGCCAGCGACCTGCCGCTGTACGTCTACCACCTCAGCATCGTCGCGCAGCCGAAGCTGGCGGGGGACGAATACGTCGAACGGCTGCTGGCGGTGCCGAACATCGCCGGCATGAAGATCACCGACGGCGACCTCTTTCTCTTCGGCCTGATTCACGCCAAGGCCGGCCAGCGGCTGCGACTCTTCAGCGGCGCGGATGAGGTGATGTGCCAGGCCGCCGTCGCCGGCGCGATCGGTGCGATCGGCACGTTCTACAACGTCTGGGGCCCCACGTGCCGCAAGGTCCGCCAGGCCTTCGTCGCCGGTGACTTCGAAGCGGGCAAGTCGTTCATGTCGCGCTTCCAAGCGGCCATCGCCAGTGTGCTGGCATCCGGTTCCGTGTGGACATTCCTGCGTGCGGCGATGCGGCTCAAGTACGGCATCGACGTCGGCATGCCGCGAGCACCGCTGGGAATCAAGGACCGCCCCTGGGATGACGGCGAGGTGCGGCGGGTGATTGATCTGGTGGATCGAAATGATGAATGATGAACGGCAGCAAGTTGGGCTGGAGCTGGCGCGCGAAACCATCGCGGGGAGCGATGGTCCGCATGTGCTCATCACGGCAGGCGTGCATGGCGACGAGCATGAGCCGATGGCGGCGGTGCGCGCCTTGATCGCCATCCTGCGCGGCCGCAACCTCCGCGGGCGCGTGACGCTGGTACCGGTGGTCAACGAGACAGCGTACCGTCTCGGGCAGCGGACCGGCGACGATGGCCGCGACCTGGCCCGCACCTGTCCCGGCCGGGCCGATGGCACGAGCACCGAGCGGGCAGCGGATGCGCTTTCTGCGTTGATCCGCACGGCGGATTACTATATCGACCTGCACACCGGCGGCACGCGGCTACGCGTGTTCCCGCTGGTCGGCTACGGCCTGGTCGCTGATGCCGCCGTGCTGAACCAGCAACGTCGCATGGCGCGGGCGTTCGGCTTGCCCGTCATCTGGGGGACCGATCCGAACCTGGAAGGCCGCTCGCTGTCGGTGGCCCGCGACGCCAGGGTGCCGGCCATCTACGCCGAGTACCATGGCGGCGGCACGTGGGATTCAACGGGTGTCGAGGCCTACATTCACGGCTGCCTGAATGTGCTCGCGGATCTCGAAATGCTCGAGCGGCGACGGAGTCTGCCGATCTCGCCGCCGCTCATCGTGGAAGATCCGCGCCCGGGAGCCGGCCATATGCAGGTGAATCACCCCGCACCGGTCGAGGGTTTCTTCACGCCGTCCGTCGATCTCGGGTCGAAGGTGCAGGCCGGCCAACCGCTCGGCGTCATCAGCGATTTGCTCGGCAAGAGCGCTCAACCAGTGCCGGCGCAGCATGGAGGCATGGTGCTGGTCATCCACGCACGCTGTTACATCGCCGCCGGCGAATGCGCGGGCGTGGTGCTGGAAACGTGACATCTCGTCGCTTGCGACGTCGCGAGCGCGAAACGACAAGTGGCGGAGGACATTGGGACAATCATGCGAACCAGTCGAGTCAAATCCAAGCTGCGCAACAATGAGCCGGCTCTGGTCACCTGCCTGCACCTCACCGATCCATCGCTCTTCGAGATGACGAGCCTGCTGGGCTTCGACGGCATCTGGATGGACCTGGAGCATCACGGCTACAGCGTCGAGACGGCGACGACGCTCATGCGTGCGGCCCGGGTCGGCGTCTCGGACATCATGGCCCGGCCGGCGAAGGGCGAGTTCATGCGTCTGGGCCGGTTGCTCGAGGCCGGCGCCACGGGGATCATGTACCCGCGCTGCCGCGACGCCGCCGAGGCACGCGAGGTCGTGGCCTGGTCGAAGTTCGCACCCCTCGGCACGCGCGGCTTCGACGGCGGCAACGCCGACATGCCCTACTGCGCCATGCCCGTGGGCGAGTACATCCGCAAGGCCAACGACGAGACCTTCATCGTCATCCAGATCGAGGATGAACACGCCGTCGGCCAGGCCGAGGACATCGCCCGCGTCGAGGGAGTAGACATCCTCTTCTTCGGACCGTCGGACTTCACGATCCTGGCGGGCATTCCGGGGCAGTTCGACCATCCATCGGTGGATAAGGCGCTGGTCACGGTGGCGGAGGCGGCCCGCAAGGCCGGCAAGCACTGGGGCATGCCCGCCTGGAACATGGAGCTGGCCCAGAAGCTCATGGGCATGGGCGCCCGCTTTCTCGCCAGCGGCGCCGACATCGTCATGGTCAAGACCGCGCTGGAAGACATCCAGCGCCGTTTCAAACCGCTCGGCTTTACCTTCGATAACCGGCTGGGGAAGTGACATCGATGCGTCATCGCGTGCTCATCGTCGGCGCCGGCTCGATCGGCGAGCGGCACCTGCGTTGCTTCCAGGCGACTGGCCGAGCCGACATCGTCCTGGTCGAGAAGCATCCCGAGCGTTGCCGCCGCGTCGCCGAGCGTCATGGCGTCCGTCGGGCCTTCACCGACGTCGCCGATTCGCTGGCGGAGCCGATCGACGCCGCTGTCATTGCCACGCCGGCCCCCTTCCATGTGAGCCAGGCAACGGAGCTGGCGCGACGCGGCATCCATCTGCTGATCGAGAAACCGCTGTCCACAAGCATGCTGGGCATCGCGGCGCTTCAAGAGGCCGTGCAGACACGTGGATTGACGGCGGCCGTCGCATATGTCTATCGTTGCCACCCGTTGCTGGCAGCAATGCGGCAAGCACTGCTCGACGGGCGCTTCGGCAAGCCCCTGGAGCTCATCGTCGTCGCCGGGCAGCATTTCCCGACGTATCGGCCGGCGTATCGCGACATCTATTACATCGACCGTGCCATGGGCGGCGGCGCCATCCAGGACGCGCTCACCCACCTGGTCAACGCCGGCGAATGGCTGGTCGGACCCGTCGATCGCCTCGTCGTCGATGCCGCTCATCAAAGTCTCGAGGGCGTCACCGTCGAGGACACGGTACACCTGCTCGCCCGCCACGGCGCCGTCATGGGCAGTTACAGCCTCAATCAGTATCAAGCGCCCAACGAGACGACGCTCACGGTCATCTGTGAGCGCGGCGCCGCCCGCTTCGAGTTGCATGAGAGCCGCTGGCGCTGGCTGACCGAAATATCAGGAACCTGGAACAACGAGGGCGGTGAAACGATGGAACGCGATACGATGTTCATTGCCCAGGCGCACGCATTCCTCGACGCCGTGGAAAGCAACCGGCCCGTACCGTGTACGCTGCAAGAAGGCGTGCAGACGTTGCGCGTCAATCTTGCCGCTCTGACGAGCATGGACCAGGGCAACTGGCAAACAATCACGAGGTGACAACATGGCCGCTCACGAGCCAACGATCGCCGAGCTTTTCAGTCTCGCGGGCAAGACGGTGCTGATCACCGGTGGGACCGGGCATCTTGGCTCGGCGATGTCGCGGGCACTGGCGGAGGCCGGCGCCTCCGTCGTCCTGTCCAGCCGGTTCGAGGACCATGCGAAAGACGCGGTCGCCAGATTGCCGGTCGTTGGCACGGCCCGGCATCATGCGCTTGCGCTCAACCACATGGAGCCGGACACCCTCGACGCAAGCTTCGGCCGCGCGGTGTCGCTTGCCGGGCAGGTCGATGTTCTGGTCAACAACGGCCACGAGGCCGACGGCCACGACTGGACCAACGTCACCGCCGAGCAGTTCACGCGCCAGCTTGCCAATGCCACCGGCTATTTCGTTCTCGGCCGGCTGCTGCGTGATCACCTGGTCGAGCGCCAGGCCGGCGGCAGCATCATTCTGCTGGGCTCGATGTACGGACAGGTGGCGTCGTATCCGGATGCGTACGCCGGCGTGTGCCCGGCCAGCCCGGTCGCCT
>VGYC01000142.1 GCA_016873095.1 Planctomycetota bacterium | reverse complement strand
CCAGGCCGTCAAGCACGTGGGCGAGCTCAAGATGCCCCCCAGGGGCAGACTCGCGGACGAAGAGATCGCCGCGATTGAACGCTGGATCGAAATGGGCGCACCCGACCCGCGCGACGGCAGAGGACTGTCGCCCAAGCCACATGTCGATGTCGAGCAAGGCCGGAAGTTTTGGGCGTTTCAGCCGCCGACAAGGATCGCGCCGCCGCGCATCAAAGCCGAGAACTGGCCGCGCGGGCCGATTGACCGGTACATTCTTGCGAGACTGGAGAGCAAGGGCCTGACACCGGCGCTGGATGCGGCGCGTGCGGTGCTCTTGCGTCGGGCCACTCATGCACTCATTGGCTTGCCGCCGACGCCGGAGGAAATCGATGCTTTTGTGCACGATGGTGCGACCGACGATGAGGCTCTCGCCAGAGTCGTGGATCGCTTGCTCGCCTCGCCGCACTTTGGCGAACGCTGGGGCCGGCACTGGCTCGATGTGGCCCGCTTCGCGGAATCATCGGGCGGAGGCCGCTCGCTCTTGTTCAAGGACGCCTGGCGCTATCGCGACTATGTCATCGCGTCCTTCAACCATGACAAGCCGTTCAATCAGTTCGTTCTCGAACAAATCGCCGGCGATCTTCTCGATACCAGAACGCCCGAACAACGCCGGGCATTCCTCATTGCTACGGCATTTCTTCTTTTGGGTCCGCACAACTATGAACGCCAGGACAAGCCCACTCTCGAAATGGATATTATTGACGAGCAGCTCGACACCATCGGCAAGGGTTTCTTGGGCATGACCGTCGGTTGCGCGCGCTGCCACGATCACAAGTTCGATCCGATTCCGACGAAAGATTACTACGCCCTGGCTGGAATTCTCAAGAGCACCAGGTTTATCATTCATGACAATGTGAGCAAGTGGACCACGCAGTCTTTGCCCATGCCCGCTGCTCAGGAAGTCGCTCTCCGGAAGCACGAAGCCGTACTGGCCTCGCTTCGGGAAAGAATCCGCGAGGCCAAGGACGGCGGCAGGCCGGTCCCGATGGAATTGCAGACACAGCTCAGGCACCTTGAGAAAACCGGTCCGGTCCGGCCGACGGCAATGGCCGTTGCGGAGGGACAGCACATTGGAGACATCTATGTCTGTGTGCGCGGCAATGTGCACAGCAGGGGTGAGAAAGTGCGGCGCGGGTTCCTTCAGGCCGCGACCAATGGCCCCATGCCCCGGTTGACGGACAAGGAAAGCGGCCGCCGCGAACTGGCCCACTGGATCGCCAATCCCGATAATCCGCTGACGGTGCGGGTTTTCGTTAATCGGGTCTGGCAGCATCTTTTTGGCGCGGGCATCGTCCGCACCGTGGACAACTTCGGCGCCACCGGTGAACTACCCTCGCACCCGGAGTTACTAGATTGGCTCGCGCGGCGTTTCATCGAGCGCGGCTGGTCGGTGAAAATGTTGATTCGCGAAATCATGCTGTCGCGTGCCTATCGAATGAGCGCGGAAGTCGGTCTGGACGTGCAGGAATCTGCAGCCAGGCTCGACCCGGAGAATCGCCTCTTGTGGAAAATGAATCGCCGTCGCCTCGACGCCGAAGCACTGCGCGATTCGATCCTGGTCGCAAGTGGCACGCTGGATCGGCGCCAAGGCGGTCCGACAATCCGGGAAGGCACGACGACGGAGCGCGACTACCAGTTCACCGACGCGCGTCGCAGCATCTACACGCCGGTGTTTCGCAACCGAGTTTTGGAGCTGTTCGAGGTATTTGACTTCGCGAACCCCAACGTCGCCACGGGCCGCCGCAACGTCAGCACCGTGCCGACGCAGGCGCTGTACCTCCTGAACAGTCCGTTCGTCATGGAGCAGTCGCGACTCGCGGCCCAACGCATGGTCGCCGCAAGCGAGCCTGAGGTCGCCAAACAAATCAGCGCCGTCTATCGGCGGACGCTGGGCCGACTGCCGACCGCGCGGGAACAGCAGCTCACGCTCGAATACCTGGAAAACGCGGGCCGAAACGAAAAGCAGCGCCTCGCGGCGTGGGACCGATTTTATCAGACTCTGTTTGCGTGTCTTGATTTCCGATTTATAAACTGATTACCATGTTGCAAACATTTTGGTCGCGTCGGCAGGCCCTGAAATCGCTCGCTTGCGGCTTTGGCTATCTCGCGTTGGCCGATCTGGCGAACGCCAACGCCAATCCGTTGTCGCCGAAGACACCGCATCACACGCCGCGGGCCAAGCGAATTATTTTTATCTTCATGCAGGGCGGCCCCAGCCACGTCGATACTTTCGACTACAAGCCGCGGCTGAAGCGTGATGACGGCCGCATGCTGAGCTTCGACGATGCCCGGACCCGTGCACGCACGCGCAGCATCGTCCAGCATCGCGTCATGAAGAATCTGTGGCGTTTTCGGCAGCACGGCCAATCTGGCTGCTGGGTTTCCGAACTGTTTCCACACATCGCCGAGTGCGTCGATGACCTTTGCTTCGTCCAAGGACTGCACACCGAGGGCGTCGCCCATGGACCGGCGACGCTGTTTCTGCATACCGGCTCAATCAACCTAGTCAGGCCCGCCATGGGCTCCTGGCTGCTTTATGGCCTGGGTACCGAGAATCAGAGTCTTCCCGGCTTCGTGACGATTCTGCCATCGCTTGGCAACGGCGGGCCACGCAACTGGTCGAGTGCGTTTTTACCCGCATGCTATCAAGGCACGGCAATCGGCCGGGCAGGAATGCAGGCACGCGATGCCCGCATACGCGACCTGACCAACCCCCGGCGGACGGTAGCCGATCAGCGTCGGCAACTCGACTTGTTGCAAGCCCTTAATGCCGATCAGATGCGCGGGCGCAACGATGCCGAACTAAACGCAATCGTCGATTCCTTCGAGCTGGCCTTTCGCATGCAATCCGAAGCTCCGCGCGTCCTCGATCTGGCCGGCGAGACGCGGGAGACGCTGCGGCTCTACGGCATCGGCGAACGCGCCACGGATAATTTCGGCTGGCAGTGTCTCATGGCTCGCCGCCTCGCCGAGGCCGGCGTCCGCTACATTCAGATCACCTACGGTGACAACACCGACAATCCCGCCTGGGACCAGCATTCCAACCTGCCCAAACACGCCGATCACGCCCTGGCCACGGACAAGCCGGTGGCAGGATTGCTGGCCGACCTCAAGCGCCGGGGTCTCTTGGACGACACGCTCGTCTGGTGGGGCGGCGAATTCGGCCGCACACCCTACGCCGAGCGAAACGGCACCGGCCGCGACCACAACCCCGGTGGCTTCACCATGTTCCTCGCGGGCGGCGGCATCAAGAAGGGCTGCGCTTTCGGCCGGACAGATGAATACGGCCATCTTGCCGTGGCCGACAAAGTTCACATGCACGATCTGCACGCCACGCTCTTGCACCTCATGGGACTCGATCACGAACGCTTGACTTTCCGCTATGCCGGCCGGGATTTCCGCCTGACCGACGTCACCGGCCGCGTCGTTCCGGAAATCATCGAGTAGCTCCGCGCGAGCCCGGTTCCTCGACAGCGGCATCACACCCTTACCATCCACCGAACGGGATTGGTCTGCCGATGCAAACGGCGAGCATCGGTGGTCGCCCGTCGTCCGGTAGTTTTATTGTAGATCGAGTCCGAAGCTACCGGATGCCGCGAAGGCCATCGAGCACGGTTGGCCTCGTCGAAGAGGTTCCGTGTCCAGGCGACGGACCTACGTTCCGCGCACGGGCCAAAAAAAGATTCTTGTGTCGATGGGACCGTCTCATGGAGGCGCGCACATCAAGTGAAGAATCCCCGATCTCGATTTGTTAGCGGAATAACGGCAGTGGGTGCCCTCTTTCGAGCTAGTGGCAAGGTCGCCGCTGGGCATCATATGCCCACTCTTTCTTCGTAACGCATTCGGCGTCACACGGCGCGAACGGTCATGACGACGTCGTTAAAGTCCTTGTCGCCGCCGCCGGTCTGGTCTTCCCATGCCAGCCAGGTCGTGGCTCCGCGCTTGGTGATGCGCACGTGGTCGAAGCCGTCCGAATTAGCCCGGGGGTTCATGAAGAATGCGGGTGGCACGCCGCGGGAAGGGCCGGGCCGCAGGGCGGCTTCGGTGCTGGCGTTCTGCACGATATACACCATGAATCGCTCGCCGGCGCGGAAGGTCAGATGGCGCACGGCGCCCGCGCCCATCCCGGACCCGAACACGCGCTGCCACCGGCCGGCAGCAAGCGCGGCTTGCAGGTAGCCGGGATCACCGGGCCGTTTGTTGCCAATCCGGCCGTCCGCATCGTCCACGCGCACCACGCCGACCTCATTGTTGTAGCCGGCCCGGCGAATCACCCAGTCGAAGCGCACCGTGACCGTCTCGTGCCGCATTCCGGGCACAAGAAAAGTTCGCTTCTGCAAGATCAGCGCATTGACGACTGGACGAACGACGAGCGTCACCGTCTTGACAGCGGACGGACCGTGGGCGTCGTAGGCGACATATTGAAACGTGTCCTTGCCGTGAAAGTAGCGATTGGGACGATAGCTGAACGAGCCATCGGCTGCGAAGGCAAGCCGCCCATGACGGACTTGACGCACCAGGCGGGCGCTCAGCTCATCGTTGTCCGCATCCGTGTCGTTGGCCAGGACGCCGCCGAGCGGGCCGACCCTGAGCAGCGTGTTCTCGTTGACGGCATACTTGTCGGCACGCGCCACTGGCGGGACGTTGGGCCTCGGTACCTGGATGGTGGCGACCGGAGCCGCTGCCGCGTCGCTGGTGAGCGAGCGCACGGCCACCGTTACGTCGCCTTGTTGCAGCGCGGCGAGGGCGGCGTTCACGAGCACTGCGCCAGAGTGCAGCCCAGGAATGCGGATCACCGAGATGACCTGAGTGGGCTTGCCGCCTTGGCCATTAATGCTGGCAGTCAGCGGCCCGGTCGTGCTGAGGATCGACACCTCATACGCTTCCTCGACGTTTCCCGTGTTCTGGATGATCAACAGGAAGGATGTGGCGCCGGGCGCGGTCAGCATCTTCGTCGCCGGCGTGAACGTGGTTGCAAGGCCCGTGTGCTCGGCGATGATCACTTCCGCGGCATCGGCGTCCGCAATGTCCGGATTGCTGCGCGACGTGGCCATGACCACCAGTTGCAACGCACACGCATAGGCGAAGTCGATGGCGCCGACGGCGATGTCCACGAGCGTGGATTCCCCGGGCGCCAGCGCCACCAGCGACCGATCCAACGTTGCCACGAGGGCTGGCGGCCCAGCTAGCCGCAGATCGAAGGTATCCGCACTGTTGCCGGTATTGGTCACGCGCGCCTGAAAGGTGGAAACCGGCGGCCCTTGCCTGGTCGTCATCTCCACGTTGACGCCTTGAGCGACGACGGCCAGCGTCCCCTGCACCGCATGCTGTACATCCGGCTGGGTCGTCGAGCGGACCAACACATCAAACGTCTGCGTGCCGACGGGAGAGCCCGCCGCAGGAGTGAGCAGCAGTTCAACTTCGCGGAAGTTGCTTGCTCCCGGCGGGACCTCGACGCTGACTGACTGCAGCTGGACAATCGTGCCAACCGCCGCTTGAACTTCGATCGCGAAAGTGTCGGTAATGCTGCCGGTGTTCGTGATGCGGAGCCGGTACCGCGCCGTGGTCCCCTGGCCGGCGGTGGCCTCGGCGGGCGTGAGCGTGAAGAAGACGCCGCGCGCCTCGGGCTGTGCTGCGGGCAATACCGGGTCGCCCGCCACCGTCAAGGCACCAGTGACCGAAGAGCCGGCGCCGTTGACGGCCGTCACGACGAACTCGAAATCGCCCAAGGGTGTGAAGGGACCGGCCGTCAATGTGAGCGGCACCTCGACCGAAGCGCCGCCCACAACCGTCGCCTGGCCGGCGATGCTCACCCATTCCTGCGGTACTCCCTGCACCGCGAGGTCGTAGGTCACGTCCAACGTGGACGGATTGTGGATGGTGACGGTGAATTGCCCCGCCTCGCCGGGGCGCACGGTCCGCGTCGCCGGATTGAGCGAAAGCACTTGCTCGGCGAAAACCTCCTCCGGCGGCAGCGTGACCTGGCCGGCCGTTCCCTGGGCGACAAAGTCAATGGTCGTATTCAAGGTCACCGGCCGCGACTCGCCGGGCTGCAGGTTGCTGACCACCGTGTCCCAGGTGAACGTCTTGTCGGCAGTCATTTGATCAAACGTAAACTCCCAGACCAGTGTGTCGAAATCGACGCCGTCGATGATGTTTGTGGGCGCAACGTTGAACGAGCCGGGGACGATCTCGACGCCGGTGTTGTTCGGAATCTGCACCTGGGCAGTGACGGGCACGTCGGGGTTGCCCAAGCTGTAGATGAACATGCCTGCGTCTGTCGCTGTGTAAAGGAGATCGCCGTCCACGCTCATGCGCCGGACGCGGCCCGGGATCGTGATCTGCTTTTGCACCACCAGATTGTTAGGATCGCCGGCATCGATGAGGAAAAGCTGGGGAGCGTCGGTCAGGGCGCCGAGGCTTCCCAAGACAAAACGGTTGCCGCCGACTGCGATCATGCTCAGGCCACGGGCAGAGCGATTGAGAATGGTGGGAGCGCCGATGACCGTCGGGTTGCGGATGTCAGAGATGTCCAGGACAGCCATGACAAGGTTGCCGACGGGGCCGATGTCGCTGGCATTGGTGTACGGGTCGCGCCATGGGCCCTGGCTGCCGATCACGTAGGCGCGATTGCCGTCGAGAGCGATCGATTGCACCATCATCGTGCCGGGGATCGCCAGCGGAGTTACCTCGAAAAGGTTGCTGGGATTGGTGACGGCTACGATGCGAACCAGGCCCACGGCGGGGTTGCCGGACGGGTCCGTCGTGACGTTGTCGCCGGCTGAGGTGGTGCTGGCGACGTAGAGCGTATTGGCATCGGGCATGGCCATGTCGAACATGTTGAATGGCCCGCCGTTGGGTTGAATAAAAAAGGTCTCATCGCCGCTGTTGGTGTCGCCGAATGTGTTGTAAAGCACGTCGTTGATGACATTTTGGAAGGGCGAGGCCAGGTCGACCGCGATGACGTCGCCGAATTGGTGCGTGACGTTTCCCCCCTGCAGAATGACGAGGTTCGTGGAGAAGTAACCCTTCGTGCCGGCCACGATCAGAGTGCCGGGCCGGAGGTAGCCGAAGACCGCCGTTCCCCCGGGAATCGCCAGCGGGTTGGTCGGATCGGTCAGGTTGCGTACCCCGATGGCGGTTCCACCTGAAATGAGGCGCATTTCGTACAGGCGATTGCCGGCGATCACCGACGAGGTTGTTTCGATTCGCCTCGACGATTTCGCCGAAGGTCGCGACTCGTAGCCCGGAAGGCGACCGGCCCGCAGGAGCTGGCCCGGCTGCGGTCGCCGACACGATACGGATTCTGCGGAACGTAAACGATGAAGCCCCGCATCACCAGGACCTCGGCAAACGCCTTGTAGTACGCAAAAGGCCGAGCTTCGTGCGTGATCGTATCCAGTGCCGTCGATTCGAGTCCGTGCTGGCACACCACCAGCGGACGCTTTTCGCCCGGTCGCAAATCGGTGGGCAGCAGCAGGATTCCTGCCGCGATGACGTCGTCGGCAACATCCAGCACGATCTCGTAGCCGACATACTCTTTCTTGTCTAGGACCAGGCGCGAGCGTGCCTTGGGCTTTCGCCCATCCCGAGGCAATCGGCCAATCAGCTCTTCATGGACCCAGTCGCGCAGTTCCTTCCTTTTTTGCTGCCATTGCTGCACGGAGGCCGCGTCCATCCGCCATTTCGCATCCCGTGTCCGGGAACTCAGCCGGAGTAGGCTCTGTACGTGCGTCTGCACCTCGTCGAACTGGCGTTTCTCACGGGCGGCCGCATCGGGCAGGGCGATGCTTTTCCAGGCCTGCGGGCGAACGTCCACCACGTTGTCGATGCCCAGGCCCGCGGCGAACTTCAGCAGTGCCTCGTCACTTCCCGGCGGTTCCAGTCCCTCCTTGCCGTTGACCACGAGAACGAGTTCCCCTTCCTTACCTAGCCGGCGATAAGTCGGCGCCGCCCGATGAAACTCGGCGCGCACCGAGGAAAGGCGATTGTGAACGATCCGTCCCGGCGCCGCGCTGGCTCTGCGCTCCTTCTTCAGGGCAGGCGGTCCCGCGACCGCGACGGCAGCACAGGCCTCGATCACCAGTCGGCGCGGAGCAACAAGGCCCGCCAGTTCCGCATCGCCGAATTCCGTCAAAAGGCCCCACACGTTGCGGTAGATTGGCTCCTGCCAGACGGCTTCCCGCTCCTGGAAGTAGCCGCAAATCAGGCTGGAGCGAAGGCGCGAATCAAGCGCGGCCGCGTACAACGCGATCAGCGCGCCTTCTCCCACTCCGGCCACGCCGATCGGAAACTCGCGCGCTTGCTGAGACAGACGCCGGGCGTGTTGTTCGAGCAGGTCGACGGCGGCGAGCACCTTTTGCACTTCATAGCCGATGACGTGCCGACCCACCTGAAAGGCCTGTCGATGGAGGAACTCCCGATGAGGCTGATTGGTGTAAGCGACGTGCGGGTTTCCCGAGAGTCTTTCACTGCGGCTGATCAGGGTTGGAATGACGACAAGGCACCCCGCCGAGGCCAGCCGGCGCGTGAACTGGGCCGCCGCGGGCAGTCCCTCGTCCAGACCGCAGAACATCTCGGGTGTCCAGTCCGCATCCGGCAGCGCTACCGCGCCCGCACGCACAACATGCGGGACGAGCAGCAGTCCCTCACCCCTCACGCCGTCAAGCACCGGCCAGCGGACCACGTGGACCGTCACCTGGTCGGTCTTGGCCGCAATGGATGATCGATCCAGCGTTGCGATCAGCTCGAAGCGACACGGATTGGAGGCAGCACTCGTGAGCCGTGGATCGACCGCACCAACAAGCGTTCGAAAGCGTTGGCGGTTCCCGGCGATGCTTTTCACATAGGCTGGGTCGCTTGAAAAGTCACGCTGCCAACGTTCCTCTCGTTTTTCCCGTGCAGCTGCCAGTTCCCGCAGGCAATAGCGGTTGAGTCCCTCCACCATGAGTTCATCGACGGGTCGCTTGATAGTAAGCGGTGCCGTACCGCGCAGAACGGGGTCGGTCGCGCACAAGCTTTCGAACCACAAAAGAAGCCCGGTGAGGGCACAGGCAAAACGGGTCATCTCGCGCTCCGACTACGATAATCCGCCGCGGGTCGCTCATTTCTTGAAAGCACGGGCCAGCTGTTGCCGGCGCGCCAGTTCGTCCGCCAGGTTGCGCCAGCGGGCGCGCTGGCGAACGTCAAGATTCCGGGCCCGTCCTATTCTCACTGCCTGGTCCCTGTCCTTCGCGATGTCGTCCGGGTTCTTGGTGGTGTTGCGAAGAAGCTTGAGAAATAGCTCGGCGCGTTCGGCCCCGCCGTAGCAGAGCTGCAGGCGATCTTTCTGGAATTGTGCGTAGGTGCGTTCTGGGTGCCAGCCGAAATACTCCAGGGCCGTGTAATTCAGCTCGTGTGCGGGGCTTTGTACACCGGTCTGGCTGGTGATGGCCAATCCGCCCAACCCGGACTTGGCGATCCGTCCACAGACGAAAGGATAGAGCGTGGAGAAGTCGTCAGCCGCAGCGCCCGGGGCGGCCCACCAGCGCGCGGGATCCATCGGCAGGCCCCAGAGGCTCCCATGGTGGAGCAGACCGAACTGCCCCCTGAAGCTGGACCTGGGCGGCCGGGCGTCTTCGGGCCAGGTCTCGGGAGTTGTCATGCTGGAAAAGGTCCACTGGCAGATGGCGTTGTCGGGCATCTGCTGCACAAACTTCGGAGGATAGACGGACGTCTTGCTGACGCCGCGCGCGGTGGGCTCGGTGAAACCAACGTAGCTGGCGAACGTCATCCAGCCATCGGGCCGCATCTTCTTGGCGACTTCCAGGATCGGCTTCTGGGTGGCCATCATGTCCCAGAAACAGTTGGGATCGTTCTCCGGCTTGGCCCGCTCGGCCCGGCATTCCTTCGCATAGCAGGACGCGAAGTCGCCGTTTTCCAGATTGATGCCGCCGATATCCGGGAGGTTGGTTAACAGCCATTCGGTCCCGTCGCGCAGCCACTTCTGGTTCTCGGGTTTCAGGGGGTTGAGCATGCCGGGGACGACGTTTCCCTTTTCGTCCCTGCCCTGCAATTCTGGATGCCGTTTGCACCAGACGTCGAGGTTGAACTTGTTGGTGGTGCTGTAGATGAAGCCCCCGTAGCCATATTGCGAGCAGACGCCGGGGAGAATGCGGACGTTGTTTTGCCTGGCATAGCGGCTGATTTCGCGGCCGATTTCGACTCCGCCGTGCTCTTCCCGGAGAAAGCCCCAAACGATGAACCCGTTCAGCTTGTGATCGCTGAGATAGTCGATGGCGCGGGTGAAATGGGTGCGGAAGCCTTCGCGCGTGTAGGGCACCACCCAGGAACCGGTGTTGTGGTTTCCCTTGACCACGTAACTGTCCAGCATTTCCGGGATGGTGTTGGACCAGTTGCAATGGGCATCCCAGGTCCAGATCATGCGATACGCCAGAGCAGGCTTGTCCGATTCGTCCAGCCTGGAATCGACAGCGGCGCGTCCATCGCCCAGTTTCAGCTTCCAGCTCACCAGTTCGCTGACCGCATGGTTGACCCCAGTCAGCGTCTTGCCGCTGGCGACCAGAACGGGCACACCTGAGCAGCGACCGGCCTTGAGGACATAACCCTCTTCGCCCAGACCGGCGATGCGTTCGTCGCCGCCCAGGACTGCTTTCACGATCGGATTGGTTGACGTTGTGCCGATGGCGATCACCCAGGGTGGAGAGGCCGGAAGCTGAACGTCCGTCTGGACCGTCACGCGAGCGCCGGTCAGTTTGAGCAAGCGATCGGCCAGGCGTTTGCCGGCCCACTCATTTTCGCCGGGCGCGACGATAATCGCTCTAGGTTTCCCCTTATCCACCAGCACCAGTTCGTCGGCATGCAGATCGCCAGCCGAAACTTTGACCACTACGGCAACCGCGAGCAGCGCAAGCGTACGCGCGTTCATTGCAACTCCTCGAGCGAACACCCACGGATTTCCGGAGCATCATTTCGTCAGGTTCTTGGGAAGTTCCTTCAGCACCTCCAGAACCTGGAACTCGTTGCGCAGGTAAAGAGAGCCATCCTTGCGGCGGACGAACGCTTTGGCGGGATACCGGAAGCCGCCACTCTCTTTCCAGTCGGCGAAGTCAATTTGATAGGCTCGCCAGTCGATCCGGGCCAGCTTTTTTGTTTCCGCGTCGAAATAGACGTCGATTGGCTTCTGCCTGTCGCGCGTCAAACGCAAACCCCGAATGCGACGATCACCAAGCTTTGAGTCGGGCAGCGGCTTTAACGTCGAATTCTTGTCCACGAGCGGCGCCAGGGTCCATACCCAGACGAGGTATGTCTTCTCAGCGCGTTCCGGATCGCCCGCGGCAATGTTCTTGCCGCCCTGATACCATTTGGAAGGGAATTCGAGGATGGCCTCGCGCGGATTGGGCGTTGCTGAATTCCCGAGAAACCATGTCTCCTTCCAGCGCAGCATCCTCGGAAGCTTGTCCTGGCCCCCGGCAGCCTTGACGGCCTGGGCAACGAATGCCCTGGCGTCGGCGGCGTTGGCAGATGACTTCTGCAGTTTCCAGACATCCCGCTCCATGTTGTTGCCGGCAACGAGCCAGAGCGCGCCGTCGTGTACGAATACGCTACTGGCGTGTCTGCCCGCCCATGGAGACTTGGGCACCTGGGACCAATTCACCCCGTCAGCCGAATGCCAGACGTCGTTGACATCCGCCGGACCCTTGATGCGGCCCTGCAGAACCCACAAGCGGTCATCGAACACCGTCACGATGTGATAGATTCTTGGTTTCCACGGCGCCGCCTGGGTGTGACGTGTCCAGTGGACTCCGTCGGCGGAGCTCCAGACGTCGTTGTGAAATCCCCAGTCTCGCTTGGAAGTCACGTAGATGCCGCCGCCCAGGACCCACATACGGCCCTTGAAGACCGCACTGCCGCAAATCACGCCGCGCGGCGACCAGTAAGGTTCCTTGGGCTCCACCTTGGTCCAGCGCATGCCGTCGTCGCTGTTCCAGATGTCGCTGTAAACCACGTCGTCAGCCTTGGCGAAACTGGGCAACGTCTGACCGCCCATCACCCAGATCTTGCTATCGTGAGCAACGGTGTAATGCAGGGCCCGCGGTCCCCACGGAACCTTGTCGGTCACCAGGGTCCAGGCCTTGCCGTCGGGCGAGTTCCATACATCATTGTGGTAGTGTCCCTGGTTCACATCGCCGCCGACGATCCACATCTTGTCCTTGAAGACGACATATCCCGCGGTGTGCCGGCCTTCCCAGTCGCCGCGCGCATCGAAGTTGCGATCGCGGAAGGTATTGGCTTTATCCAGGTTCCACTTGGCGCCATCCATCGAGCTCCAGACCTCGTTGTTGCAAATGCGTGGAAAGTTCGCCTTGTCGCCCGGATTCCAGCCGCCCAGGAGCCACATGCGGTTCTTGAACACCAGCGCCCCGGCCCCGTCCCGAGGCGCGAAGGCGGCATTGCGGGTGACGTTCACCCACTCGTACTGTGGTTCTTGGCCGTGCGCCATGGCCGCGCTCAGCAAGAAACCGATGGCCAGCCATTCAACTTGCGGATGATAGCGCATATTGTTACCT
This sequence comes from Planctomycetota bacterium, assembly GCA_016873095.1. Lineage (GTDB taxonomy): Bacteria > Planctomycetota > Planctomycetia > Gemmatales > Gemmataceae > VGYC01. Next base: position 8,570 of record VGYC01000142.1, on the reverse strand, counting down.
GGAGGGGGGGGCCGTGGCTCCGGCCGACAAGTCAGCGGGCCCGCAGCGGGCGCGGAAGCGGTGCTCTTTCTCCATCGTTTTGCGACAGTGCTTATCGTATCAAGAATCAGTGAGCGTTTCCCTTTCTCTGGATCACGACCATGAATCGTCGACTAACGTTGCTGGCCGCGCTGGGTTGTTTGTTCATCGCGAGCGGCGTGGCCGTAGCTGCGCCAATGGTGGCCGTCACGACGCCGCGCACGGTCTACCAGCGCGGCGAGACGGTTCCTGTTGTCATTCACCTCCAACCTGGCCCCGACGCCCTGCCCGACAGCAGCTTCCTCGAAGTTTCGCTGGATTCCTGGCCGCTGGCACGAGAACCGATTCGCAGGTCGGAGCCAACCAAGGCCAGCGCCGTCCGTCTCCGGCTGCCGACGGGAGCGCTGGCGTCGGATCATTCGTACACACTGCGGGTTTGCCTGAAGACGGGGGACAAAGTCATTGCCGCCGCCCCGGAACAGAAGATCTACCTGGCGCCTTCGCCGAATCCAGAAAAGCTCGATGTCTGGATGTGGTCCTATGGCGGACCGGTGGATGTGGTCAACACGCGCTGGAAGCTGCGTTCACGAGAGCTGGGCTTCACAGTTGCTGGCGGGCCTGTATTCCCTTACTCGCCCCCAATGAATGTAATTCCACAGGCGCAGCACGTGAACAAAGGGGTAACGATGCCGTTCCAGCGGCAGCAGACCGCACAGCAACGGCTTGCCATGACGCTGAGGCGCCAGATTGGAAAACACGAGGACCACCATGACGTTGGGGCTCTTGTAAGCCCGCAGCGCAGGCAGCAGCATCCAGGACTCGTAGAACACATTCGGCTCGAGGGCGTTCCTTGCCAGGTCGTCCCAGGCGTCCGCGTACGGGATCAGCTCTTCGATGCTCCGTGCCACGACGATGGTGAAGGCACTTGCTGATTTCGGACGCGGCGCAGACTTTTCGCCCGCGGACATCGAAGCTTCCGATCGCGAATCCCTCTTTGGAGTCATGACAGCCCGAATTCGTGTGCTCATCTGGTGTCCGTGGCAGCGCCAGCTGCACCGTGTTGGGGTTCCTGAGCGAATGCCCCTTACCTAGCCTAGCTCACAGGGCGTTCAGATTGTCGCGGAGGCGCGTTCCACGAGGCGAATGGGCGGCGGACACACTCGTCGAGCAGTCTGGCAATCAACAAGGCGCTGTGCTGTCTCGTGAAGCAGTTGAGCCGTGCCGACGGAGGCGCGGGCTGGTTGTGCTGGATGGCATCGACCAGTTCGAGCAGGCCGCGGCGAATTGCCGGCACGTCGCCAGGCGGCACAAGGCGGTGCAGGGCGCCGCTCTCGCGCAGGACCCAAGCCGTATCGCTACCAGGCTCGGCCAGGGCCAGGATCGGCCGGCGAGCTCCCAGGTATTCGTAGACCTTCGCCGGCACGCCGTTGCGCTGCCTCGGACCCTGGATCACCACCAGTATGAAGCCGGTTGGTAGCTATTAATATGCGAGGTTCCCGCTCAGCGATTACGTCTCCTGGGTGCCACCAACGTGCAACTCCACAGCGGCGGACAAACCTTTATGCCTTCTACCAGGCCGCCGCCGCTGCCGCCGCGGCATGTCCAGCGCGCCCGAGCCGTGCCCGGCGTCCTTGTCCGCCTTGACCATTTCCGCCAGCGCCTGCCGATACGGAACCTGCCCTTCGAAGAAGGCGACACCTTCCAATCCCTCCCGGCGCAGATACGCGTCGGGATCGAAATCGCTGAGATGGACCTGGCCCTGAAAGTGCATCTCCAGCCGGCCGGCGTCGTGCCCGCACTGCCGTTGCAGCTCGCCGATGGCAGTCAGTAACGGCCGCGGATCACGCCCCCAGTACAGCTCGCCAGAATGGAGCAGACGGATGGCGGAGCCGGCGACACGGGCAGGCGGTAGCTCGAATCGTTCGGGATCGAAGCCGTTGGTGACGGTGGCGATCTTCGAGGTATGCTGGGGAAAGACTCGACGCAGGGTGTAGCCGGCGTTGGGCGCATTGGCGATGACGCGATCGGCAGCTCCGATCACGCGCTTCTCCCAGAAGCGATGCCAGCGTGTCATGAGCTTGCGGCTCAAAGGGCCTCCATCGTGCATCAGCCAGGGATCGCGAAAGTCGGCGATCCAGGGCAGCCCATGCATGCGCTTGAGGGCGAAACCGCCAATCTGGACGGTGTGCGGCGGGCTGGACGTGAGCAGCGCTGCTGGACGATAGCGGGCGATCGCCTGCCCGCATGCTCGAAGCGCGGCGGGCAACCAGACACCGTCCGGCGCCAGCCGCCGCGCCAGCCAGAACTGACCCAGTTTGGGATAAGGCACGGATATCACGATCGTCTCCGCGGGCACCTCCTTGCCGAGTCCCGCATCTTCCGGCTCGTAGGGCATGCGCGGCGGCGCTACCACAATCACGTCCCAGCCGAGCTTCGGCAAGTCTCTGGCCAATCCCAGAAGACGATAACTCCCCGTCGCCGCCGAGGGCGGGAAATGATAGGTCAGCACCAACACGCGTTTCGCCATGCGCATCACTGCCCCGAAGCGTCACGCCCTGTCACCCCGGATCTCCAGATCGAAAGAGATCCCTGCACACTCACCGCTGGCAACGATGCCTATCATTGCCAGTGTAGCACACGCTCGATTTCGTCGAGCGCATCGTCGGCGGCGCTAGCTGCGCTCCAGGCAGCAAACATGTGATCGCCGCGATCGACGGCGGCGACGTCGGGCGTAAAAGTGTAAAAGTTGCCGCATCTTTTTCCGTTACCGCTTTGGCCGGCAACTTCATATATAAAGTCCATATATATCAACGTACTGATGCGACCTGCGTTCGCGCAATCCGAATCGCCGCCTTGCAGCGTGGCAGCATTCGCATGATCCTTTCCCCACACGAAATATCAGGGATCCGTCTTTTCCGCGACGCTGTCGGAGAAGCACTTTTCCATCCGGAGGTCGTTAAACGTGACACCGAAAGAAGTTCTCGCCCTCATCCGCGAAAAGGAAGTCAAGGCGGTCGATCTACGCTTCATGGATTTCCCCGGGCTGTGGCAACACTTTACCATCCCGGCCGATGCCCTGGTCGAGAGCACTTTTGAAGAGGGCCTCGGCTTCGACGGCAGCTCGATCCGCGGCTGGCAGGCCATCAACGAATCGGACATGCTGGTCATTCCGGTCGCCGAGACGGCCTTCCTCGACCCGTTCTGCAAGGAAGCGACGCTGACGATGGTCTGCAACATCCAGGACCCGCTGACCAAGGAAGATTACACGCGCGATCCGCGCAACGTGGCCCGCAAGGCCGTCAACCACATGAAGTCCACCGGCATCGCCGACACTGCCTACTTCGGCCCGGAGCTGGAGTTTTTCATCTTCGACGACGTCCGCTACGACCAGAACTCGCACTCCGGCTACTATTATCTCGACAGCGTGGAAGGCGCCTGGAACACGGGCCGCGACGAGAAGCCGAACCTCGGCTACAAGCTGCGTTACAAGGAAGGCTACTTCCCGGTGCCGCCGTCCGACGCGTTGCACGACATCCGCACCGAGATGATGCTGACCATGATCCAGTGCGGACTCAAGATCGAGGCGCAGCACCACGAGGTGGCCACCGGCGGGCAAGGCGAGATCGACATGCGTTTCGCGCCGCTGGTCGAGATGGCCGACAACGTCCTCAAGTACAAGTACATCATCAAGAACGTCGCCAAGAAGTACGGCAAGTCGGCGACCTTCATGCCCAAGCCGCTGTTCATGGACAATGGCTCGGGCATGCACGTCCACTCGTCGCTCTGGAAGAACGGCGCGAACCTGTATGCCGGCTCCGGCTATGCTGGGCTTTCCGACATGGGCATGTACGCCATCGGCGGTCTGCTGCGCCACGCACCAGCCCTGTGCGCCTTCACCAACCCGACGACCAACAGCTACAAGCGTCTGGTCCCCGGCTACGAGGCCCCGGTCAACCTCGCCTACAGCCGCCGCAATCGCTCGGCTTCGATCCGCATCCCCGTCTACTCGCCGAGCCCCAAGGCCAAGCGCATCGAGTTCCGCTGCCCGGACGGCTCCAGCAACCCGTATCTGGTCTTCTCGGCCATGTTGATGGCCATGCTCGACGGCATCAAGAACAAGATGAAGCCGGGCGAGCCGCTGGACAAGGACATTTACGACCTCGAGCCCGAGGAACTGGCCAAGGTGCCCAAGACTCCGGGCGCCCTCGACGAGGCCTTGACCGCCCTCGAGAAGGACCACGAGTTTCTGCTGCAAGGCGACGTCTTCACCAAGGATGTGATCAGCACCTGGATCTGGTACAAGCGCGAGAAGGAAGTGGACGCCATCCGTCTGCGCCCGCACCCGTACGAATTCGCGCTGTACTACGACATCTGATCGGCGAGCCGGGAGCGTCAGCGACCGGAGGAATTACAAGGCCTGGCCAGCGATGGCCCGGCTTCTGTCCCACCGGTCAGCACGGGCGTCCGTTGCCGAGGGACCTGAATTGAGAACTCACTGTGTGCCGGCGGCCTTGCGTCGGCTCATGGCCGGTTTGCAGTAGTCGAGCAGATTTAGATCTGCCAGTTCCTCTTGCAAGCGCTCGATGGTGACGTCCTCAAGCGTTTCAGCGACTTCGTCGACCAGCAGGTTGGCGAATTTCTCCCGGGCGCGGTGCAAGGTCTGTCGCACGCCATCGGCTGTGAGCGACTTGCCCAGCCGGTGACCCAGCTCTTCAGCCATTTCCGCTGACTCCATTTTGGGATGTTGCACGCGCAAGCGCAGTACTTCATGAAAGAGCGGCTGCGACCGGTTCAAGCCCTCCCAGGCGCGGGCCAGCAGTTGCTCACGCCAGCTCTCGTCGAAATCGCGATCGTCATCCACGGGGGCCGCCAGATTTGCCAGGTCGGAGCTGTCGGCAGCCAACGGCTTGACTCTCTGCTTGCGGCCATGGCGGCTGACCATGTGAAAGAGGACCGTCTTTACATAGAAGCGGAAGCGCTTGCGCTCCGGGTCGGCGCCGCGAAACGAGCCCCTGACAAGTGACAAGGCGAATTCCTGCAAAAGGTCATCGGCCGCATGGACGTCCCCGAGAGCCCGCGTCAGGTAGCGATGCACGGCTCCGCCATAGCGTTCGAGCAACAGTTGCTGCGCTGCCGTGGCCTCCGCCCCCGTGCCCGCATGAGCTTGCCGCAACACCGTCCACATCGTGGAGATCTGGCTCAGGTGCTGGTTCAAGTCATCGCGTTTCATGGATGGGATTCTACCTCTGCTGCCATGAAGAAAACAGCAAATTCCTGTCACGTCCCGATCGCACGAGGCTCTGTGCATGTAGAAGGGTAACGAAGCCGGCCAGTTGCCGGTCTTCAAAACAGCTTACCCACTCTTCAACAGCCATGTGCTGCGCGGCAGCAAGGAGCGAGTCATGAATCTGTTTCGGAATGCCAGTGGTTTGAAGCCTCTCAAGGACAAGCACAAGGTCAATTTGCAAGTTGAAAGGCTGGACGAGCGCCTGGTGCCCACGGTCACGGCCACCATGAACGTCGACACCGGCGTGCTCATCGTCAATGGCGACGGCGGCGACAACAACATCAAGATCGAACGCGCCGGCCCATCGGGTCTTGTGCGAGTCCTTGCGGACGGCCAGTACGTGAACGTCCTGATGAGCCGTGGGCCCGCCCGGCGAAACGTGAATCCGAATGCCATCGAAATCTCCGGCAACGGCGGCAACGATACGCTGTGGACGGACGGCATCGGCGGCTCCTGGCTCGACATCACCATGTCCGGCGGCCGGGGCGACGACCTGCTTTCCGTGGCGCGTGCCAACTACCACGAGAGCATGCTCATCGGCGGCACGGGCAACGATATCTTGGTCGGCGGCCGAAGCACGGATCATCTCAACGGCAACGCGGGGCGGGACATCCTCATCGGTGGCCGGGGCGCGGACTTCCTCTACGGCGGCACGGGGCAAGACTTTTTGATGCCGGCCTACACGGACTTCGATCTGGACATGCGGGCCCTCAGGCAGATCCGCGACTACTGGGCGCGGACGGACCTGAACTACAATCAGCGCGTGAACGGCTTGCTCAACAGCACCGCCGGCTACACCGGCCGCCGCGTTAATGACAGCACCGTGCACACCGATTCCCACCGGGACGAAATGTTTGGAGACGCGGACCGGGATCGCTTCTACAGCGACTTCAGCCAGGACGACGTCCGGGACACCGGCGGCACCCGCGAGCGGCTCACCGACATCTGGCGGCCGTAAAACCGGGGCACCTACTGACATGCCGGGGTCAGCGCAATCGCGACTGGCTCCGGCATTTTGCTTGTTGCAAGGGGATCAAGGATTTGCCCAGAAATAGAGCAGAGGCCTGTCACATGCTGAGTAGACCGGTCCCTGTGAAGGTAGAAAGGCAACCACCACACCTGCGAGCCGCCAAGGCTCGCCAAGCCAAAGGAGATCAGTCATGTCCCGCAAGCTCAACCCAAAGACCCGTTTGCACGTGGAAGCGCTGGAAGAGCGGTGCTTGATGACGGCCAGTGCCGGTGCGAGCGCACTGCTGCCCGTCCAGAAATCCCAGCAACCCTCCAGTGTTGTCGTTCAAGCCGCCCCAGCCGCTCAAAGCACGATGAACATCCTGGGACTGGACGGCAATGCTACCGGGCTGCTCGTCCGCAGCCATGACCTGGTCAGCGGCATGCGCTTGAACCACAACGAAACGATGGTTCGCGACGCCAGGCAGGCGAAACAATGCTCGAGATAGCTCGACATGCCGGGGTCATCGCGTGTCCGCGAATGGCCCCGGCTGTTTCTCACTCACGATGTCCAGCCCCAGGCGGCGGAGATGCAAACCAATGACCAGCAAGGTTGCGGTTTGCAGCAACGCATATTCGATGGGCGCCCATTTTATTCGGACAGGCATCAGCAGCGCGATCCCAAAGTAGGCAAGGGCAACGATATACAACCTCCCCCAGTAACAGCCGCCCATCATGAAAAGGGTGAACCCGAAGATGATGCTCCACAGTGGAAAGATGCTCAGTTCATCCGTCCCAGCAGTCATTTGCAGGCCAACGAGTGCGACCAGGATCGTCGCCAGCAAGTTGCCGATCCAGGTGGCCCAGAACTGCCGCTCCGCGAGTTTGGTGGCGAATAGTGCCGCGGAGCGCGTGCTCCAGAGAATCAGGCCGAGGAAAGCAAGCAAGGCGAAGAAGGCCGCCAAGAGCGCGGCCCGTGCGTAGGCCGGCTCAGGGACCATGAGTACAGCCAGCTGTGCCAGCAATGGGAAGGGGGCGAACAGCAACACCGGCAAGCTCGTGGAGTGGAACTCGATATCGTATTGGCTGCGATTGATGGCTCGTTCCAGCAAGTCGAGCAAGTGAACATGGCGGGCAAGTACCGGCTCGCCATGGAGGAAGCGCTCAAGGTCCTCGGCCAAGGCCGTCGCGGATGCATAGCGATAGCGCGGTTCCTTCTCAAGGCACTTGAGGCAAATCGCCTCCAGGTCGCGAGGCACCTTGGGCTGCAAAGTCCGCGGCTGGACCGGTTCCTGCCAGCGCACCTGTTCCAGCGTGTCCACGACGGTGGCCGCCTGGAACGGAGGATGGCCGGTAAGAAGTTCGTAAAGCATCGCACCCAGGGCGTACACATCTGTTGCCGGCCCGATGGCTCTGGTCTTGCCTTCCACTTGCTCCGGCGCCATGTAGCTGGGAGTTCCCAGAACCGCTCCGCTGTGTGTATGACCGAGATCGGCGTCAAGCCGCTTGGCGAGTCCGAAGTCAGTGATCTTGGGCATGCCATCCAGGGTCAACAGCACGTTGGCCGGCTTCAGGTCGCGATGGATGATATTGCGCTGGTGGGCGTACGCCACGGCCCGAACGAGCTGGAGCAGTAACTCCGCGGCGAGGCGTGCCGGCAATGGTGCTCCCCCGAGCCTGGCCTTGAGGCTGCCGCCATCGACGAACTCCAAAACCAGGTATGAGCAGCCGTCGCACTCGCCCACTTCGTGAACCTGCACGATATTGGGGTGCTGCAAGCGAGCAACCGCCTCGGCTTCTGCCGCAAAGCGGGCCACCTCCTCGGCCGTGGCTTGAGTCCCGGCCCGGATCATTTTCAGAGCCACCAGGCGGTTGAGCCCGATTTGCAGTGCTTTGTCAACGATCCCCATGCCTCCCCGACCAAGGAGTCCGAGGACGGTGAATCCCTTCAGCTGCGGCAGGCTAATCTCGGACATTTCCTGTGCCGGCAACGGCGGCAATGCAAGAGCCTCGATGGCGGTATCGAATGCCGGATCCGGCACAGCAGACGAGGAAGTTTGGTGGGGGGATTGGGCCTCGGATTCCTGCGGTTCAGGCATGTTTCCCATCCCGGCAGGCACAGTCATTCTGACGCAAAAGTGCCGACACGCTCATCGCCCAAGATTGTATTACGCTGCCGTTTCCGATTACAACTAAGGTTTTGCAAAGCTGCAGCTGGCCTTGTCAAAATGGGCAATTTCGTTCAAATTCCTGGTAATTTCACATGGCGCACGACGACCACGGAGGGTCCGGTCATGCCAGGGATTGTCGAGTTCCC
>VGYC01000141.1 GCA_016873095.1 Planctomycetota bacterium | reverse complement strand
CATGCTTTTCATGACCGGGTTGGCCGCCGTGTTGTCGGCCCGATTTTGCCTTGCTCGACGGCGGCTTGTCGTGCGGATGAGTGGTCGAAGGAGGTTTCGAGGAATTCGCGGGCGTTGCCTTCCCGCCCTTGAACTTGGCCAACTCCGCCTCGAGTTTGGCGACGCGAGCAGTCAAGTGCCGAAGCAGCGCCAGCACCGCTGCCGGCGTCGCGGCGAGATCAGCGTCGGAAACAAACGGAGAAGCATCCATGCCAGCTGCAAGGATACCCCACTCCGAGTAGAAAACGCTAGACCGACCTGTGAACGGTTACCGCCAACCTCGGCTGTCACCCAACTGGCGGAACACTGAAATGTTGCCGCTACCAGGCGAAATGGGCGAAGGCCTTGTTGGATTCGGCCATCTTGATGGTGTTTTCGCGCTTGGTCATGGCCTCGCCTTCACGCCGGTAGGCGGCCATCAGTTCCTCGGCGAGTCGGATGAACATGGGGCGGCCCTTCTTGCCGCGGGCGGCCAGGATGATCCAGCGGATGGCCAGGCTTTGCTGGCGGGTCTTGTTGACCTGCATCGGCACCTGGTAGGTGGCCCCGCCGACGCGCTTGGAACGGACCTCGACAGTCGGCTTGACGTGCTCGACAGCCTGCGTGAAGACATCGATCGGCGGCGGCTCCGGCATGCGCTTGCTGATCTGCTCCATGGCATGGTAGAAGATGCGCTGTGCGGTCGATTTCTTGCCCTGCCACATCAGGCAGTTGATGAACTTGCTGGCCAGCTTGGAGTTGAAGCGCGGATCAGGCTTCAGGGTCGTGGCACTGGCGGTACGCTTGCGGGCCATGTCGTGTTCCTCGGCTGTCTGGTCAATTCAAGGATGGTTCGGGGACTTTGGGTCTATCGAACGGTGAGACCTGGTGCAAGGTTCCGTCCGGGGCGAAGACGATCTTGTTGATGTTGCCGCAACTCGGGCAGGGGACCTTGACGGCGGCACGTACGGCGGGCCCGGCGTTCAGCCCCGCGCCGGCACACCTCACGGTCACACCCATGAATTGCCGGCAAAAACAACAGTTCAAATCCAGTATCACTTCAAGTTCCATCATGGAAGATCGACCCTCAAGGAGGAGTTCCATGGGCTGCATTGGCTGCATGGGCAAATCTAGTAAGTGGGCGGAGACAGGGATCACTTCTTGCCTTCGCGCTTGGCGCCATACTTGGAGCGGGCCTGCTTGCGGTCGGCCACGCCGGTGGAATCGAGGACGCCGCGCACGATGTGATAACGAACGCCCGGAAGGTCGCGGACCCTGCCGCCGCGGACCAGGACGATGGAATGCTCCTGCAGATTGTGCCCCTCGCCGGGGATGTAGGCCGTGACCTCGATGCCGTTCGACAGTCGGACGCGGGCCACCTTCCGCAGCGCGGAATTCGGCTTCTTGGGCGTCATGATCTTGACCTGGAGGCAAACGCCGCGCTTCTGCGGGCAGCTTTGCAGAGCGGGGTGCTTGGGGCGGCTGTGTTGCTGTCGCCGCGGCTTGCGAACCAGTTGATTGATCGTCGGCATGAGGCAAATCTCCAGGCGCATTCATGAAATCATTACGGTATGTCTTGATGAGGTTGCGGTCAAGGGCTCCTCGCGCTCCTCCTCACCCATCCCTCTCCCGGAGGAGAGGAGGCTCATGAACCGGACTCGACCGGCTCCAGTTGCTTGGCGGGAGCGCGCGGCGCGATAACGCCGGCGCCTTCGAGCGCTTGCTGCGAGATGCGCACCTCGGCCTCCTGATGCGTCTGGAAGCCGGTTCCCGCAGGCACCAGGTGGCCGAGGATCACGTTCTCCTTGAGGCCAACGAGATAGTCCACCTTGCCGGCCAGAGCCGCCTCGGTGAGCACCTTGGTGGTTTCCTGGAAGCTGGCCGCTGAGATGAAGCTATCCGATTGCACGGCCGCCTTGGTGATGCCCAAGAGCTGAGTGCTGCACGTGGCCGGCTGCGGCGCCACGTGCGTGGGCGGCTTCTTGCCGTCGTCATCCAGCGACTTGCGAATCTCCTCGTAGGCTTCCTTGGCGACGATCTTGGTCGGATCGAACTTGGAGTCTCCCGAATCCTTGATGCGCACGCAGTCGCGCAGCCTGTCATTGACTTCGCGGAAAGCGAACTTGTCGATGACCGATCCGGGCAGCAGTCCGGTGTCACCCATGCTCTCCACCTTCACCTTGCGCAGCATCTGCGAGATGATGATTTCGATGTGCTTGTCGTCGATATCAACGCGCTGGCTGCGGTAAACGCTCTGCACCTCGCGGACCAGGTAGTTCTGCACGGCCTCGGTGCCGCTGATGCGCAGGATGTCGTGCGGCACGAGCGGGCCGTCCACGAGCGGATCGCCCTCCTTGACGTAGTCGCCGGTGTGCACGCGGACGTGCTTGCCGTGGGGCACCAGGTGTTCCTTCTCCTCGCCGATGGGCTTGCCGGCGTCATCCATGGCTTCGATGACGATGGAGCGCTTGCCCTTGCGTTTTTCGCCGAGGCGGACGCGGCCGGCGATCTCGGCCATGACGGCGGGCTCGCGTGGCCGCCGCGCCTCGAAGATTTCCGTGACGCGCGGCAAACCACCGGTGATGTCCTGCGTGCCGCCAACCTCGCGCGGCGTATGGGCCAGCAACGTGCCCGCCGACACTTTCTGGCCGGCGGTCACGCCCAGGTAGGCCTTCTCCGGGATGTAGTGCACTTCCAGGCTCTGGCCACGCTCGTCTTCGATGATGACTTGTGGATGCAGGTCGCCCTTGTGTTCCATGATGACCGATCGTTCGGCGCCGCCGGGATCGCGCTCGGTGCGAAGGGTCTCGCCTTCGACGATGTCCTCGAAGCGGATGCGGCCGCCGCGTTCAGCGAGGATGGGGATTCGATGCGGGTCCCACTTGCAGAGCATCTTGCCAGCCTGGATGGTTTCGCCTTCCTCGACAAGCAACTCGGCGCCGTTGGGGATGGAGTATTCTTCGAGAATGCGATCGCGCGGCCCCATGATGGTGAGCTGCCCGTTACGGGTCAGGGCGATGCGCTGCTCCTGATCGTTCTTCACGGCGGTGATGCGGGCAAACTTGACAACGCCGGACTTGCGGGCCTTGATGTCACTCTCTTCAACCACCCGTTTCACGGTGCCGCCGATATGGAAGGTTCGCATGGTGAGCTGCGTGCCCGGCTCGCCGATAGACTGGGCAGCGATGATGCCCACCGCCATGCCCTCCTCGACGAGATTGCCGGTTGCCAGATCCATGCCGTAGCACAGCCGGCACACGCCCAGCGGCGCCTGGCAAGTCATCGGGCTGCGCACCAGAATCTTGTCGAGGCCCATTTGCTCGATCCGCCGGGCCTGTTCCCAGGTGATCATGTCGTTTTCCTTGACGACCACCTCGCCGGTCATGGTTGTGATGTTGTTGCGGCTGACGCGGCCACGAATCGATTCGCTCAGGGCGCGTTCGATTTCCTCACCCTTGTATACGACGCCCTTGGTGATGCCCTGCGTCGTCTCGCAGTCGTACATCGTGACGACGACGTTCTGGGCGACGTCGGCGAGCTTGCGCGTCAGGTAACCGGAGTCGGCGGTCTTGAGGGCCGTGTCGGCCAGGCCCTTGCGGGCGCCGTGCGTCGAGCTGAAGTACTCGAGCACGCTCAGGCCTTCGCGGAAATTGGCCTTGATGGGCGTTTCAATGATCTGTCCGGAGGGCTTGGCCATCAAGCCGCGCATGCCGGCCAGTTGCCGGATCTGCTCGACGCCGCCGCGGGCGCCGGAATGGGCCATCAGGAAAATTGGATTCAGGTAGGGCCGGCCGTCGCGAACGTCGTTCTGCAGTTCGGTCATCATCTGCTTGGTGATCTGGTCGCGCGCATGGGTCCAGGCGTCGATGACCTTGTTATAGCGCTCGCCCTCGGTGATGATGCCGCGCAGGAATTGCTTCTGCACCTTGTCCACGTCCTTTTCGGTTTCACGGATGATGGCCTCCTTGTTGCCGGGCGTGCGCAGGTCGTCCGTGGAGAAGGACAGTCCGCTCCGGGTCGATTCGCGGAAGCCGGCGTCCTTCATGCGATCCAGCAGGTCGATGGTCTCGCGGCGGCCCATGGACTGGTAGCAGTCGGCGATGATCCGGCTGAGGTGCTTGCTGGACAGTGCCAGGTCGTAGAACGCCATCTGGGGCTTGAGGATATCGTTGAAGATCACGCGTCCGACGGTGGTGGCCACCAGCCCGTTGGGGTTGCGCGTGACCTCGTCCACGCGCATCTTGTCCTTCTCGTGCCGGACCTCGCTGATGACCTTCTTTTCGATGGGCAGCCGCACCTTGACGCGTGCATGGATGCCGACCTTTTTTTCGGAGAAAGCCAGATAAAGTTCTGCGGGACTGGCGAAGACCATGCCCTCGCCCTTGAGATTCTCGGGAATGGGCTTGTCCTTGGGAGGGCGCGGCATTTCGTCCTCGCGGCCCGCAAATGTCGCCAGCGGGTCGGCCGTCAAGTAGTAGCAGCCCATGACGATATCCTGGCTGGGCGTGATGATCGGCTGGCCGTTCGCCGGACTGAAGATGTTGTTCGTGGACATCATCAATACCGTGGCCTCGACCTGGGCTTCAATCGACAGCGGCAAATGGACGGCCATCTGGTCGCCGTCGAAGTCGGCGTTGAAGCCCTTGCACACCAGAGGATGGATGCGGATGGCGTTGCCCTCGATGAGCACCGGCTCGAACGCCTGGATTCCCATGCGATGCAACGTTGGAGCGCGATTGAGCAACACCGGGTGGTTCTTGATGACCTCTTCCAGAATGTCCCAGACTTCCTCGGCCTTGCGCTCGAGCATCTTCTTTGCGGACTTGATGGTGTCGGCGTGGCCGAGTTCCTTCAAGCGGCGGATGATGAACGGCTGGAAAAGCTCCAGCGCGATCTTCTTCGGCAAGCCGCACTGGTGCAAGCGAAGCTCCGGGCCGACGACGATGACCGAGCGAGCCGAATAATCGACACGCTTGCCCAGCAGGTTCTCACGGAAGCGGCCCTGCTTGCCCTTGATCATGTCGGTGAGCGACTTGAGCGGGCGATTGCTGGAGCCGAGCACCGGGCGCTTGCAGCGGTTATTGTCAAAGAGCGCATCCACCGACTGCTGGAGCATGCGCTTCTCGTTGCGGATGATGACCTCGGGGGCGTTGAGATCCACCAGCTTCTTGAGGCGGTTGTTGCGATTGATGATGCGGCGATACAGGTCGTTGAGGTCGCTGGTGGCAAAGTTGCCCGAGTCGAGCAGCACCAGTGGACGGAGATCCGGTGGGATGACCGGGATGCACTCGAGGACCATCCATTCCGGCTTGTTGGCCGGTCCGCCCAGGCCGCTGTCGCGCAGGGCCTCCACGACCTTGAGCCGCTTGGTCAGGTCGCGCTGCTTTTGCTTGGATGGCTTCTTCCCCTCGCGCTCCTTCTCGTTCAGCTCGCCCAGCTCGCGGCGCAGCTCGCGCGACAGGGACACGAGGTCGAGTTTCTCGAGCAGCTTCTTGACTGCCTCGGCCCCCATGCCGGCCTCGAAGCCGTCGCCGTAGTTGGTTCGCGCCTGTCGGAAGTCATCCTCGGTCAGCAGCTGCCGCTCCTTGAGCGGCGTGTCCTTGGGATCGACGACCACGTAGTCCTGGAAATAGATGATCTTTTCCAGGCTAGAGGTCTTCATGTCGAGCAGAGTGCCGAGTCGACTGGGCATGGCCTTGAAGAACCAGATATGCACGACCGGGGCGGCCAGTTCGATGTGTCCCATGCGCTTGCGGCGGACACGGCTGTGCGTGACCTTGACGCCGCAGCGGTCGCAGATCATGCCCTTGTACTTCATGCCGCGATACTTGCCGCAGGCACACTCCCAGTCCTTCTCCGGGCCGAAGATGCGTTCGCAGAACAGCCCATCCTTCTCCGGGCGGTACGTGCGGTAGTTGATGGTCTCCGGCTTCTTGACCTCGCCAAACGACCAGCTGCGAATGTCGTGAGGGCTGGCCAGGCTGATGCGCACCGCCCCGTAGTCGTTGATCCGATCATAGCTCGATTCGCCAGTGCTCATGTCCGCTCCCCCGTAAGCAATGCTCGATCACCTGAACGCCGCCCTGTCACTGGAAAGACGCACGAATTCTAAATCCGCTTCTTCTCTAGCTGCATGTTCAATCCCAGTCCGCGAATCTCGTTGGTGAGCACGTCGAAGCTCGCCGGCGTGCCTGCTTCCAGGGTGTTCTCGCCCTTGACCATCGACTCGTAGATCTTGGTGCGGCCCTCGACGTCGTCGGACTTGACCGTGAGCAACTCCTGGAGGACGTAGGCGGCACCGTAGGCTTCCAGGGCCCAGACTTCCATTTCGCCGAAGCGCTGACCGCCGAAGCGGGCCTTGCCGCCCAGTGGTTGCTGGGTGATGAGCGAGTACGGCCCGGTGGCGCGAGCGTGCACCTTGTCGTCCACCAGATGATGCAGCTTCATCATGTAGATGTAGCCTACCGTCACCGGCTGCTCGAAGCGCTCGCCCGTCCGGCCGTCATAGAGGTACGACTTGCCGCTTTCCGGAATGCCCGCTTCGGTCAAGCAGCCGCGAATTTCTTCCTCGGTGGCGCCGTCGAAGACGGGTGTGATGGCCTTGAAATTGAGCACCGTGGCGGCCCAGCCCAGGTGCGTCTCCAGGATCTGACCGACGTTCATGCGGCTGGGGACGCCCAGCGGATTGAGCAGAATGTCCACCGGGGTGCCGTCGGCGAGATAGGGCATGTCCTCCTCGGGCAAGATCTTGGAGATGACTCCCTTGTTGCCGTGGCGGCCGGCCATCTTGTCGCCCACCGAGATCTGCCGCTTGGTGGCCACGTAAACCTTGACCATCTGCTGCACGCCGCTGGGCAACTCGTCACCGCGCTTCAACGAATTCAGCTTGCGCTCCTTTTCGTCGAGCAGGAACTCGATGCGTTCGGAGCGCTTGTTGTAGATGGCCTGACATTCCTTCTTGCGGTCGGGGGAGCGGATTTCCAAGTTGTCGAGCTTGAATACTGCAGCCTTTTCCGCCAGCATCTTGTCGTCTTTTTCCGCGGCAAGCGCCTTGAGCTCGCGCTTCTCAAGCGTGCTGCCGAGTTCGTTCATCAGCTCGCGGAACTGATCGGCGATTAGCTTGTTGAAATGAGCCTCGACGTCGCGATGTTGCTTGTCAAACGCCTTGCGCTCCTCGTCGGTCATGCTGGCGCGGCGGCTGAAGCGCTGCGTGTCGATGACCAGGCCCTCGACGCCGGACGGCACCTCGAGACTGTCGTTTTTCACGTCCTCACCGGCCCGGCCGAAGATGGCGTGCAGCAGCTTTTCCTCCGGCGTCAGTTCGCTCTTGCTCTTGGGCGAGACCTTGCCGACCAGGATATCGCCGGGCAGGACAAACGTGCCGATCTGCACGATGCCGTTGTCGTCGAGGTTGGACAGCGCCTTCGGTGAGACGTTGGGGATGTCGCGCGTGAACTCCTCCTTGCCCAGCTTGGTCTCACGGATCTCGATCTCGAATTCCTCGATGTGAATCGAGGTGTAGGTGTCGTCCTTGACCAGCTTCTCGCTGATGATGATGGCGTCCTCGAAGTTGTAACCATCCCAGGCCATGAAGGCGACCAGCACGTTGCGGCCCAGGGACAGCTCTCCTTGCTGAGTGGCAGCGCCGTCGGCGATGACCTGGCCTTTCTTGACCTTCTGCCCGAGCTTGACGATCGGCTTCTGATTGAGGCAGGTCCGTTCGTTCAGGCCGACGAACTTGCGGAGGGGATAGTCGCGCTCGTCGATGCGGATTCCCACGGCGTCCACGTGCGTGACGACGCCGTCGCGCTCGGCGCGGATGACCATGCCGCTGTTGATGGCCACATCCTTTTCCAATCCGGTGGACACCAGCGGCGCCTCGGTGATGAGCAACGGCACCGCTTGCCGCTGCATATTGGAGCCCATGAGGGCGCGGTTGGCGTCGTCGTGCTCCAGGAACGGGATCAAACCCGCAGAGACGCCAACCATCTGCTTGGGGGAAATGTCGATGTACTGCACTTCTTCGGAGGCCACGACGCTGAACTCGCCGCCGAAGCGCGCGGTCACGCGGTCCTCGATGATCTTGGCGTTTTCCGACTCGGTGTCGGCCGGGGCGATGTAGGCTTGCGACTCCTCGTTGGCGCGCAACCAGGCCACGTCGCCGGCATGCTTGCGCTTGTTGATCTTGCGATACGGCGTGATCAGGAAGCCGTACTCATCCACGCCGGCGAAAATGCTCAGACTCGAGATCAGGCCGATGTTCGTGCCTTCCGGCGTCTCGATGGGGCAAATGCGGCCGTAATGCGAGATGTGCACGTCGCGCACCTCGAAGCCGGCGCGCTTGCGGTTGAGGCCGCCGGGTCCGAGGGCACTCAAACGCCGCTCGTGCGTCAGCTGCGCTAGCGGGTTGGTCTGGTCGACGACCTGGCTCAATTCGCCGCGCCCGAAGAAATACTCGATCGCCGCCGAGATGCTCTTGGGGTTGATCAGGGTCCGCGGCGTCATGTCTTGCTGGTCGCGGATGCTCATGCGCTCCTGCACCGTGCGGCGGAGCTTGAGGAAGCCCTTGCGTAACTCGTCGGCGGCCAGCTCGTCGATGGTCCGCAGCCGGCGGTTGCCAAGATGGTCGATGTCGTCCAACTCGCCGGCGCCGTTGCGCAGGTTCAGGATGTAGCGGATGGCGTTCAGATAATCCAGGGCCCGCAGCGTCATCTCGCTCTCGGGGATGTCCTGGTCGAATTTGCGATTGATGCGGAAGCGGCCGACCTTGCCCAGGCGATAGCGGTTCGGATCCAGGAACTTCTCCTTGAACAGTTCCTTGGCCTTTTCAAGTTGCGGCGGGTTGCCCGGGCGAAGCCGCTGATAGATCTTGAGCAGGGCCTCTTCGTGCGTATTGGTGGGATCGTCGCGCAGCGAGGTCAGAATGAGCGGATCGACGGTCTTGTTGGCGTCGAGCTTGGTGGGCAAAACGCTGACCGTCTTCATCTTCGAGGCGTAGATCTTGTCAATGACATCGCCGGTGATGGTTTCGCCGCTTTCCAGGTAGATCTCGCCCGTCTCCGGGTCGATGACATCGCCGACCGCGATGGCGCCCTCGATCTTGTCGCGGTTGGCGGGCGTGGCGGCAATCGCCTGCGTGGCGTAGAACGCCTTGATGATCTCCTCGTCGGTGGAGTAGATCGGGTCCATGGCCCGTAGCAAGGTCATGGCGGAAAACTTACCGCTCTGGTCGATGCGAACGCCGAGGGCGTCCTTCTTGGTGACGTTGATCTCGATCCAGCTGCCGCGCTCGGGGATGATGCGGCAGCTATGGAGCTTGCGGTCGCCCGTGTCGGTCTCGACGACGTAATCGACGCCCGGCGACCGGTGCAGCTGGGAAACGACTACGCGCTCGGCGCCGTTGATGATGAATTCGCCGCCGCCGATCATGATCGGCATGTCGCCCAGGTAGACTTCCTCCTCAACCGGTTGCTCCTTGTTTAGTCGGAGCCAGACCCGGAAGGGGCGGCCGTAGGTCAAACGCAGTTGCCGGCACTCGTCCGGGCCGTAGCGCGGCTTGCCCAGCTCGTACTTGAGGTATTGCAGGTTGATGGTCTTGTCGTAGCTCTCGATGGGAAAGATCTCGCGCAGCACCCCCTCGAGCCCCGTCGCCGTGCGCTTTTCGGGTGGCACATCCAGCTGCAGGAAGCGGTCGTAGGACTTTGTCTGCACGTCGGTCAGCGGCGGCACCTCGACGTGGTCGCCGTGCCGGCCGAAATTGCGGACCAGTTGCGGTATGATCGTGCGTTTTGCCGGGATGGGCATGGTTCAAGCTCCTCCCAGATGGTGCGGGTGTTCGTGGCTCGTATTACCGTCGTCGCTTGCGCGGGATTCGAAACGCTGGCGGCTGAATGTTCGCCGGACCAGGGCGCTGGCGCCGGCATACGGCGGAGAAGCCCGGTCCTCCCAGTGGGAGCCGGGCTGGCGTGGACATCGAATAATCAAAGTGAACTGGCTAGCGCCTTGCACGCTGTATCCACCGTTTGACAACGTGATGTCCGGCTCGAAGGAGAAGTCATCCCCGCTTCTCGACGCGCCGGACTGTGCCTCACTCTGCTTCCGGGGGCGAAAACAATGGATCGCGCTCGCGCGTGGGAGCGCGAGCGCGAACGTAAGCCAGGCAAAAGGTTACTTGACGGTCACCTTGGCGCCGGCGTCCTCGAGCATCTTCTTGAACTTCTGGGCCTCTTCCTTGGATACGTTTTCCTTGACCGCCTTGGGCGCACCTTCCACCGCGTCCTTGGCTTCCTTGAGACCCAAGCCAGTGATCTCGCGGACCACCTTGATGACCTTGATCTTGTCCGTGCCAAAGGCCTCGAGCACGACCGTGAACTCGGTTTGCTCCGCCTTCTGCTCGCCGCCGGGCGCAGGACCAGCCCCGATCGGCGCCATCATGACGGCGCCGCCGCCCGCAGGCTCGATCTTGTAGACTTCTTTCAGGTAATCGCCAAGCTCGACGGCCTTGGCGACCGTCAAGGCGACCAGCTTGTCGCCCAGCTCCTTGATTTCACCAGACCATTCTGGCATGACTCGTTCCTTTCCTCACAGAGTGTCACTCGTGATATTCCAAAGCCTAGCTGCCTGAAGCTTGGCAGCGGTTCGCGTAATAGCCCCAAACAAAGACCCATGCAGCAACGAATCCGTTCACTTACGGGGCCGTCGGATTCTTGACAGCCCGTAGCCCGTGCTAAGAGGCCGGTGCCTCCGCTGGCGGAGCCGCTTCGTCCTTCTTCTCCGAGATGCTCTTGATCTGGCCGGCAAGACGGCCGGCAGGACCGCGAATCTGCCCGGCCAGGCGACGGCCTGGTGACAAGAGCAGCATGATGACCGCGCCGATGGCTTCCTGCCGCGTCGGCATGGTCAGGCCTTGCTCGAAGGTGATCGGTTGCCCGTCGGCAACGGCTCCCTTGAACTTGACCTTCTCCTTTGCTTTCTTGAACTGGGCTTCCAGTTCCTTGCACAGTTCGGCCACGCTGGTGCCGCCCCAGGCCAGGGTCGTCGAACCTTCCCAGGTCTTGTCCAGCACCATGCCCATATCGTCGAAGACGCGCTTGGCCAGGCTGTTCTTGACCATCTGCAGGCGGATATTCTTCTTGCGCAGCGTCAGCCGGATCTGATTGTTGGAGACCGCATCCAGGCCGACCACGTTCATCATCACCAGGTCACGAACGCCCTGAAACGTCTGTTTCAGCGTGTCAATGCCCATCTGCTTGACCTTCTTGCTCATGTCGTGTTCTCTCGTCTTCTCGGATCAGGCTTCCAGCGCGACCATTTTTCACTGCGACGCTCGGCCGGTGCGGCGGGCCTACATCTGTACCGGGATGCCGGGGCTCATCGTCGAGCACAGGGTGATCGATTTTACATAATTGCCTTTGACGCCGGAGGGCTTGACGGACTTGACCTGATCGACAAAGGCGGTGATGTTCTGTGCCAGCTTCTCCTCATCAAAACTCATCTTGCCGACGCCGGCGTGGACATTGCCTCCCTTGTCAGTGCGGTACTCAACCTTGCCCGCCTTGAACTCCTTGACGGCGGCGGCCACGTCGCCAGTGATGACGGTGCCGGCCTTGGGAGTCGGCATCAGGCCGCGCGGGCCGAGCATCTTGCCAAGCCGGCTGACCTGGCCCATCATGTCCTGAGTGGCCAGCGCCACGTCGAACTCGAGCCAGTTCTCGGACTGAATCTTCTTGATGAACTCATCGCTGCCGGCATAGTCGGCGCCGGCTTCCTTGGCCTTGGCGACGTTTTCCGCCTGGCAAAAAACCAGGACGCGGACCGACTTGCCGATGCCGTGCGGCAACGACACGGTGCCACGGATGAGCTGATCGCTTTGGGCCGTATCGACGCCCAGCCACATGTGCACTTCGACCGTCTCGTCGAACTTGCTGCGCTTCATCTGCTTGAGAAGGGTGATGGCCCGTTTCAAGGGGGCGATGCCCTCTTTCTCGATCTTGTTCTGCAGGTTCTTCAGGTGTGCGCGAAGCTTCTTGCCGCGCGCGGGCGGCACGCCGCAGCGCTTGCCGCGCTGCTTGGGACCGCTCGGTGCGGCGTCAGCGGCGGCCGCTTCCGGCTTCTTCGCTTCGGCGGCGGGCGCGGCTTCGGCAGCAACTTCCTTCACCTTCGGCTCGCGCGGCTTCTTTTCCTTGCCCTCCTTGGGAGCCTTGCCCTCGGCAGACGGCTTGCCTTCCTGCGCCTTCCCTTCGGCAGGTTTACCCTTTGCCTTGCCTTCCGCTGCCTTGCCTTCCGCCTTCGCTTCCGGAACTTCTGCAGTCTCAGCGTTGTCGGCGCTTGCTTTCTTGGCCATGATGGTTCGTTATCCTTCGATCGTGATGCCCATGCTGCGGGCGGTGCCTTCGATGATACGGACGGCGTGGTCCTGGTCGCGTGCGTTCAGGTCGTTGAACTTGCGCTTGGCAATCTCCTTGACCTGAGCGCCGGAGACGGCAAAGCCCTTGTACTTGCCGCTCTTCTTGGTTTTTTCGTCGGCGTTGATGACCTCGCCACCCTTCTTCTTTTCCAGCGGGATTCCGGCGGCCTGCTTGAGCAAGACGGCGGCGGGCGGACTCTTCACCTCAAAGGTGAAGCTGCGGTCGCTGAACACCGTGATGACCACGGGCAGCGTAATGCCGCGCTGGTCCTTGGTCTTGTCATTGAACTGGGAGACAAAGGCGCCGATGTTGACGCCGTGCTGGCCCAAAGCGGGTCCGACCGGCGGCGCCGGCGTGGCCGTCCCTCCGGGCACCTGCAGTCGAATCAACGCCGTCACTTGCTTGGCCATGATGCTCCTCTTCGCGTCGCTGCTTCCGCCAGTTTTCAGTATTTCTGAAAAACTTACACCTGCTCGACCTGCCAGTATTCGAGTTCGACAGGCACGGGCCGGCCGAAGATTGTCAGTTCCACGCGTACCGAGCCCTTGGCTTCCAGGAGTTCTTTAACCTCGCCTTCCATCCCGGAGAAGGTACCGTCCTTGACCTTGACCTTGTCGCCGCGGTCGAAGCGAGGCTTGCTGACCTCGCCGGGGACGGTGTCGCCGCGCTTCTTCAGCATGCGCTCGACTTCGTGCTCCTTCATGGGCTGGGGCGGGTGATTCGGGGTAGCCCCGACGAAATCGCCCACGCCGGACGTCTCGCGGAACAGATACTGGATGTCGTCGTTGTACTGCACCTGGACCATCAGATAGCCCGGAAAGAGCTTCCGCTCCTTGATCACGCGTTTGTTGTTGCGCATCTCGGTGACCTTTTCCACCGGGATGATGATCTGGCCGAAATGCGCTTGCAGGCCCTCAATCTTGACGCGGCGCTCGATGGCGTCCTTGATGGACTCCTCGCGGCCGCTCTGGACCTTGACCACGTACCATTGCTTGTTTTCGTCCGCGGACGAATCCGCGGCGCCGTCGGTTCCGTTGACGCTCGCGCCTTCGGATTTGGGATCCTCGGGAACGGGGTCGCCGTTGGTTGTCGAAGTTTCGTCGGCCATGAGTATCAAGGGTAGGAGCTTTCCGGTAAGGGCGACCGCCCTGGTCACCATTGCGTTTTTTCGGTCTGTTTCAGCTGCTCGGCACGCACATCGACGCGCAGCACCTGCACCGCGCTCAGCACACGAATCCACAGGATGTCGATGAAGAACAAGAACGTCGTCAACAAGAACACGGTCACGAGCACGACGATGGTATCCTGAAAGAGCCGCTTGCGAGTCGTCCAGGAAACCTTGTTCATCTCGGCGTCAGTGGCAATCAGAAAGTCGGCGAACAACGGCCAGTTCACAATCCGCCACGGCACCCAGATCAGAAGTCCGAACAGGATGAGCGGCATCGTCCAGTGTACGCGGAACATGATCGGGATGTCGATGCTGGTGAACGGCACGAAGGCGAGCCAGTCGTTGGCCACGAGTCGATCGTTTCCGAAGGAGCCGTGCAGCCACAACGTGTAGATGCCGCAGGCGCCCAGGAAGAACAGGGCCACCAGCGTGCCGAACCGCACCCGCCAGCCCTGGTTGACCTTGTAGCGAACCGCGTGAAACCACCCGTGATCCTCGACATGGCCAAGCCAGTCGGCGAAGCCTGGGCTCAGCAAGAGCCGCGAGCCCATGTAACCCAGACCCAGAACGGTTGCAGCCATCACGCCAAATCCCACGCTGGCATCCAGTTCCGCGCCCATCAACAGCATGCCGATTCCCTGTGCGAACCAGAGAATCAAGAGTACTCCCAGGGCTGCGAAAAACACGCCGGCGCGCAGGCCGCGCGGCGGGTTCTTGCCTTCCAGCGTCAACCCCAGGAACAAGAAACCAACCGCAGCGCCCATGAGGACGATAAGCAACAAGGCGCCGGACAGGTACTCATTGCCGATTTCGAGCCTGGCCCACAGGAGCGGGATGCCAACCAGGACCATGCCGATGCTGAACAGAACGTAGACCGCCCCCAGCAGGCTGCTCCACGCCAGCTGCAGATGCGGACGCTGAGCGATCTTTTCCGCAACAGTTTTTTCGGCCACGGACATGGCTAATCCTTACCTGGGGCAACGACCCCGTTTGGCACAGCAACGGCGAGGGGATGCATCCGATCATCCGCCACTTTATCAGGGGCGGAGCGACTCGAACGCTCAACCGCCGGTTTTGGAGACCGGTGCTCTACCAATTGAGCTACACCCCTTCATCAGTGTTCCGTGTTTTGCAGATGAAGCTCATTGAAAACTGAACACTGAAAACCGAACACTACTAAGCGATAATCTTCGTGACAACGCCGGAACCGACGGTGCGGCCGCCCTCGCGGATGGCGAAGCGCAGGCCTTCATCCATGGCGATCGGCGACTCGGCGATCAGCTCGACGGTCATCTTCACGTTGTCGCCGGGCATGCACATTTCGACGCCTTCGGGCAAGGTCACGGAGCCGGTGACGTCAGTGGTGCGGAAGTAGAACTGCGGCCGGTAACCGGTGAAGAACGGCGTGTGCCGCCCGCCCTCGTCCTTCGAGAGGATGTAGACTTCGGACTCGAACTTGGTGTGCGGCGTGATGGAGCCGGGCTTGGCCAGCACCTGGCCGCGTTCCAGGTCCGTGCGCTTGATGCCGCGAAGGAGCACGCCGACGTTGTCGCCGGCCTTGCCCATGTCGAGGGTCTTGTTGAACATCTCGACGCCGGTGACCGTGGTCTTGCGCGATTCCTTCATCAGGCCGATGATCTCGACCTCGTCGCCGACCTTGCAGATGCCGCGCTCGATACGACCCGTGCCCACCGTGCCGCGGCCTTCAATCTGGAACACGTCCTCGATGCTCATGAGGAACGGCTTGTCCTCGGCACGCTCCGGGGTCGGGATGTACGAGTCGAGGGCGGCAAAAAGGTCGTCGATGCACTTGCAGGCAGCGTCGTCCTTGCCGGAGCAAAGCATGGCAGCCAGGGCATTGCCGCGGACGATGGGAATCTCGTCTCCGGGAAACTCGTACTTCTTGAGAAGTTCACGCATCTCCAACTCGACCAGGTCGAGAAGTTCCGGGTCGTCAACGGTGTCCACCTTGTTCATGAAGACGACAATATTGGGGACGTTGACCTGGCGGGCGAGCAGGAGGTGCTCGCGGGTCTGGGGCATCGGGCCGTCGTTGGCGGCGACGACCAGGATGGCGCCGTCCATCTGGGCGGCGCCGGTGATCATGTTCTTGATGTAGTCGGCGTGGCCGGGGCAATCGATGTGGGCGTAGTGGCGGTTGGCTGTTTCGTACTCGACGTGGGCCACGGCGATGGTCACGGTCTTGAGGTCGTCGCGCTCGGTGCCGCCCTTGGCGATTTCCTTGTAGGTCTTGACCTTGAGGTCGCCCTTGATCTTGGCGGCCGAGCGCATCACCAGCGCCGTCGTCAAGGTCGTCTTCCCATGGTCGATGTGGCCGATGGTGCCGACATTGACGTGGGGCTTGGTCCGTTTGAATAATTCCTTGGCCATCTTTCCTCCGCGTGTGACTCTCAACGTCCAGTCCGCAAGGACCGGACAAACCATGGGTGGAAACAAAACCTGGGAGGGCGACGCTTCCGCCGTGCCGCGACCTCATCAAGCTGCAGGCAAGATGGATCAGCAGGAGACGCACCCTGCCGACGCAAACTCGCCCGACCGAAACCGTCTCAAGAAGATCACAAAGCTGCTGCTGGGGCTTGAACCCAGGACCTCGTCCTTACCAAGGACGCGCTCTACCGCTGAGCTACAGCAGCACCCGGCCAGCCGGAGTGCGCTTGTTGCAACAGTTATTGGTATGGAATTCGCTACCCGCTGTCCGCCACCCGCAGCTGCTAAATCATGCCCCAGCCCGATTGCACCGCTCGACTCACTCTTCGTAGAGGTGCAGCATCGTCGCGCTATTCACCCTTGTCGAAATCCACGCCGCACCTCAAAGGGCCTAAGCGGGTGAAGGGAATCGAACCCTCGTAGCCTGCTTGGAAGGCAGGTGCTCTACCATTGAGCTACACCCGCAACGCCATGGGTGAAGTTCCAAGCCTGCACCCACTGTCGGCCTGGGAAAGCCGACCTGTCATCAGGGCTCGGATCACCCATCCGCCAGTGGGCAGGGAGGGATTCGAACCCCCGTAGAACGAAGTTCGCCAGATTTACAGTCTGGTGCCATTGGCCGCTCGGCCACCTGCCCATGAATTCTCGCCTGCCACTGTGACGCCAGCCTCCTGACGTGGAAGCTAGCGGTGGGATTTGAACCCACAACCGCCGGTTTACAAAACCGGAGCTCTACCGTTGAGCTACGCTAGCAAAAGGCGACGATAAGCGCAGCCGGGTACGGGAATTGGGGATTATAGAAATTCGGCACAATCCTTGCAAGTTGATTTTCTTTCCTAGCCCCCGAGCGATAAGGAGCCAGCTGTGTCGCTCGCCGTAACGTCGCCCCGCAATCTCGCCCCGCACCTCCCGTCCCGCTAGCCATCTAGCCAGATACTCTGACCCACCGCCCGCGCTTCTGGTTCACGTTCCTGGTTTGCCCGGTAAAGGTTCGCGGTTCACTAGGCGATTGCCCACGACAGTTTGCCGCACTTATTCTATACAAAAGACTCACGCGCCGGCATCGAACTACTTGCTGGGAACAGTTGTGGGGGCCGACGCCAAAACATCAGACTTATGAACGCAGTGTTTGCTTGGCCATGGTCGGCCTGCGAATTCGCGAAAAATCGAGTGACAGACGACAACCGCATAGGACGCCGCCCGGTCTTAGCCTCGCTTGAAATCCTGCTTGGTTGACATTCCATGAGGTCATGCCTTGCCTGAGAATCTCCTGCCCGTACTCGCCAGCATCGCCACCGGCATGTTTCTGGGCCTGATGCCCAATCTGCTGTCGCGGCTGCGCAGGCCGCTCGCGCAACGCCTGGGCATGGAAGAGTCGGCGGTCGGCAATCTCGATCCCTGGTTCCTAATCGCTTTCGCGCCGGCGCTTGCGCTTGGCGGCAACGCCGTCGACAACTGGGGCGGACGCGAGGTCCTGTTTGCCGGCGCGCTGCTTGCCTGCGTCGGGCTGGCCTCGCTCGGTGTCAAGCTATCGCTGTCCTCTCTGATTCCAGTCATCATGCTGCTGGGCGCTGCCTGGGGAATCCTCGTAGCCGGCGGACTGGCACTCATGGCCGGCGAGTTCTGGGGCGCCAACAGTCCCGCAGGCGCACTCAACCTTGGTTTTTTCGGTGTCGGCCTCGGTGTCGTCCTGTGCCCGATCTTCGCACGACTGCTGGGGACGAGGTTCACCTTTCGCACCGGCATGCTGCTAGTTGGCCTGGCGGGATTGATTCCCGCGATCCTGGTGATGTTTACTCTCAAGTCGTCGTACCACGAGCCGATGCCGGCCGAGGAACTGGGACCACTGCTGTCGCAGCCCTACTTCTGGTTTGCGTTGCTTGTCGGCTTCATTGCCTTGCCATTGGAGAACGGGCTTGCCATCTGGCCCAACCAGTTTCTGGCAAGCCTTGGCTACGGCGAGCGCGCCACGCACGGGTGGCTGATCGGTTTCTGGCTGGCGTTTCTGGCCGCTCGGCTGGGAACGGGACTCATCCTTCTGGAAGGCTGGGAAGGCGGCTGGATCCTGATCTTGATCTTGCTGATTGCGATCACGATGGGCAATATGGCAGGCGCTTACGGCCACGCCAGCGGCTGGGGGCTACTCCTGGTGGGCGCCTGCCAGGGACCGATCTGGCCATGCATCCTTGGCCTGGTGCTGGCGCTGTTTCCAGGGGCTCCGTTCACCGCGACATGCCTGGTGTATGCCGCCGGTGCGATCGGCAGCTTACTCGCCATCCCCTTCCTGAACTGGTTGCGCCGCGGCGTGTCCTTGCGCCACTCGTTGCTGGCCTGGCTGGGACTGAACCTGCTGATGGCCGCCCCAATTCTCGTGCTGGCGCTGGCGAATTAGAATTGGGTGGTCGTCGTGTCGCGCTGTTTCAGGCGGCGATGCGCAGTTTCACCGGCTCGGCGGCGAGCGCTGGCTGGCTGAGCGGCGAAGTAAAGCGCAGCCGGCGCTGCCCGCTGCCTTTGCCGGCCGCCGCCCATTCCAGGAAGTCCACGACGGCATGGGCCAGGTCGTCGGCCGACACGGCATCAACCTCGCCGAGTTCCGTAAACAGCTCGGCGCGGCTGGCGCGCTTCATGCCGTGAAAAGGAAACCGGTAGCCGCGTACAACTCCTTCCGCCTCGCAGCGAAACAGGGCGCTGGCGCCAATCTGAAACTCCGGCGCGTCGGAAAGCTGGCGACCCGGCAGCAAGATCCGGGAGGAATCAAAGGAGATCGTCAGCGGAAACTGCACCCGCGCAGCATCCGTCCGGACGGTGACCGTCCATTCCGGTTCATCGAGGCTCGCTTGAAAGACATCGACAATCTGCTGCAGCGGCGCCGCCAGCAACGAAACACGCTCCAGCCAGCGCCGGCAAGCACGCGCCTGCGCTTCGCGCCTGCGCTGATCGCGAAGGAAATCCACCATCCTTGCAACGGCATCGCCCATGTTCTCGCTCCTTTCCATATTCGGCGAGAGAATAATGACTTGTCGCGGAAAATAAAAGACGAGCCGTGGCGCAAGTTGCCGCTGTCCGCCTGGACGATTAGGAACTGTTTATGCTGTTGTGGCGGCCGTGGGATCCGTCTACAATTTCGATGTACTTGTTCTTCAGGACGTCGCAGAGGGTGGTGGAATGGCATCAAACGACTGCCGTGGACCGCAAACGCGCCGCGAGTTCTTGCGGGCCGGGACACTGGCGCTAGGGGGCCTGGGGCTGGCGGACTTGCTGGCTGCGCGGGCTGCATCGAGAGCGGCGCCGGACACGGCCGTCATTCTCTTCTGGATGTGGGGCGGGCCCAGCCAGCTTGAAACCTTTGACATGAAGCCGAACGCGCCCAGCGCGTTTCGCGGACCGTTCCGGCCGATCGCCACCACCGTCCCCGGTATCGAGATCTGCGAGCTGTTCCCACGCCTGGCCAGGCAGGCACATCGTTACAACCTGGTGCGCTCGCTGCATCACGAGATGTCGGCGCACAACGACGGCTCGATTGAAGTGCTGACGGGCAAGACGCCGACGCGGCCGGACCCGACCTCGACGGCCGTATCCGAACATCCTGATTTCGGCATGATTGCCAGCCGACTGCGCGGCCCCAACCGGGCCGGTCTGCCGCAGTACATTGGCGTGCCCAACCAGCCGTTCATGACTCGGCCGACGTACCTGGGAGTATCGCATCGCGGCTTTGCGTCGGGCAATCCGGCGCTGCCGGGTTTTCGGCCGCCGAATCTCGTTCTCAACGGCGGGCTCAACGGCTCGCGCCTGACGGACCGGCAAGGCCTGCGCGGACAGTTCGACCGGATGCGCCGCGGCATCGACCAGACTGGCCAGCGCGAGGGCGTGGACCAGTTTTACCGGCAAGCCGGGCTGGCCAGTGTAGGCCAGTGCCGAACAGGTTAGACGGCGACGCGTTTCATTTGCTGACCAGCCAGGCAGTGGCCGCGGCCTTTGATCTCGAGCGCGAGCCGGCGAACCTGCGCGAGCGCTACGGCCGGCACCTGTGGGGTCAAAGCTGCCTGCTCGCGCGACGGCTTGCCGAGGCGGGCGCAGCCGTCATCACCATCGATGCGCTGGCGCCGCAGCAGGGCACACCGCTCTATTTCAGCTGGGACGATCACGCCAACGCCCAGCCGGGCTGGGATATGGCCAAGGGCATGCGCTGGCGCGCAGAGTACATGGATCCCGCGCTGTCCGCGTTGATCGAAGACATCCACCAGCGCGGGCTGGAGCGAAAGATCATGGTGGTGGCAGTGGGTGAGTTCGGCCGCACGCCAAGAGTAAACACAGCCAACGGCTGCATCGGCCGCGATCACTATCCGCAGGCAATGACCGCCCTCGTCTCCGGCGGCAGTCGCAGCTCCGGCACAGTCATCGGCGCCACCAACGCCCGCTCCGAGCACCCCGTCCTGAGGCCCTTGCGTCCTCAAGACTTGCTGGCCACCATGTACCGCCACCTCGGCATCGACTCGGCGATCGAGTTCAACGACTTCACCGGCCGGCCGCATCGGATTCTGTATGAGGGGACGGCGATTGCGGAATTGCTGTAAGAATCTACCATGTCAAGAGTTTGAATCTCGGAAAAGGGTGCCATGCTCACGGCTTTGCGTGAGCATGGTGAACCCGCTGGTCACGACAGCGCTTTGTGCTACGGCTGCGACACCATGCTCACGCAAAGCCGTGAGCATGGCACACCAAATGTAGCAACTGAGAATCAACACAGGGGCCTGCCATGCCGTTCGTGATGCGTCACAAGGGCCTATGGATTTGCATCAGCATCGTCGTCGGCGCGTTCCTTCTCTTTAGCGTGCCCGCGGTTCAGAGAGTGCGCGACGCTGCCCGGCGCACGGCCATCACCTGACACCTCAAGCAACTCGCGCTGGCCATGCACAGCTACCAGGGTCAGAACGGTTCGTTCCCCCCGGCCGTGCACTACAGCAAGGAGGGCAAGCCACTCCTGAGCTGGCGGGTGTTGATCTTGCCATACATCGAGCAACAAGAATTGTTCAAGGAGTTCAGGCTCGACGAACCGTGGGAGTAACCGGTCACGGGTCGCTATAGCTCGGAATCGTGGTTTCGGGTACTGTTGCGGTTGGCATGGATGCTCCACCGACAGTATCGGCAGAAGTGTTGGCATCGCTGCCGCCTGAAGTCCTTGCT
>VGYC01000140.1 GCA_016873095.1 Planctomycetota bacterium | reverse complement strand
TGCGGCGATCCTCTCGTGAGGCTCGACATGCCGACGTTCGCTGTTCATGAATAAACCTCCGTTCAGGTTAGACTAACCCAAACGGAGCGATCTTCCAGATTCGACTGAAGCGAAACAGAGGTCCTTCGGATCGGCTCGCATTTCATGCAACGTCACATCGCCGCGATTCTTCTTCGCGCCGTGGCAGGTGATGCAATGCGACTTCAGAAACGGCTGCACCGTCTCCTCGAAACGAGACTGCAGTTTGCGGTCGGCTTTCTCGCCGGCATGGACGCTGCTGGCGAGAAGCAGCAGCAACACAAGACCGGCAACGAATTTCGTGCAGGGCATAGGTTACTTTCCCGATGAATTCAGATCGCGCCCTTCGCTTGTGTCATTGTAGGCTTCAAACGCACTGATCGCCGGATTGCCTTTTGTCGTTCGCAGGATGAGAAGACCCGTCTCCGTCGTGGTGATGCCGACGATCGGGGCCACGACCAGACCTGCCGTCGGCAATGCCGGATGCTAATAATACTGTAGCCCGACAAAACGACCTGCCATTCCTCCTTCGGATAACAAAGATGCGTTCCCCGCTCACTCTGGCCTTGTTTCTTTTCGTGACATTCGCGACACCGGTTGCTGCCCAGTATCCCGAGTGGAAGAATTTTGGGTCGATGTTTATTCTCACGACGCCGGCCGGGGCGGATTTGCCGGCATCCGCCGCTGTTGAGAACTTTCCGCTCCTGGTGCGACTGCACAAGGACTTCTTCGATTTCACCCAGGCAAAGGCCAACGGCGAGGATGTCCGCTTTTCATCAGCCAAGGGTGAGCCGCTGGCGTACCAGATTGACGAATGGGATCCGACCAACGGCGTTGCTTCCATCTGGGTACGTGTTCCGAAGATTGTCGGCAACGCCCGACAGGAGTTGAAACTGCACTGGGGCAAGACCGACGCCAGGTCGCAGTCCGAGGGCAAGGCCGTGTTCAACGAATCGAACGGCTATGTCAGCGTCTGGCACATGAGCGGGCCGGTGACTGATGAAACGGGCACGCTGACCTCGAAGGACACGGGCACGACACACGTCCCTGGAGTGATCGGCGCGGCAAGGCACTTCCCGGGTCAGAAAGGAATCTTTGGCGGAGATACGATTCCCAGTTATCCCACCGGCGCCAGTCCGCACACCACGGAGGCCTGGTTCCGGGCCGAAAAGCCCAACGGGAATGTCATCGCCTGGGGTAACGAGCATGCGCAGGGCAAGGTGGTCATGCAATATCGCAGCCCGCCGCACATCAATATGGACTGTTATTTCTCCGGAGGAAATGTCGCCGGCAAGAGCTTGATGACCCGGTCGGAATGGGCCAACGTGGTTCACACCTATGAGAAGGGAGATTCACGCATCTACGTGAATGGTGTTCTCGACGGAGTCAACAAATCGCTGGGGACCCCGCTGGGCATCAAGAGCCCGGCCCGGCTGTGGATCGGCGGCTGGTACCACAATTACAACTTCGTCGGCGACATTGACGAGGTCCGCATTTCCAAGGTCGCTCGGTCCGCCGACTGGATCAAACTGCAGTACGAGAATCAGAAGCCACTCCAAACGCTGGTTGGCCATTTGGTGCGGCCGGGCAACGAGTTCGGCCTGTCGGAAACGGTGGCTGTGGTCCCGGAGGGCAAGAGCAAGACCTTTCAGGCGAAGGCCGGCGGCGCGGACAAGGTTTCCTGGTGCGTCGTCAAAGGCGGCAAAGAGACCGTCTTGGCCGTGGATCGATTCTCGTACAGGTTCGATGCCGGCCGAGTGGTCGGGGATCAGTCTGTTTTATTGCGATTCAAGGCGGTCTATCCCACCGAGACCAAGACGAAAGATGTGCGCGTCACCATCAAGGAGGAGATCCCGGAGCCAATCTTCAACCTTCAGGCGCCAGTCGCATGGGACGGGCGGAAACCGATCGAGATCGTCCCGCAAATTACCAACATGGAAGCGATGCGGGCCAAGGGGGCCAACAAGCTGAACATCAAGTGGAGTGTTGCCGACCTGGCCACGATCAAGGAGGTGTTGCCGGGCAAACTCATCTTGAAGCGTTGTCAGAACAGCGGCCACTTGACGGTAACGGCAGCGATCGACAATGGCGGCAAACCGACGCTCCAGTCCGTCACAATCCAGGTGAAAGAACCGGCGAAGGACGCCTGGGTCGAGCGTCTGGCCGAGAAGAATGAGAAACCCGTGGACGGCCAGTTCTATGCCCGCGATGACAAGAACGAGGGAACGCTCTACTACAACGGTGTGCTGAAGGAACCGGCCGCATCGGTATTCCTGAAGGTCTTTGCTGACGAGAAGCCATTCACTAACACGAGTCAAAAACCTGGTCCAGATGGCTCGTATGCGTTTGCAGTGAAGCTCAAGCCGGGGTTGATCAAGTACCGGGTCGAGTTCGGCAGCAAGAGCGGCGACATTGAGAGGGTGCTCTACAAAGCCGGCGACCTGCTGTGCGGTGACGCCTACCTGATCAACGGCCAGTCCAACGCGGTGGCGACCGACTTCGGCAAGGACGAACCGGCGTTCCGGAGCGACTGGATTCGCACCTTCGGCAGCATGTCCAGCAATCCGAAGGCCGGCGGCGGTTGGGGCGCCGCCACGCACCGCAGCCGTGATGGTGAAAAGCTCCAGATCGGTTACTGGGGAATGGAACTCGGTCGGCGATTGGTCGAAAGCCATAAGGTGCCCATTTTTCTGATCAATGGAGCAGTCGGCGGAACGCGGATCGACCAGCACCAGCGGAATGAGGCCGACCCGGAAGACCCCACAACCATTTACGGCCGGCTGCTTGGCCGCGTGCGCCAGGCGAAGTTGACGCACGGCATTCGCGGCGTGATTTGGCATCAAGGCGAAAACGATCAGGGCGCCGACGGGCCCACCGGCGGCTACGGCTACGAGACCTATCGACAGTACTTCATCGACTTGGCGGCAGCATGGAAACAGGACTACCCGAATATCCAACACTACTACGTCTTTCAAATTTGGCCGAAGGCCTGCGCAATGGGGGTCAACGGCTCGGACAACCGGTTGCGTGAGGTGCAGCGAAACCTACCGACGGCCTTCTCCAACCTGCACCTCATGTCCACTCTGGGAATCGACCCGCCTGGCGGCTGTCACTTCCCCGCCGCGGGTTATGCTGAGTTCGCCCGGCTCATCATGCCATTGGTCGAACGTGATTTCTACGGCAAACAACCCGCGACCTCGATCGCTCCACCGAACCTGGTACGTGCCTACTTCACGAACGAGAAGAAGGCAACGATTACGCTCGAGTTCGACCAACCCGTGAAATGGGACAATTCTTTGTCGGGTCAGTTCTATCTCAACGGGCAGAAAGGAAACGTTGTATCAGGAACTGTGGCTGAAAATCGGGTGACGTTTAAACTCACCGGCGCTGTCGACGCGCGGACGATCACCTACCTCGACAGTGCCGCATGGAGTCAGAAAACGTTGCTGGTTGGCGTGAACGGCATCGCCGCTCTCTCGTTCTGCGATGTGCCGATCCTCCCCCGCAAACCGTGACATGGAGAACCCGGCGTCAAAGGTCTTGGGGGCTCTGCTATGCGGGACAAACAGGGAGCCCGCCATCTCCGCCTTTTGCGGAGGCTCGTCAGCCGTCGCGACCGCGGACGAACACAGAAAGGCTGCGAGTACCAGGCTCGCCGTGAACCAAGATCGGCATTGCGTGTTCGGCATGGAATCAACCTTTCGTGGTGATCACTTGGCTGTCGACTTTGTTTCGCACAACTTCTTCATGGCGTGGCCCATCGCTTCGCCAATCAAATAGTAGGTCTCGGCGTTGGTGTTCCAGTGAAACCCCTGGCCGGTCGGCGACACTTCCTTCTCCCGCCAGAACGTCTTCGTGCCAACGAATGCGACGTTTCCTGAAGTTCCTTGTACTCGGCCACGGCGGCCTGGGCCTTCATCAGAGAAATCGCACGCGGGTGTTACTCTTGCGGCCCATTCATGCCGGTCTCGGCAATCACGAACGGGAGATTTTTCACGCCAAGGTCCTTGCGGATATGAATCGTCAACAAACCGGCCGGGACTGCCACAATACTGAGGGCGAGCAGCGTAAACTTTCCAAGCACCTTGCTCGATGGGACAGCCAGCGTCATTTTGCAAGCAGAGCGTCGAACAGGCGATATTTCGCCAACAATCTGGGTTCGACGCTGCGATAATCCGCCGGCAACTCGAGCGAGGCTGGATCGAGTCGCACGGCCGTCGATTTCCCATCGCGAGTCTCTTGGCCCGTCGCCTTCCGCCATTCGTTGATACCAGGAAAGCGTTCTTTGCCAATCGAAAAGAGCGGCGATTGCGAAAGATAGGCGTTCCCCGCAAATCGGACGTCAGCAGGCGTCATCTTTTCGATGCTGGTGGAAACGAGTGGGACATCGGTCGCCTGGGAAAAAGCGATGCACTTGGATACGACACAACCGCGAATGTGCGTCTGATCGGTTTTGTCCGCGAAGCCAGTCACGACAGTGACGAACAACAGGCCCTCGGCCTGCTGCTGTTTCGCGTTTTTTGTGACGATCGCCAGGTTGTTTTCGAGGCGACATTCGTCGAGGCCGGCGCCCCACGCAACAAACCCGAAGCCGAAAGCGGGTTGCTTCGTTTTGCGGCCATCGTTGATGCTGATGCAGAAACGAATGACGTTGCCCTGGGTTTTGCCGGCTTTGGGATAATCGCAGTGCATGTAGCCGGGACCGAAGTTGTCGAAGCTCAGGCAGCGTTCGACGAGGCAATCCAGGCAGCCGCCATCGAGATCGAAACCGCCGCCGTCTTTGCCGTCGGTGCGGGTGCCGTGAACGATGCAATGGCGAAAGCGAACGTTTTTGGAGTCGTACGCCCACATGCCGACCCCGCCTCCTTTGCCAAGGTTCTCGGCCGCCAGCGAATATTCGACAAGGCCGTTGTCAACGCCGCCGAGCACGATGCCGGAACCGGAAAGATTCTTGGAAGCGACGCAATCGCGAATGACGACCTTGCGGTTGGCATACGCAGATTGAGCTGGATCGCGTTTCCCGAAGAACGTAATGCCGACGCCCTGATTGTCGTGAGCGCGGACTTCGCTTATCAGCACGTCATCGTAACCGGGCTGGTTGTCGTGCCAGCCGCCGCTGCTGACGCCCGGGCCGCTGAAGCCGGAGACTTCTACGCGCTCAATGCGCAGATGCGCGTGTCGTTTTCCCTTGGCGTCGTCGGTGTAGAATTGGATGCCGGGGATTGGCTTTTTTCCTTCACCTGGCGGCATGCCCGGACCCTTCAAGATCAGATCGCGTATCTCGATCCCACCGGCGGTCGCATCAATTGCCGGAAATTCCTCGGCGATAATGGTCGCACGCCGCGGTCCGCCGCCGCGAATGACGATGGGCTGTTTGGCTGAGCCGCCGACGCTCGGCAACAAACTGATGCCGCCGCGAAACTCTTCCCCTTCGGCAAGGACAATCTGATCCCACGCGACCAGGTCGATGCCGCGCAGCTTGTCCAGCGATCGCCAGGCACGCTGAGGCGTGGCACCGTCGGCGTCGTCATCCCCTTTGGCGCTGAGATGAAACGCTCGGCTCGGCCTGGTTTCCTTCGCCCCCTTGGGCGACGTGTCCTTGCCGTGAAGTTCCAGCCACGCGGCTCCCATTCGTTTGCCGATGGTGCGGATGCCGTCATGATCGAAGTGAACCGGCGCCAGGAATTTGTCCTTGTCCATCAAATCGATCAGCACGCCGTCGTTGAACGTTTTGCGGTCCTTGCCCTTCTTCTGATACCACTCTTTGGTGAGCAACTTGAGATCGCTGGTTTCGACGACGGCAACATTCGCGGTAGTCTGGGCCAATTTGGTCTGGGCGGCGCGCACGGCGTCGATCCCTTTCTTGCCGCCGCTCCAGACAACGCCGTAATTGCGATCGGGATGCCCCGGATGGATTTTCGCGAGGACGAAAGGCAACTTCGGCGCCTTGAAGTCTTTCCGCACCTTGGCGACAAGCTCGCTCAGATTGGCCTCGTAAGCCATGGCGTACTCGCCCTTGACGGCGTCGGATTCGCCTTGCAGCCAGAAGAAACCGGCAACCTTGGCCCCTGGCTTGGCGGCCAAAGCGAGATCGACCCACTGCTTCATGGCCGTGTACGCTCCATAGCCTTTCCACGAGTCGGACAAATCCCACTGGTTGGCCAAGGACGTGCCGCCTGGAGCATATTTCACGATGTAGATCGTGTCCTTCGGCCTGGCCGCCGCGACGACGCGAGCCACGTCGAACTCTGGGCCGAACTCTTTCACATCCTCGCCCGAGGTGAAGCGAGCCGCGTTGGACCATGGCTCGCCCGGATTGATACCGAGATACCAGAACTCGCCTTGCGGCCCGTGCTCATAGGCGTCTTTGCCCATCCAGCTGTTTCGCCAATAGGCATAGTCTTGCCAGGTGCCGCTCACTGCGGGAAATGTCTTGTCGCTCCAACTGGCCCAGTTGAACCAGAATTGTCCTTTGGCATCGTAGAGTTTCAGGCCCCACGGATCGGGCTTGCCCTTGTCCGGCAAGGCGTTGCAATAGAAACCTTTGACATTCGGAATGACGGCTTTTTCTTGATCGGTGAGCTGCGAGGCCGTGTTGGTCGTCCCCTTGCCTTCCATGTTCGATTGCCCGGCGAAGATCAGAACGATGTCGTCGGCTCGAACGTGAATCTCGAAGCTCAAACCAACGAGCAAGCAGAGGACCTTGTAGACGGTGCCTCTTCGATAGATTCCAAGATACATTTCTTCACTCCTGATCCAATTTTCATCTCCAGATCGCCCAGTTCTTCGGCGTCTTTGGAGCAATTTATTTTTATCGACATGGAGACGAGCGACG
The DNA here is from genome assembly GCA_016873095.1 of Planctomycetota bacterium. Lineage (GTDB taxonomy): Bacteria > Planctomycetota > Planctomycetia > Gemmatales > Gemmataceae > VGYC01. Next base: position 14,412 of record VGYC01000140.1, on the reverse strand, counting down.
ATATGAACCGTAACGAATACTGATGACACGGTTAACCGGCCGACTTACTTGGCGCGCAACGCTTCCACGCGTGACCGTGTGTCCGCTTCGAGTTGGCGATAGGCGGCGAGGTGTTTCTGGGCGAGTTCAAAATTCTTGGCGGCGTTGGCAGCTTGCGAGTGTTGCTGCTGGGCGACCTTGAGAGCGGCTTGCGCCTCGCTGACGTCCCCGCCTTTACCCTTGGCTTCGTTCAGTTTCTTCGCAGCTTCGTCCATTTTTTTCTTGAGTTCAGCAACCTTCGGCACCAGGACTTCGGCGTCTTTCTTCGCCGCCTGAAAACGGACTTCCATCTCGGCAAGTGCTTTCTTGGCAGTGTCCCACGCCGCCTCCGCTTGCCCACGCTCCATGGCACGGTCAGGCACGACGACCAGTTTAGGCATCGTTTTTCGCAAGGCCGCAATGCCCGCTTCCGTCACCTTTGTTTCCGTGATAAATAGGGACTTGAGATTGGGCAACGGTTGCAAAGAATTCAGGCCAGGGTCGCTGATGCCACAGCCGAACAAGTTGAGTACTTCAAGCTCTTTCAGACCTGCGAGATGCTTGAGACCAGCGTCGGTGATTTGCGTTTTTTCCAGGTGCAGTTTCTTCAGGCCCGCGATCTTACCGAGATGGACGAGACCCGCGTCCCCGATTCGACATTCGCGCAACCGAACAACCGCGACGTTCTTCAGAGCAAGCAAATACTGCAACTGCTCGTCGGTCGCGGCGCTGCTGCGCAGATCAACTTCAAGGGCGTCGCCTTCAAGAGCCGCCTTGCGAACGCTGCCGCCAATTTCCTCGATGCGCTTGATGGCCTCGGCCGCATCTGCCGCCGGCTTGTAAGGAGGCGCTTGCCCTAGACCAACCACAGGGATGGTTACCAGAAGAAGCCAGCAGGCGAGCGAGCATCGCACGGAGATCATGACAGCAACTCCCGGAGCGGCTGAGCGGCGTGATCGACCATAGGCACGGGACGTTGGCCGGGTGCCTGGAAATCCTGGCGGATGTTCATGCCGAGGGCGAGGCACAACGTGGCCATGTAGTCGACGGCGGAAATCGGGCGTTCCTCAATGGTGCCGCCGGGATTGCGGCCGGTTTCGCTGGTACGGCCGATCACCTGGCCGGTGCGCATGCCGCCGCCCGCCCACATGGTGCTCCAGGCGTTGCAGAAGTGGCCATCGCCGTTGCCCGGGGTGCGGCCGAACTCGCCCATCCAGATGATGAGCGTGTCGTCCAGCATGCCACGGTCCTTCAAGTCGCGGATAAGAGTCGCCATGGCGCGGTCGAGCCACGGGGCGCGCTGGGCCATGTTGCGAGCGGCGCCGTCATGATCGTCCCAGCCGCGGTGGAACACCTCGACGAACGAAACGCCCGCTTCAACCAATCGCCGCGCCAGCAAGCACGACTGGCCGAAGCGATGATTGCCGTACGCTTCGCGCATGCGTGCCGGCTCGGCTTCGACGTCGAAGGCGCGTGCCCGTGGCGAGCGCATTAAACGCACGGCGCGGTCGAAGGCCGCCTGCCTCGCATTCACATTGGGGAGAGCGTATTCCTCGCTGAATCCCCGTTCGCCTGCAGCAAGCAGTTCGAGCCTCGCGGCGAGGTCGTTGCCGGCGGCGCGAAGATTCTCCAGCCCGCGCGCCGGGTCGTTGACTGCCAGCGGCGTGTGTTGCGGGCCGAGATAGCCAGGGACATTGCGATAAGATCGCCCGCCATCGAGACGCAGATCGTACCCGGCGTCGATCGTGACGAAGGCCGGCATGTCGCTGTTCGGCGCAGCGAGCTGATGCGAAGCAATGCAGCCGACCGCCGGATGCTCGAAGCCCGGGGCCCGGCGGTAACCGGTGTGGAGCAAATACTTGGCATCGTAGTGATCGTTGATCTCCGTCCGCATCGAACGCAGTAGGACCATGTCGCGCATGCACTGCCCGAGCTGCGGCAACTGCTCGACGATGTGAATGCCGGGTACGGCGGTCGGCGCCGCGCGGAATTGCCCGCCCGGCTTGGGATCGAAGGTGTGCTGCTGGCTGGGCCCGCCGTCCATCCACAACAGAATGCACGCCTTGCCGCGCGGCCGGCCTACCGAGGCGTGGGCGAGCGCTTCGAACCAGGGAACGGAGACGCCGGAGAGCAAACCGGCAGCCGACAACCGAAGCAGATCGCGACGATGAAGCAAGGGCATGGCCATGTCAAGGTCCTCGGGAATCACCGAACAAACAAGAATTCACTGCGATTGACGAGCATCCACAGCACGCCGACATAGGAGTTTTGCGAATTCGCGAGATATTTGGCCGCCGCCTCGCGCTCGGAAGCGCTGGGCCGGCGCGCGAGCGTCGAAAGATAGAGCCACTCGACGGTATGTTCCGGTGTGGGATTCGTCTTGCGGAACGCATCGAGGGCCTTGCTGCCGGAGAGCAGGCGGGGGTGGTTGATCATGGTCAGCATCTGCGGGATGCCGTGCGTGAAATCGGTCGCGTCGTCCTCGTTGGTGCCAAAGCGGCGCAGGAATTCGATGTACGGGTCGGCGATCTGCGCCGCTTGCCCCATTGCCGCCGCGCCTTTGGCGTCATCGGCTCGCAGGTCAAGTTTCGGATCGCCATAGACTTGCCGAAGCGAATCGTAGAGGACGTCCGCAGTCATGACCCGCACGGGCATGCGGCCAAACGCGGCAGTCTGCGCGGCGATCGCCTGGCGGTCCTGCTTGACGCTGGCCCGGCTCGTGCGCTGGTAGGTTTCCGAATTGCAGATCGAGCGCACCAGGTGCTTGACGTCGAAGCCTGAAGCCGCAAACTCATTGCCGAGCATCTTCAACAAACCGGGATGGGAAGGCGGGTTTAGTTCGCGCAGGTCATCGACCGGATTCACCAGGCCGCGGGCGAAGAAGTAGAACCACGTGCGATTGGCAAATGCCTTCGCGAAGTACGGGTTCTCCTTTGCCGTCACCCAGTCGGCTAGCACCGGGCGCAACGGCTTCTCGACGGCCAGGTCGATCGACTTGCTGCCGAGGAATGCGGCCTGAACCGCCTTGCCGGAGTTCTTGAACGCCGACGGCGGGATGACGATTTCTGCCCCCTTGGCGACCGGCAGCTTTGGCCCTCGTTTGCTCATGTTCGGCGGCGCCTTGCCGTCGGTCACCGTGTTGAAATCGCCCTGTGTGCGGCCAAAGAAAGCGGCGAGCGCCCAGAATTCGTTCTGCGCCCAGTTGCGGTACGGGTCGTCGTGGCACTGGGCACATTGCATTTGCACACCCAGGAAGAATGACGCCGTGGCCCGGGCGGAGCCATCCGGGGTCGCCTTGCCCCCTTCGCCGACGAGGCTGTAGAAGATGACATGCGGATTGTCCTTGATTTGCCCATCAACCGTGAGAATGTCGCGAACGATCTTGTCCCACGTCGCGCCCTTGGTGATTTGCTTGCCGATCCAATCGCCGAAGGCGAAAGCCTGCTTGTGGGGCTGAGCGCCGCCGTTCATGTCGCTTGGCAATTCGGGCGGACAAATCCATTCGCGCCAGGTGCGTCCGAGTTGCTCGCCGAAGCGCGGACTGGCGAGCAGCTTATCGATCAGTTGAGCGCGCTTGTCGGGCGCCTTGCTGTCCAGAAAAGCCGCCGCCTCCTGAGCGGTGGGGACGCAGCCATTCAGATCGAGCGTCACGCGGCGAAGGAACTCGACATCGTCGCTTCCCGGTGCCGCGTCGAGTTTCAGGGCGGTGAGACGCTGCTGGATGTGCTTATCAATCGCCGCGGCTACTTCCTTGGGATCATGCTTGACGCCGGGCGTTAGGTGGGCATCCTCGTCCTTTTTAGTTTCCGTGCGAAGTCCCTTGGTGATCCATTGCTTAATGAGTGCCTTCTCGGCCGCGCTGAGCTTGGTCTCGCCGGGCGGCATCTCGTCGGAGGCAATGCGCTGCCAGAGAAGGCTGGTATCGGCGTCGCCCGGCTTGGCGGCAGGACCGTGCTTGCCCCCCTTGAGCAAGAGGGGCATCGTGCGCATATCGAGACCGCCCTTTTGGCGCAGGCCGCCATGACAGCCGAGACATTGCTTGGTCAGGACCGGCAACACGTCGCGTTCAAACAAGGGCTCCTGCGCGGAAGCACCTGGCGGGGTCACCGCGATCGTGAGAGCACCAAGAACAAGAAATAGCGATCGGTGCAAAGTCATGGAGATCTACCCGGCATGCGGATCAACTGACGCATAGGAGTCGGACACTACCTTTCGCCCTCTTTCTTGCGGGCTGGTGCTGGTCGTAGGACCAGAATGCTGTCGGCCTTGCCCGCCTCGGCGTAGCTGACGGTCACACGTTGATCCACTTTCAGGTCGGCTGCCTTGCCTTCTTTGGTCTTGGGGGTCTTGCGCTCGCGGCCGCCTTCTCCCTTGACGACTTCATCGTCGCTGGTTTGAACAAGGATCTTGGTTTGCGCGCCGATAGCAAACATCGTCGAGCGCTCACCGCTGTCGCCGCGCTGCACGAGGGTCAGCGAGTCGGCTGCCACCTTCGAGACAACGCCGGTGGCGTTCATGGTACGCGGCTTGCCTTTCTCCTGGGCGAGCATGTCCGCCGTCACGGCTGCGCTGAGAAACAGGAGACCAATACCGAGCATGCACGATTTCATTTTTTTTGCTCCGGAGAGTTTTTACGCCAAAAGTTCGCGGATCGGTCCGGTGCTCTCCTTGAACGAGGTCACCGGGCAAGCCAGTTGCTGCAGGATGGTCAGGTACAGGTCCGACATCGGTTTGCGTTCCCCCTGGAAGCGAATGTGTTGGCCGTGGCGGAAGCCGAGATGGCGGCCGCCGGCGAGCAAGGTCGGGAAGCTGCGCCCCGAGTGGCTGCTGATCTGGGCGCCGCCGAGCAGCAGAACGGTGTGGTCGAACAGGGTTCCCTCGGTGGCACGGATGTCCTTGAGCTTTTGAATCATGCGAGCGCACAGGTCGCAGAACATCACATCGCGCGAATGAATGACGGCGGCATCCGCCGATTCGGCCGCCGCCTGGCCCCCCTTGTGATGGACGTCGTGCGCGCCGCGCACTGGAGCGCCGGCGCGCATGGCCCATTCGCGATACTCGTCGTAGTTCGGACCCCCTTCGCCGCCGAGGCTGTGCGTGACGACGCGCGTCATGTCGGTCTGGAAGGCGAGGACGATCAGGTCGAACATCAGCTCGATGTGCTCGCGCATGCTGTTGCGCGCTTCCGGCTGCACCCGCACCGCTGCCTCGTTGAAGCGCGGCCGACCGCGCTCCAGGATTCGCTCGCTGTCGTTGAGTCGGCGTTCGACATCGCGAATCGATTCGAGATACTGATCGAGCCGGCGGCGGTCCGCGGCGCCCAGCGGACGCTGAAAGTCACGCACGCTTTCGCCGGCGGCGTCGAGAATGCTGCGGTTGAGCTCGATGCGCGCTTGGGCCGCACGCAACTGGTCGCGATCGGCCGGCGGGAACAATCGCTCGAAGACGTTGCGATGATTCGAGGTTGCTGGGATATCGACGCCCAGCGCATTGCGCGAGAGCGTCGCGGTGCCAACGCCATCGGCGAACGAGAGCTGCAACGATGGCAGCCAGGTGGGCCCGAGATGGCGGGCGGCGACCTGGTCCATTGAAACCGTGTTCGTGATGGTGCCGGGCGTCAGATTGATGTTGTGGCCAGTCAGCCAGTTATAGGGATGCACGTGTCCGCTGATGCGTCCCTGGATGTGCAGAAGATTCGTGAGGACGGTGAAATCATCGCGGTGCCCCGCCAGCGGCTGATGCGTCGGCGCGAGCGTGTAGTTGCGTCCGGTGTCGCGCGGGAACCAGCCGTGCCGATCGATGGCGCCGGGGATATAGAAGCACGCCAGCCGGCGCGGCTCGCGCTGACCGGCCTGCGCGAAGATGGTCGAACGACCCATGATTTCCAGATACGGCACGGCGATCGTGGCGCCGAGGCCGCGCAGGAACGTGCGGCGGTTCAAAGGATTCTTCGGATTCATGGAGAACTCCGGCCAAGGGAAGGTGGGGTCTTGGAGGGTTGTTCAAGGAACGCTTGCGACCGCACGATGGCCTTTAGCATATCGCGCAAAGGATACTCCTGGGAGCGATAATGCTTCATGATGGCCGCGATTTCCAGGCGGTCATCGATACCCGGCAATCGGCCCGTGCTGTAGATCGTCAGGTTTTTCAGAATGCCGCGCACCAGGTCGTCCTGATAGTGTTTGACAACGAGGCCCTTGAACTCGGCAAACGTCTTGAATTCTTCGCCGCGCGGCAGCGCGCCTACGGTGTCCACCAGCCGCGTCTTGCCGACCCCGCGCCAGGAGACGCGGCCGTCGAGTTCGCCGCGGGCATAGCTTTCGAATTCGACATTCCGCCAGCGGCCGCTGAGGTCGAAGTTCTGGAACGCGAAACCCACCGGGTCAATGCTCTTGTGGCACACCGAACATCGGTTGTCTTGTTGGTGCTGCTTGAGTAACTCGCGGAAGGGCTTTCCTTTGTTCTTCGCCTCGGACGGATTGAGTTCCGGCACTTCGAGCGGCGGAGGCGGCGGCGGTTGATCGAGGATGTGCCGCATGGTCCACGCGCCGCGGTAAATGACCCAATTTTCGCCCATCCAGCAGAGCATCGATTGAATGCCTGCATGCCCGAGGATGCCGCCGCCGCGCGGGTCGTCGGGGCGCAATTTCACTTTGCGCAGTTCGCTACTATCGATGGCCGGATAGCCGTAATGAATCGCGAGGGCATCGTTCATCATCGTCCAGTCGCTGACGATCAACTCGCGCGCGGGACGGTTTTCATGAAAGAGATGCGCGATGTAGCGGATGGTCTCCTCGCGCATCGCTGCCTTGTAGTAGCGCGCCCAGCGGAAATCTTGTTCCTGGATGTAATTTTGCGCGATCGTGATCGGCTGCTCCATCTCGAGCCATTGCATCACGAAGGGGCGGAAGAAACCATCGCTGGCGCGTCCCGCCAGCAGACGATCAACTTGTGCATCGAGGACTCCAGGGGCGCGCAGCTTGCCCGCGACGGCGAGGCGGCGCAACTCCGAGTCGGGCGGCGCACCGGTCAGCATGAAGCTCAAGCGGGAGGCGATGGCGTGCTGGGCGATTACGCCATCGGGATTCGCGGGAGACGCTTGATAGCGAAATGCCGCGCTCATGAGGACCGATTGAAATGCCGCCCGCAGCGCCTCATCGAACGACATCCCCTTGGTGCGAAGCTTCTCGTAAAGCTTCAGAAACGGCGCTTGCTCGGCTTCGGTTACCGGCCGCCGCCAGGCGTGATCGATCCACAGCGCGAGCAGACGCTTTGCAGATTCGGCATCATCCTTGACGGTACCGACGTTTGCATTCCATGACGCAGGAGGCCAGGCGATCGTCACGTCGGGCTCGATTTCAACCTGATGCAGCACCAGGTACGGCGCGGGCTGTTTCTCAGGCGGCGTAGTCTTGCGATCGAAGAGCGGCCGAAATGGACCTGTTCCATTGGGAGGTGGGTTCTTGTCCTTGGGATTGGTGCGATCTTCGTTCTCGTAGCCCTTGACCGCGTATGGGATTTCCACCTTGTTACTGAGATGAATACTGACCCCTTTGCTTTGCACGATGACATCGCCAAGCTGCACCTCGTCGACGAGGCGCATTGGCTTCTCCTCTGTGCCGACGACTTCGCGATAGTCGATCTCTCTGCCGCCGACCTTGATCCAGAGATGCGAGTTGGGAAGTCCTTCCATCGGCTTCATGGCGGAGACGACCATGGTCAGTCGCAGCACGCCTTCGCGATCGGGCCGAGTTGGAATGGTGAAATTGAACGTATCCTGCTCGCCGACAGTCCGCGGCGCGAGAAGAAGACCCACGCCGGGACGACCGATGGCAAGCTGGCCGGGGAGCTTAACATTGACGCCTTGCTCTTTCCACCCATCGATGATTTTCTTGTAGGGATCGGGGCCTTTCTCAACCGGCTGCACATCGCGGAAGTTGGCTGTGAACGATCTCCCTTTGGCCGGTTCAAGGAAATGAATCCCAGCGACAGCGCGGCGCGTGACCTGGAGCCACTGCGCGACAGCGTCGGATGCCTCTTGCAACGCGTCCGCCCCGGTGTCAAAGCCGCCGACCGTGCCATCGCCCGGCAACGCCTGCGCAAAATCGACTTGCAACCCGCTCACGTCGCGGAGTGCGGCCGACAGCTCACGCCGGTTGAGGCGTCGCGTGCCGCCGGGGCCGAGGGCGCGCTGCTGTTCGACAATCCAGCCCAGGATCTTCTTTTTGTCCGCTTCGTTTGGTTGCGGTCGCTCCTTCGGCGGCATTTCGCCAGCAGCGATCCGCTCATGCACCATGGTCCAGAGATTGCGATTGCCTGCCTGGACGCCTGTCACCTCATCAAGGCGAAGGCGGGACTCCTGTTTCTTGGGCCCGTGACACGAGATGCAGTGCTGCTGGAGAAAGGGGGCGACAACCTTTTGGAATGTTTCATCCTGCGCCGGCAACTTCGTGGCAGCTAGGCAAAGCACCAGCAGGGACGCGATTTTGGCGCGATTGCACAGAACCAGGCTTGGCTTACCGAGTATTTTCATGATTCCGCTCAGCCGGTGGGCTTGTGGGTAATGGCGCGATGCCACAAATTGTCAACATGGCAACCATAAAATAATGGGCGATCCTGTTGACATCCGCCGATCTTCCGCCATTAGCTTACAGGGAGTTGCAAAACGAATGCTGCGAATGTCTTTTGCTCTGCTGTTGATCGGCCTGCCCGGGGAAGCGCAGGATCGCTCGCTTTTGACGGTGCGCGCCCATGATCTCTGGGTGTCGGCCGTCACGTTCAGTCCGGACGGCACGCTCATCGCGTCGGGCAGCGCCGATGATACGGTCAAGGTGTGGGACGTCAAAACCGGGAAAGCAGTCAAAATCCTTCGCGCCGACGGCAAGGGCATTACCGCCCTGGCATTCAGCCCCGACGGGAAACACATTGCCTCCGGTCATTGGAACAAGAACCTTAAGCTCTGGGATTGGCAGGCCAGCAAAGAGGTCTTCGTCCTGCGCGGCCACAAGGAGAGCATCACTTCGGTTGCCTTCAGCCGCGATGGCAAGCGCCTCGTTTCCGGAAGCGCGGATGACACGATGAAGATCTGGAACGCCGAGACCGGCAAAGAGTTGCTGACCATCGATCCAGACAACGAATACGACATCAACGCCGTCGCCTTCAGCCCCGATGGCAGCCGCGTCGTCTCGGGCGATGGTGAAAACAACGTCAAACTCTGGGATGCTAAAACCGGCAAGGAATTGGAAATCTTCGAAGGGCATGAGGCCACCATCACGTCCGTTGCGTTTCACTCCGATGGCAAGCGCATAATCTCCGGCAGCATGGACAACACCGTGCGCATCTGGAATCTCGCCAGCGGCAAACCATTGCACACACTCGCCGGCCATAAGGATAGCGTCACCTCCATTGCGATCAGCAAGGACGGCAAACGCGTCGCCTCGGCCAGCGAAGATGCAACCGTGAAAATCTGGGACATTGACACCGGCAAAGAGCTGGCGACGCTGCGCGGACACGACAGCGGCGTAATGTCCGTCGCGTTCAGTCCCGACGGCACCCGGATCGCGTCCGGCAGCAAGGGTGTCTTGAAAGTCTGGGCCGCCGGCAAGTAGTCACCTTCCCCCCCAAGGGGATGTTGACATTTGGCGACAGGGTTGCGCCATCACCTTATGAGGCCAGAGTCACGGACTTATTCGCATGGCACTGCCACGGGATCCAGATACCTTTTGTTTAGGAGATCATCCTGCTGGCACGCCGCCTGGTCGAGCGTGGCAGGATGACCTACCGCTACGCCGGTCGGCACGATTGACGAGCTGTTCCAAACTGAGAGATCGTCATGATTCGATACACACTCCATCTTGTCTTCGTCCTTGGCACATCGTCATTTTTTGCTTCGGCGACATGTCTCGCTCAACAGAAGGCGCCTTCAGAGCAATTCACCTTCTTCGAGAAGAACATTCGCCCCGTCCTAGTCGAGCATTGCTATCGCTGTCATTCTTCGGGGGCGGCGAAGGGTGGCAAGGTCAAGGGGGGACTCCAACTCGACACGCGGGAAGGTATCCGAACTGGAGGGAAGAGCGGGCCGGCAATCGTTCCCGGAAATACTGCGAAGAGTCTTCTTCTGGCGGCATTGCGGCACGAGACGGTCAAGATGCCGCCGTCGGGGAAATTGCCCGATTCTGTCGTTGCTGATTTTGCCTCCTGGATCGAACGGGGCGCTCCGGATCCGCGTGACGGCAAACCGCTTACCCAAACGGAGAAAATCGACTGGCAAAAGGCTCGCGAATTCTGGGCGTTTCAGCCGCCGAAGGTCCACGCTCCTCCACAAGTCAGGAACGCCATGTGGCCGCGGAAGGACATCGATCGCTTCATTCTGGCGGAACTGGAGAAACGCGGCCTCGAGCCGGTTCGGGCCGCCACGAAGCGCGAGTGGATTCGCCGGGCAACCTTTGATCTGATAGGCCTGCCGCCGACGCCCGAAGAAACCGAGGCCTTCGAAAACGACAAATCGCCTGAGGCCCACGCCAAGGTGGTCGATCGCTTGCTCGCCTCGCCGCATTACGGGGAACGCTGGGGACGTTACTGGCTCGATCTGGCTCGCTACACAGACGATCTCGGCGGAACCGTGGGACCGGTGCTCGCCCCGACGGCTTTTCGGTATCGTGATTGGGTCATCCAGGCCTTCAATCGCGACATGCCGTACGATCAGTTCGTTCGGCTTCAATTGGCGGGCGATCTTATTCCGGAGCCTGCCAAGGATTATGCGGAAAGGCTCGGCGGGCTCGGCTTTCAAGGGCTCGGCCAGCGCTTCAGCGGCAATGCCGTCGGCATGGTCAAGAAAAAGGTCGCCGACGAACTCGACGATCGCGTCGATACGGTCACGCGGGCCTTGCTTGGGCTGACGGTATCGTGTGCCCGCTGTCACGATCACAAGTTCGATCCGATTCCGACCGTCGATTATTACTCGCTGGCGACGGCATACAACGGTGCGAAGCTAAGCGACGAGATCGCCCTTGGCTCACCGACAGCAAAAAAAGCCAGGGACGAATGGCAGAAGCAGGCCGCTTCACTTTCCCAAAAAATCAAGGATGCAGCCAAGAATGCAACCACGCCTGACGCGAAGGCTGCGTTGGAATCGCTTCAGGCGGAACTGGCTCGCCTCAATCAATCAGCTCCTCCAGCCATGGTGAAGGGGCCGGCCGTCTCCGGTGGCGGTCAGGCGATGCGGGTCAACGTGCGCGGCAATCCTGATCAGCTTGGCGACGTCGCCCCTGCCGGTTTTCTGCAGATCTTGAAATCCAAGGATGCATTGACGGAGTTGAAATTCACGCGACTCGAATTGGCCGACGCCATCGTGGACCGGCACAACCCGCTCACGGCCCGGGTCTACGTCAACCGTGTCTGGCATTACCATTTTGGCCGGGGCATCGTGGGCACGACCAGCAACTTCGGTCAACTCGGCGATCGGCCCACGCATCCGGAATTACTCGATACCCTCGCGGTTCGCTTCATGGACAACGGCTGGTCCACGAAATGGCTGCATCGCGAGATCATGCTGTCAGCCGTGTATGGACTCAGCAGCATTCCTGATGCGAAGAATCTCGCCAAGGACGCCGACAACCACTACCTCTGGCGCGTGACGCCGCGCCGGCTTGATTTCGAAGCCTGGCGTGACTCGATGCTGACCGTGGCGGGCAAGCTCGACCCGCAAATCGGCGGACCGCCCTACCTTGATTCCAAAGGCAAAGTGCAACTGCATCCCGAAGATCCCTCAAACCGCCGGCGGACGATCTATGGCTTCATCAGCCGATTCAAGCCGAACCCGACGTTGACGCTGTTTGATTTCCCCGAGCCGAACGTGACGAGCGATCAGCGAACCGCGACGACGATACCGCAACAGCAGCTGTTCGCGCTCAATAGCCCGTTCGTTCTGGCGATGTCCCGCTCGTTCGCGGCCCGTCTCGAAGCGTCGGAAAAATCGGAGGAGCGTCGCTTGCTATTGGGGTGGCAGCTGGCGTTCGGCCGGCTGCCGACCGAGCGAGAGGTGGCCATCGCCCGAGAATTCTTGCGCGAAGCCAGTTCAGCGGAGGAAAAACTCGGGCCGTGGGAACGGCTTTGTCATTCTCTGCTGACAACCAACGAGTTCGCGTTCGTGCCATAATAATCCGGTAGCCCACAAAGGAGCTGCAAATGTCCTTCGAAAGTATCTGCCGACTTTCGCGCCGCCAGATGTTGGCCCAGACGAGCTACGGCGTTGGCATGATTGGCCTAGCGTCGGTGCTGGCTGGCCGTTCGGAGGCCAACACGCCGTTAGCCGCTCGGCCACCGCACTTCCCCGCGCGGGCCAAGCGCATCATCCATCTATGGATGAACGGCGGGCCTTCGCAGGTCGACACGTTTGACCCGAAGCCGGCCCTGCATCGATACGCTGGTCAACGTCCTGCGAGCACGACCGGGCTCAGCACGGAACGCCGGACCGGCGGACTGATGCCCTCGCCGTTCCGCTTCACGCGGCACGGACAATCGGGCCTGGAAATCAGCGAACTCTTTCCCCACGTTGCCCGTCATGCCGGCGACCTGTGCGTGATTCGTTCGATGCACACGAACACGCCGGTTCACGAGGCATCCAACTGGCTGATGTTCACCGGCAACGTTCAGCCCATTCGGCCGTCGTATGGCTCCTGGCTGCTCTACGGACTGGGCACGGAGAACGAGAATCTCCCCGGTTTCATCGTCCTGGGTGAAGGGCAACCGGTCAACGGGCCCTCCAACTGGAGCAGCCGATTTCTCCAGGGAATCTATCAGGGTTGCCAGGTCGCGCTTCCCGTCGATTACCGACCGCAAGATGTGCTTGCAAACCTTCACAACGCGAGCCTCTCCCCCGCGGCACAGCGCCGACAACTCGACTTCACGCAGCGACTCAACGATCTCCATCGCGACCGTGTTGGAGCCGAAAATGCCTTCGCTGCTCGCATGGATTCGCTGGAGTTGGCGTATCGCATGCAAACCTCGGCGGCGGAGGCATTCGACATCCGCGGCGAACCACAGCCGATTCTTGACCTCTACGGATTGACCGGGCCCAACGCCAACGCATCCGCCAACACCAACGGCGGCTTTCGCCGCGCCACCTTCGCACGCAACTGTTTGCTGGCTCGTCGGCTGGCCGAGCGGGGCGTCCGTGTCATCCAGATTTATTGTGGCAATCTGCAACCTTGGGATACCCATAGCGACAACGCCCGTGGCCAGCAAACCCTCGCGCGGCTCGTCGATCAACCTATCGCGGGGTTGCTCACGGATCTCAAGCGGCGCGGTTTGCTCGAAGACACGCTGGTCGTCTGGGGCGGCGAATTTGGCCGCACCCCGGCGACCGAAGGAAGCAACGGCCGCGACCACAACCACTGGGGCTTTACCGTCTGGCTCGCCGGCGGCGGCGTGAAGGGGGGCCCGGCCTATGGCGCGACCGACGAGTTCGGTTTCCGCGCGGTCGAGAAACGTGTTCATGTTCACGACCTCCACGCAACGATGCTCCATCTGATGGGCATCGATCACGAACGCCTGACCTTCCGCTACAGCGGCCGTGATCATCGACTGACCGACGTGCACGGCACAGTCATTCGCGATTTGATTGCGTGAGCCACATCAGTTTTTGGAGACAGAAATGATCCGGTTTTTACTTGCAGCCACTGTCGCGTTCGTGATCTGCCCTGTTCCAGTCCAGGCTCAGGCCCCAAAGCCGGACAAGGATGGGTGGTACGGTCTGTTCGATGGGAAGACGCTTGACGGCTGGAAAGTTGCGGACTTCCCGAAGGCGTTCAAGGTCGAAGACGGTCTCATCGTTGCCGGGGGGACGCCGTTAACCCACCTCTATTACGTCGGACCAGTCCGGAACGCCAAATTTAAGGACTTCGAATTGAAGGCCGAGGTCAAGACTCGACCCAAGGGAAACTCCGGAATCATTTTTCATACCGAGTTCCAGGACAAGGGGTTTCCCAACAAGGGTTTTGAATTCCAGATCAACAACACCGGCAGCGACAAGGCGTTTCGCACGGGCAGCATCTATCCAGCGAAGCCCATGAACCGTGTCGTCGCCAAGGATGACGAGTGGTTCGAGTGTTATCTCGTCGTCCGTGGAAACAAGGTGACGCTCAAGGTGAACGGCGAAATCACGGTAGAGACAACGTTGCCCCATGAGGCGAAGACAGGCCGAACTCTAGCCAGCGGAACCTTCGCGATTCAGGGGCACGACCCAGGCAGCATCGTGTATTTTCGCAGTCCAAACGATCAGCCAGGATTGCGCGATTGGTGAAGACGCGTTTCGTCAGGTGAATGAGCCGGTGGTGGTCGATGGCCAACGGGCCAGCGCTCTGCGTTTCGCCGACGTGGCGGTGCAAGCCTTGC
>VGYC01000139.1 GCA_016873095.1 Planctomycetota bacterium | reverse complement strand
GTCTCCTCACAGTGATCGAAACCTGCCGTCGCCAGTCACAAAACGCTTTCGCATGGCTGGTGACTGCCGTCGAGGCCCAACTTGCCGGAAAGCCAGCGCCATCGCTGGCCAAGGCGTGAACGGTTACCTCGCCGACATATCGCGTTGCGATGGAGCGGATTCGCGATCCGCAGTTCCCGGAGGAGGTCCGCAATCTGGCCAGAGCATCGCTGGGCCGCCTGCAAGCCGTGCAGTACTTCCTGATCGCCGCCCTGCCGCTGGCCATCATCGGCGGCATGCTGGCCATGGAGCGCCGCGGCCTCTGGGCGGCTTTGCTGCTCCTGCTGGCCGCCGCCGGGCCGGTAGGGCTGGCAACCGGCTATGCCATGGCGATCGGCGACATTCCAGTGGCGCCTGGGGCGACGTCTCCGGTGGTCATGCTCTACACCCTGACCGGCATCCCTGGCGCCCTGTTGGTCATTGCCGCCCTCTTTGCCTGTTTCTGTAAACCCGTGCCCGCATCGATGGCACCAGTCCCACGCGAGAGCCGACGCCATGACGCCGATTGAATTCCCCTGTCCGGAGTGCAACGCCAGGCTGCGTATCAAGCCGGAGAACGCCGGTAAGAAGCTGCGCTGCCCCAGGTGCAAGGCGGTGGTGCAAGCGCCCGCGGCGCCGGCCGACTTCGAGCCGCCGGCGCCGTCCGCGCCGCCGGTGCCCGCCGCGCCATCGCCGTCTTGGCCGAAGTCTGTTCCGGATGAAGGAATGGACTTCGAGCCCGCGCCGCGCAAGCCGGTGAAGCCGCCGGCCGATCTCGACGAGGACGACGATTTCGAGCCGCCCGCGCGCAAACCGACGGCAAAACCGGCCGCGAAACCGGCAGCCCCCGCCGCCAGGCAGATCCGGCCAGAGGAAGAGGACGATGACGATGATCGGCCAGCGCCGGGCCGCGCCCCGGCGCGTGCTTCAGCTGCAACACCGGCGAAGAAACCAGGGCCCATGGTTGCCATCATGGTGTCGCTGATCGCGCTGCTCTACATCGGCGCGCTTACGGCCGTGTTCCTTGGCCTCGCCGACACCTTTCTGCTGGGCGATGTCTCGCCAAGGCCATCGCAGAAAGCTGGCTTCGACATGAAGAAGGAGATGATGGCCAAGCTCAAGGGCCAATTCTCGTTCAAGAACCCGAACGACGGCGACAAGAAAATCGATGACGGCAACACCATGACGCCGGAGCAGGCCAGGCAACGCCTGCAAACGATCAACGACCTCAGGCAGATGGGTTTGGCCATGCTGTTCTTCCATGACACGCACGGCAAGGGGCTGCCGCCGGCCGACGGCGAACCGCATGCCAGCGCACCGAACCTCAAGGGTTTGAGCTGGCGCGCTCATCTGCTGCCTTTCATGGAAGGCCAGAAGACCTATCAGATGCTGCTCAAGGATGACAAGTCGGCCATGCCGTGGGACCGGCCGGAATTGAAGAAGGAGAAGGTCTATCCGTTTGTCCCGAGCGTGCCGGGCAAGGCGCGCGAGCCATGGCATACTTATTATCGCGTCTTCACCGGCCCAGGAACCGCGTTCGAATCCAAGAAAGAACTGAAGCTCAAGGCCGATTTTCCCGACGGCCTGAGCCAGACGATCCTGATCGTCGAAGCCGGCGAGCCGGTGCCGTGGCCCAAGCCGGAGGAACTGGTCTACGATCCCAAGAAGCCGTTGCCCAAGCTGGGCGGGCAATTTGTCGATGGCTTCTATGCCGCCTTCGCCGACGGCTCGGTCCGCTTCATCCCGCGTGCCACCGATGAAAAGACCATCCGCGCCATGATCACCCGCAATGGCGGCGAAACCATCGACGTCGAGAAACTGCTGCCGCCTGTGAACGCGGAAAAACTCAAGGAACTGGCCGGTGTTCAGGCCCAGTGAGGCACCGGCGCCGCCTTTCAGGCACGCGTGGACCAGGCCAAAGTTTGTCCCGGGACGAAATCGAAGCCAGGAAATGCGACGATGACCGGTCTTGCCAGGCTGTCGCCTTTCGCAGTCGGGATGCTCTTCATCGGGTCCGGCGTGGCCAGACCGGAACCCAAGGACATCGACACTCGCACCCTGCGCGGCAAGGTGCTGTGCGGCTACCAGGGCTGGTTCCGCTGTCCCGGCGACGGCACGAAAAGCGGCTGGATGCACTGGAGCCGGGATGCGCAGCGCATCACGGTCCGCGCCTTGACCTTCGAGATGTGGCCGGACCTGAGCGACTTCACTGCCGACGAGAAGTTCGCCGCCCCGGGGTTCACGCATGCGGACGGCAAGCAGGCGTATCTGTTCAGCTCCGCGCACCCGAAGACGGTGCAGCGGCATTTCGAGTGGCTGCGCGACCACGATATCGACGGCGTGTTCTTGCAGCGATTTCTCGTCAACCTCGACGACCCCGGCATGGAGCGGGTGCTGTCCCACGTGCGCAACTCGGCCCGGAATACCGGCCGGGTCTTCGCCGTCGAGTATGACATGACCGGCATGTCCAGCGACAAGATCGTTGATGCCCTGTCACGCGATTGGCGACGGCTGGTCAGGGACCTCAAGATCACGCAGGATCCGCGCTATCTGCATCACAACGGCAAGCCGGTGCTGGCGATCTTCGGCTTCTTCAGCGATCGCTTCGACGCCGCGCTTGCGCGCCAGATCATCGCTTCCGTCAGGAAAGAAACACACGGCGTCACGCTGATCGGCAGCGGACAATGGTGGTGGCGGACGGAGAAGGACGCGGCCTGGGCCAAGGTGCTTCGTACCTTCGACATCATCTGCCCCTGGAACGTCGGCAATACCACGATGGTTGACGGGCGGGTGCAGGCGCGGACCGACATGTGGACGCAAGATCTCGCGGAGGCGCGCAAGGCCGGCATGGGCTTCATGCCGGTCATCTATCCCGGCTTCGGCTGGGACAACCTCATGAAGAAGAAGCCGGGGAGCACGACCATTCCGCGCCGCGGCGGGCAGTTCTTGTGGGAGCAGTTCACGACCGCGCGGCGGCTCGACATTGACATGGCCAAGATCGCGATGTTCGACGAGGTGGATGAGGGCACCGCCATCTTCAAGGTCAGCAACCAACCGCCGCGCCCGGGCCGTTTTCTCACCTACGAGGATCTGCCGGCCGACTGGTATCTGCGGCTGACCGGCGCGGGCGCCCGCCTGCTGCGCGACAAGGGCGTGCCTGGGAAGGAAATCCCGATCAAGCCGTGAGTCATCGAACCGGTGGGTCAGCGCGGTCAAGCGTGGCTAACCTGCTTGGCGCCCGCCGCTATAATCCATGCATGGACCTTGATTCAGCGCTGACGTTGCTGGCCGTGGAACCGGCCGCACCCCTGGACGTGGCGGAGCTGGCACTGCATCTGGCGCTCGATGAGTATCCCTCGCTCGATGTGGAGGCCAATCTCGCCGAGCTGGATGCCATGGCGCACGAGGCAAAGCGCTACGTGCGCGGCGACCTGGCGGCACGCGTCGCCGGGCTGTGCCGCTATCTCTTCCACGACATGGGCTTTCACGGCAACACCCGCGAGTATTACGACCCCGCCAACAGCTATTTCCACCTCGTCCTCGAACGCCGCACCGGCATCCCGATCACCCTCGGCGCCGTCGTGATGGCTGTCGGCAGGCGCGTCGGGCTCGATGTCGAGGGCGTCGGCCTGCCCGGGCATTTTGTCGTCAAGGTCGAGGATCATGGCCGGGAGATCGTCGTCGATCCCTTTCACGGCGGCCGGATGCTGAGCCACCTCGATTGCGAGAACTTGGTGCGGCAGGTCACCGGACGGGAATTCGCCGTCACCACCGAGAGCTTGCAGGCCTTGCCGCTCGGCTTCATGGTCCTGCGCATGCTGGCCAACTTGAAGGCGATCTACCTCAAGACCGGCGATTCGGCACGGGCCATTCGCGTGATGGAGCGCATGCAGCAACTGCGGCCCGGAGACCCGCTGCAGCGCCGCGACCTCGGCACCAACTGGCTGCATGCCGGCAAGCCCGGCAAGGCCATCGACCACCTCGCCGCCTACCTCGCGGCATTGCCAGACGCCGACGACGCCGACGTCATCCGTCTGCTCCTCAAGGACGCCCGGGCCGCCGTCGCCTCGTGGAATTGACGGCAACCGGGCAAGTGAGCAGTGTTCAGCAAGGGAGGGCGAGGCTCCTGCCGAGCCGTGGCGTAACCAAGCGGGTTCACGGCTCGGCAGGAGCCTCGCCCTCCCGAAATCCGCCCATTTGCTGCTCAGGGACCTATGAAATGGCCATCTAGCGCGCCAGCAAGCGATAAACATGAATCGGCCCGCCCGAGTCGTGGGCATCGATCAGCGCGATGTGATAGACGCCGGTTGCGGGCAACACGACGTCCAGCCGCGAATCCAGCCCGTCCTTGGTGTCGTCGCTGCTGGCGATCTGCTGGCCGGCGGCGTCGTAGAGGGTGACGATGGAATCGAGTGCCGAGCCATGCCGCGCCGCCAGCACCTCGATCACGATCTTTTGTCCCGCCTTGCCCTCGAAGCGAAAGACATCCACGTCGCGTTGCCGATCGATGCTGCCCTCGATCACGACGGGCAGCTTGACCGGCTGAGCCTGGCGGAAGCCCTCGTTGGGTTCCTTCTCGGCGATGACCGGCAGCCTGGTCTCGACAAGCAGCATATGCGGCTTGGATTCGCCGGCCGGCGTGACGACGACGAAGTCGAGATTGCCGGCCACGTCGCCGGGGATGGCGGCTTCGACGACGACCTGCGTGTCGCCGACCTTGTCCGGATTCTTGTCCGGCACCGGAGCCGCGCCCTTCGAGACGATCTTGGCCGTGATGCGGCCATTCTTGAAACGCACGGCCGTGGCGTCGGCCAGCTTCCGGCCGCGGATGGCCAGCTTCGCCGTCTTGCCGGGCACGACGCCGAGCGGCAGGACGACGGCGACACGGGGCGTGTCTTTCTTGTCGGGCTTCTTCTTTTCCTGGGCAATCGTTGTTGAAGAAATGCTAAGAATCATCACGGCGATGAAGGACTTTGTCCTCACAGGTTCACTCCGATCGCGAACGTAACCCGATCACGCAAACAGCTCGCGCACCGGCTCGCCCTGGTCGAGGATCTCGATGGGGCGGCCTTCGGGGTGCATGAGCCAGCGGTGCGGATCGACGCCGATGGCTTCGTAGACGGTGTAGGCCACATCTGCAGGCGCGACCGGTCGGCGCGTGACGTAGGCGCCGCGGCGGTCCGTCTGGCCCAGTACCAGCCCCGGTCGCACGCCGGCGCCGGCGAACAGCAACGAGGCGGCCGGGCCCCAGTGGTCGCGGCCGGCGTCGCGGTTGATCTGCGGCGTGCGGCCGAACTCACCCATCACCAGCACCAGCGTATCGGAGAGCAGGCCACGGCCTTCCATGTCGTCAACGAGCGCCGAGAAGCCCTGGTCGAACTCCGGCAGCTTGCGGTCCAGGCTCTCGAAGATGCGGGCGTGATGGTCCCAGCCGCCGTAGTTGACCGTGACAAAACGCACGCCGCGCTCCACCAGCCGGCGGGCCAGCAGTGCGCTCTGCCCGAAGGTGTTGCGGCCGTAGCGATCACGCAGCCGGTCATCTTCCAGGTCGATGCGGAAGGCGGAGCGGGCCTCCGGCGACAGGATCAGCGAGGCGGCCCGTTGCTGGAACTCGCCATAGGTCGCGATCTGGTCGTCGGTCTCGACCTGCCGGGCCAGGCGATCGACTGCCTGCAACAGCGAACGGCGCCGCTGCACGCTGCGCGGGCTCAGGTTTTCCGCCGGGGCCACGTCCTGGACCCGGAACCCCGAAGCGTTGGGATCGCCGGTGCGGAACGATTCGTACCGGCCGCCGAGGAACGCGCTCTTGCCGAGCTCCCACGTGAAGGAGGGGTTGCGCGGGATGCTGACGTACGGCGGCAGCGTGCCGCGGAAACCGAGCTGATGCGAGACGACGGCGCCCATTGCCGGATAATCGCCGAAGGGCGTGCCGAATCGGCCGCACAGCACCCAGTTGGTGGCCGTCTCGTGATGATCGTTGTTGTGAGCGCCGGAGCGAACCAGCGCCACCTTGTGCATGATCCGGGCAGTGCGCGGCAGCAGTTCGCCAATGTGCAGCCCGGCCACGCTGGTGCCGATCGTGCGATAGTTGCCGCGAACCTCCGGCGGCGCATCCGGTTTCGGATCAAAGCTGTCGTGGTGCGACAGCCCGCCGCCGAGGTAGATGAGCAGCACCGAGCGAGCGCGGGCGCCGCGTGCGTTGCCGCGCGCTTCGGCCTGCAAGATCGCCGGCAACGACAGGCCGCCGACGGCGCCGATGCGAAGAAAGTCGCGACGAGATAGATTCACATTGAACATACGATGACTTCTTTCTCTCCTCTCCCTCCGGGAGAGGGGCTGGGGTGAGGGGTTGCCGTTGCACCCTCACCCTAACCCTCTCCCGGAGGGAGAGGGAACCTAATGATTGAAGGCGAACTCGCGGGCATTCAAGAGCGCCCAGAAGTAGTCGAGGTAAACTTCGTCGCGGTTGCCGCCGGCATTCTGCGCGAGAATCTCATCAAGCGCGGCCAGCTCTTGCGGGCGCGGCAAACGCGAAAAGGTTGCCAGCGACAGTTCTTCCGCCAGCTCGCGATCGCTCAGCTTCTTGTTCATCAATGCCGCCAGCCGGCCGTCGCCGGAACGGATCTTGTCCGGCAACGTCGAGCCGCCCTGCAGATGCAAGAGCTGCGGCAACGTCACGTCGTTGTTGCGCTCGCAGGCGCAGGGCGTGATACGCTCCGAGCGGCCGAAGATGCTGAGGAAGTGCGACTTCACCGTCGGGTCCGGCACCTGCACGGCCCGGATGCCGACGGGATAGCCATCGAAGCGTTCCGGCACGCCGGTCGCCTGCGAGACGGCGTCGAGAAACACCTCAGCCGGCAGGCGGCGGGCATAGTAGTGCGAGTAAAAACGACGTTCCTTGTCGTTGCCCGGCTTCGTCTCGGAGGCGAGCTGATAGGCTCGCGAGTTCACCATGAGCCGGATCATGTGCTTGCGGTCGAACTGGCTCTTCACGAACTCGGCGACCAGTGCCTTCCACAGCTCGGGGTTCGACGGCGGATTGCTGGCCCGGATGTCGTCCACCGGCTCGACCAGGCCGACGTTGAAAAAGTGCGCCCACAGGCGATTGACCATGGCGCCGGCGAAATGGGGATTACCCGGCTCCGTCATCCACCGAACCAGTTGTCGGCGTGGATCATCGCCGGGCTTGATGTCCGGCTGGGAGCGGTCGAGCGGCTGGGGCTTCAGAAACTTGTGCGTGCGCGGCTGGAGGACTCCCACGGGGTTCTTGTTCTGGTTTGGATCGCTGGCCGAGACCGCGAGCACGGTTGCTCCTTGCTTCGGGTCCTTGCGCTCCATGCGGATGCGCGAGAAGAAGCCGGCAAAGTGGTAGTAGTCGTCCTGCGTGTATTTCTCGGAAGGATGGTTGTGGCATCTGGCGCAGCCGATGCGCGTGCCCAGAAACGTCTGCGCCACGGAGGCGACAACTTCGGACTGGTGGGCATCGCGCTGCTCGCCGACGGTGACCACGAAGTAGCCGACGCCCGGTTGCTCGGTCGTCGCTCCCTGCACGGTGAGTAGGTCGCGGGCCGTCTGGTCCCAGGGGCGATTGTCCTTGACCTGCCGGCGCAGCCATTCGTGCAGGTCGCGGACGCCTTTCGTGCCGCGGACGTCGTGGTCGCTTTCCTTGCGGTTTTGCAGAAGATCTCCCAGCTGCAGCGCCCAGAAATCGACAAACTCCGGACGATCAAGCAGCCGATCAACCAGGCGGCCACGCTTGTCTGCGGCCCTGTCGGCGACGAAGGCTCGAATCTCCGCCGGCGTGGGCAGCACGCCTATGGTGTCGAGATACACCCGGCGGATGAAGGTGGCGTCGTCGCACGCCTCCGAGGGCGGAATGCGCAGGTCGTGCAGCTTCTTGAATACGTGATCGTCGATGACGTTGTTCCGGCCGGCGTACCATTCCGCCTTTACCTGCTGATCGTAGGGCGCCGTCAGGACGACGACCGCGACCTGCCCGAGGAAGCTGGCGCGGATGGCCGTCTCGCCGGGGCGAACCATCTTGACCAGTCCGGCAGGCGTGACGGCGGCGGCATTGCTGTCATTGGAGAAGAACTGACACAGCCAGGTGACATCGCGCTCGTGTCCATCGCTGAAGCGGGCCGTGACTTGCAGCTGCTGTTCCTGGCCGATGCCCAGGACCCGGCTGCCCGGCGAAAGCCGTAACTCGCGCACCTCGGCCTCGCCTTTCTTCGGTCCCGGCGTCCCCTGGCGAATCCACTCGAGCAAGGTGCGATGCTCGCGGCTGCCAATGGCAAGCAACTTGCCGCCTTCGTGCGGCGCCTCGCCCAGAGGCTTGCGGAGCAGCAAGCTGGCCTCCGGCACGGCATTGTTGATGCGCCGACCGGTATACTCGCGGGTCAGCCAGTCGTGGTCCCACTCCGGCGCGTAGCCGCGCAGCGACAGCCGAAAGCCGTTCTGCCCCGCGAGCTTGCCGTGACAGGCGCCCTGGTTGCAGCCCAGTCGCGTGAGCAGCGGCACGACCTCGTTGAGGAACGAGACCGGCTCGGCCTGCGCATGGGCCAGCGACGGCACGGCGAGCAAGACGATGATCGCGATTCTTGACATAACTGGCCCATCGGGGGGGATGGACACGAAGCATGGGTGGGAGCCAGGTGGAGAGGAGATCCTGGCTAACAATCGATTCTATTGCAGTCGGGAGGGAATGCAAACAACATCTGGCGAGCCGGGAGCGTGAGCGACCGGAGAAATGATGTTCCTCCGGTCGCCACCGCTCCCGGCTCGCCGAGGAATTAACGATCCCGGCTGAGCGACATGACGATTTGCAGGATGTACCAGAACAGCAACGCCACGGCCGCGAACAGCGCCAGGGCTGCCGCCACGTGCTGATCGGTACGATAGTGATGCAGCACGTTCGAGGTGTAGTACAGGATGTACCCGCCCGCCATCGCCACCATGGCGAACGAGAACCACAGACCGAGATTGCCCATGGACGCGCCGGGGATGAGCGCCATGACCAGGATCACGCCCAGAGCCAGGAAGCTGACGATGCACAGGATCGGCCCCAGGAACGAGAAGTCCTTGCGCGTCGTGAAGACGATGGTCGTCAAGGCGCCGAACAAGCAGAGTGTCAGGATGCCGGCAATCCGAATGACGGGAGTCTCAGTGTGCGTGGCATTCTGGAGTCCGTACTGCGCGATGTAGAGCAATGGCACGAAGATGATCGCCTCGGCAATCACATAAAGCGAGAGCCCGAGATACTGCATGCCCACGCTTGTGTCGGACTGCGCCCAGGCGTTGGCTAGCCAGCCGACGGCCATGAACGCGACCAGGACGATCAGCCACGACCACGGCGTGCCGACCATCATCCGCAACATGCCGCGTAGCACTTCGTCTGGGAGGAGGTTGAAGATCGCGACTTCCAGCGCCACAAACGCCAGCACCGCTCCTGCCAGGTGCCCGTAGGTGCGGCGGATGAAAGCCGCCCGGGCGCTCTCGCCGGCGCGGATGGCGATGGGGTGCTCCATTGCGTAGCTCATTGGACGTTTCTCCTTGGCTTCGGTTTGTTAGAAATCGGCGTCGGCCGAATGGTGTTTCCCTGGTTGTCCGCATAATTCTATCCTTCATGCCGCGCCGTTGCAAGCGAGAGGGGCCACGCGCGACCTGGAGGCCTGGAGACGCCGCCGCCAGTCACGCGCTGGCCAGCATTTCCATGAGCAGCTTCATCTCCGTCCGGCTGCCGACCAGCAGCGGACAGCGCTGGTGCAGGCTGGTGGGCGGGATTTCCATGATTCGGCCGCGGCCGTCGCTGGCGATGCCGCCGGCTTGCTCGGCCAGGAACGCTATGGGATTGGCCTCGTACAGCAGACGCAACTTGCCTTGCGGGTAATGCCGCGTCGGCGGATAGAGGAAGATGCCCCCCTTGATGAGCGTGCGGTGGAAGTCGGCCACCAGCGAGCCAATGTAGCGCGACGAATAGGTCCGCCCCGCCTCGCCGGAGCGCAGCTTCGCCAGAAACTGCTGATATGGCTCCGGAAAGCTGTCAGAGTTCGCCGCGTTGACCGAATAGATGTTGCCCTTGGCCGGCATGGTCATGCGCGGGTTGCTGATGATGAAGGCGCCGATGGCCGGGTCGAGCGTGAAGCTGGCGACGCCGTTGCCGGCCGTGTACACCAGCATCGTCGACGAGCCATACACCACGTAGCCGGCCGCAACCTGCTTCACCCCCGCCTGCAATACATCCACCAGCGGATCGCGCTTCCCCTCCGGGTCCGGGGCGCGGCGCAGGATCGAGAAGATCGTGCCGACGCTGACGTTGACATCGATGTTGCTGGATCCGTCGAGCGGATCGAAGATGACAACATACTTGCCGTGCTGGCGGTCGCGCGGCACGACGATGGGCTCGGCGTTTTCCTCGGAGGCCATGATGCCGACATTGCCGCGCCGGCCCAGGCAAAGCCGCAGCGCCTGGTTGGCGAGCACGTCGAGCTTCTGCTGCGTCTCGCCCTGGACGTTGACCTGACCGACCGAGCCGAGGACATCCACGAGCCCGGCGCGGCGCACCTGGTCGGCGATGATCTTGCTGGCCAGCGTGATGCCGGACAGGAGCCACGAGAACTCGCCGGAAGCATCCGGATGATGCCGTCGCTGCTCCTCGAGGATGTGTTGCTGGACAGTCATCAGGGGGAGCGGTTCCATGGCATGTCACTCAATTGAAACTCAGGTCGCTTGCAATTCGCATTCGGCGCTTGCTGTCTTTGATCGTATCCTGTGAGTGCAAAAGGTAAACAGGCCATTGTCATGGCTCGTCGCCGGGCAAGGCGTGGCAGCCTTGTCCAGGAGCCCCCTTGCTTTCATCGGCCTTCGCGGTACGATTGCTGCCATGGAGGAATCCGCGCGCGACGTGTTGCGAATCCGTGAATGTCCGACCCTGCAACGCGGCATTTTGGTCATGGCCTTGACCGGCTGGATGGACGGCGGCGACGTTTCCACCGGGACGGTGCAACGGCTGGTCGATCTGCTCGGCGCCCGGCCGGTCGCCGACATCGATGCCGAGCCGTTCTTCCTCTACAACTTTCCCGGCTCGATGGAGCTGGCGGCCCTGTTCCGCCCGCACATCAAGATCGAGGATGGGCTGGTCGCGGCACTGGATATGCCGTCGAACACTTTCTACTATCACGAGCCGGCTAAGCTGCTGTTCTTCCTGGGCAAGGAGCCCAACCTCAACTGGCGCGGCTTCGGCAACGCCATCATCGACTTCTCGCATCGCGTTGGTATTGGCCGCATCGTCTTCGTCGGCTCCTTCGGCGGCGCCGTGCCGCACACGCGCGAGCCGCGGCTGTATGTCACCTGCTCCGACGCGTCGCTGTTGCCGGAGATGGAACGCTACGGTCTGCGTCGCACCGGCTACGAGGGCCCCGGCTCGTTCACCAGCTATCTGCTGACGCGGGCGCCGGCCGCCAGCCTGGAAATGACGTCGCTGGTGGCGGAGATCCCCGGCTACCTGCAAGGCCGCAACCCCATGAGCATCGAGGCCGTCACCCGTCGCCTCGCCAAGATCCTGCAACTGCCGCTCGATCTGCAAACCCTCCGTGCCGAGAGCACCGAGTGGGAATTGAAAGTCTCCAAGGTCGTCGGCAAAGACAAGGACATGGCCAAGACCGTGCGACAGCTCGAAGAGGCTTACGACAACGAGTTGCTGAAGCAGGAGAGCGGCGAGTCGTAGCGGGATGCCCCTCTTCGCCGGACAGGCTACCCTCTGCCCACATAAAGCTGTCCCGCCGGCAGTACGATCGATTCCAGCATGTTCACATGCGGCGGCAGAGTGGCCATCAGCACCGCCACCTGGGCGATCTCGTCGATGGTCATCATCGGTTCCTGATCCTCGACCTTGCCGGTTTCTTGCCGGCGTTCGACGAGGATATTGCCGGGATGCAGGCAGCCACAGGTAATGTTGTGGTCACGGCCCTCGAGCGCGGTCACCTGGGTCAGCCCCCAGAGCCCGTGTTTGCTGGCACTGTAGGGAGCGGAGCCCGGTCGGACGCGCTGGGCCGAGATCGAGCCGATGTTGATGATGCGGCCGCCGCCTTGCTTTTTCATGATGCGCATGGCCGCGCGTGTGCACAGGAACGGAGCACGCAGGTTGACGGCGATCACATGGTCCCATGCCGCCGTTGCGAGTTCATCGATGGGCCCGCCGTCGAAGGCACCGGCATTGTTCACGAGGATGTCCAGCCGGCCGAAGCGGGCCATGGTCTCGGCGAAGACATGCTCCACCTGGCGCTCGTCGGTCATGTCCGCAGGAATGGCCAGCACTTCGGCGCCCTGCCGGGCAAGTTCCGCGCTGGCCTGGCGCAGTTCGTTGTCGCCGCGGGCGGTGATGGCAAGCCTGGCTCCCTCGCCGGCCAGCCCGCGGGCGATGCCCTTGCCGATGCCGCGATTGCCGCCGGTGACGAGCGCGATCTTGCCGCTGAGTTTCGACATGTCAGGTTTCTCCATCGATTGCTTCGGTGACTTCGATGTTCACGTTACGCTCACCACGCTGAACTGCCAGCCAGATCCGCTGATAGGCGTTCTCCAGGCCACGGACGAAACGCGAGGTGTCGAACAGCGGTTGCGTTTCACGGTTGCGAGACAGTCGCTGCTTCAGGCTGGCCAGTGCGTCGGACGATCGCGCCAGTTCCAGGGCGATTCTTTCATATGATTCGAGGTCGTTGGCGATCAGCTCCGGCAAGCCGACGGCCATCAGCAGGCTGGCGGCCACACGCGTCGCCAGCGTGGAGCCGGCGCATGTCAGGACCGGCACGCCGGTCCACAGGGCGTCGCTGGCCGTGGTGTGGGCGTTGCACAGCGGCGTGTCGAGGAAGAGGTCCGCGTGCCGCAACCGGGCCAGGTGATCCGCCTTGGGCATCAACGGCGCAAACGCCAGCCGTGCCGGGTCGATCCCACGGCAATCGGCCTCACGCCGCAGATTGTCACGGGTTTCCGGAACGTCGTCAAGCAGCCAGAGCACGCTTCCCGGAAGCGCCGTCAGCAAGCGCATCCACAGGGCGAACACGTCCGGGTCGATCTTCCACGTGCCGTTGAAACAGCAGAAGACGAAGCCGTCGGCAGGCAGGCCGCATTCTTGCCGGTTCGGAATAGGCTCCGCGATCGGTTGTCGATCATCGTTGATCTGATAGCAGTGCGGCAGATACACGAGCGTTTCTTGATAGTGCTCGGTTTCCGAGGGAGGGACAATGATCTTGTCCGCGACGAGATAGTCGATGAAGTCGGCGCCCATCGTGGCCGGGAAGCCGAGCCAGTTGACCTGGACCGGCGCCGGCCGGAGCGCCAGCACTTCGGGCCGGCCGTTGCCGGCGAAGCCCATCAAGTCCACCAGGATATTGATGCCGTCGGCGCGGATGCGCTCGGCGATGGCTCGATTGGCGGCCTTGAAGAGGTCCACGAAATGCTCGACGCCCGCGACGATGCGCCGGCGATGCACGCTGCCGTCCTCGGGACCAAGCGAATAGGCGAAGACCTCCCAGCGCGAACGATCATGCTTCTCGAAAAGCCCGGCGATGAGGTGGCCGGTCGCATGATCGCGGAAATCGGCGGACAGATAGCCGATGCGCGGACGCGCGTTTCGGTCCTCGGCAACTCCCGGCAACGGCGGCTGGCGAACTGCCCATGCCTGGATTCGCTGCGCGTGCCGGCGGGCAATCGCAAGTTGCTCCGCCGGCGAAAGTGGCAGCCGCGCCAGCGACGTGACAGGTAGCGGACAGGGCAGGTCGTCTACCAGGCTTCTGGTCACGGCCTGCAACGCCCGCTGCCGCAGGCCTTGATAATCACTCCAGTCACAGGCCTCGGCACGGCTGAGATATAGCTGGACGAGGGCCTCGGGTTGCTCCGGCGCCAGCTGCAATGCCGCCGCGAATGACTGTCCGGCCAGAGTCGGCCGGCGCAGTTGCATCTGCACAAGTCCGAGCCGCACGTGCAGGTCCGCCGTGACCGGCCCCAGTCGCAGTGCTTCCTGAAAATGGTGCTCCGCCTGGGAGAGATGTCCCGAAGCAACCAGCGCCCTGGCCAGCAGGAGCAGGGCATGGGGGTATGGCTGCCTGCGGCGCAGCGCCTCCTGGGCGCAGACCACTGCTTCCTGCGGGCGCTGCTGTTCCAGGCGCACGGCACCCAGTGCGGCAAACGCCTCTGCATAATCCGGTTGCAAGCGCAAGGCGACCTGCAGGCAGGCCTCGGCATCGTCGGGCCGCTGCAAGTGCAACAGCGCCAGCCCCAGATTGCGGTGGGCCTTGGCATAGTCCGGCCGCAAGCGCAGCGCGGCACGCAGGTCGGTCTCGGCATCGCTGAATCGCTCCTGGGCCAGACGCAGGAGTGCGCGATTGTTGAACGCCGGGGCGTAGTTCGGGTCGAGGCGCAGGGCTTCGTCGAAGCAGGCTTCGGCGTCGGCCAGCTTGCCGTCGCGTCGCAGCATCTCGCCGCGGTTATTCAGTGTGGCCGCGTTCATGCTTCCGATTATAAGAGTTATAAGAGCAAGCCCGTGAGCCGCGCACCTGCCATCTGTGTTGCCGGTTGCCTTACTGTCTTGTAGAATCCCCTTTTGTCACTCACGATCCAGAGACTCTTGAAGGACGAGCGATGCCTCACACCAGCAGCGCCAAGAAACGGATGCGGCAGAACGAGAAGCGCCGCCTCGTTAATCGGGCCGCCAAGAAAGCAATCAAGACGCAGATGAAGAAGCTCACGGAGCTACTTGGTTCCGGCCCCATCGACAAGGTCAAGGTTGAGTTCAACGTGCTGGCCAAAAAGCTGGACAAGGCCGCCGCCCGGCGCATCGTCCATCCAAATCTCGCCGCCCGGGTGAAATCTCAGTTTGCCCGACATCTCAACGACAAGGCGAAAGCGCCGGCCCAGGCGTGAGGTCCGCCGGTCTCGACGCAGGTAAAAACCCGCCGCGTATTGGACCGGGCCGCCCCGGTCGATTATCATCTCTGCATGGGCCTTTCCGGACAAACTGTCCAGATCCAGCGGTGGATCGACCGCCTCCAGGCCGGCGACGAGTCTGCCCGAGACGAACTGATCAAGTCGGCGTGCGCCCGCATGGAGCGACTGACACACAACATGCTCAAGAGCTACCCGCGCGTGCAACGCTGGGAGCAGACCGACGACGTCTTTCAGAACGCCGTCATGCGGTTGTATCGGTCGCTGGCGGACATCAAGCCGAAGACGGTGCAGGATTTCTTCCGCCTGGCAGCACTCAACATTCGCCGGGAACTGCTCGACCTGGTGAAGCACTACTACGGCCCGCGCGGGCAGGGGGCCAAGCACTCCACAAATCCCGGCGGCGACGCCGACGATGCCTCCCGCCCCCCTTACGAGAAAAGCGATGACACATACGAACCCGGCCGCATCGCCCTGTGGCAGGAGTTTCACCAGAAGGTCGAGGAGTTGCCCGAGGAAGAGCGGCAAGCCTTCGACCTGCTCTGGTATCAGGGACTCACCCAGGCCGAAGCGGCCGAAATCTTGCAAGTGACCGAACGCACCGTCAAGCGGCGCTGGCAATCCGCCCGCCTCATGCTTCATGATGCGCTGCACGGCGAAATGCCCGATCTCTAGGTCAGCTCACGCGCAGTCCGTAGCGGAATTCGCAAGAATTCCGATGAAGCGACCTGATGAAATAGGCCCGCCGTTGTCGGCGGGTCAGGTCAGCACAATCAGCAATCTCGCCAATCTCGCCACGAGCCGAACCACCCACGCGACTGATCGGGACGGGATTCGTGAAAAGTCGCGCTGCCGCGATTTTCCACTGGCAATCCTCGTGCAACCGGGGTAGTGTACGTAATGGGGAAGCCAATCTTGCGCGAGGTGTTCTGCCATGTCCGCAATCCGGATTCAAATCCTGTTGATTCTCGGGCTGAGTGTCTTTGTGCCCGGCCAGGCCACGGCGGACGAGCTGGAGAATTTCCGCAAGCAGAATGAGCTGCAGGCGCAGAAGCTCATCGGCGACGTGAAAGACGCCATCGCGCAGTCACGGGTCCTGGAACGCAGCAATCCGGCCAGGGCCCGCGACACGCTTCGCCGCGTCCTCGGCAAGCTCGAGGATGACCTGGTCCTGTCCGAGCGGCAGCGACTGCAGCTCATCGAGCAGGTTCGCATCCGCCTTCGGGCTGTCATTCAGGCGTCCCGCGCACGCGAAGCCGATGAAGAGCTGGCTGCCGAGCGCGAGGCCAGGCGGCAGCGTGAGCGCGAAGGGGAGCGGCCCCGTCCGGCCGGCGAACGGCCGATCCCTGGCGATGGACCATCTTCCGTGGCCAAGGATTACCTGAAGAACGCCAAGGAACGTCTCGGCACCATCGACCGCATCAAGGGCAACAAGACGCGCGGCACCGCGGACGTGTTGCGCGACATCGACGACTCTGCCGCCCGGGTCACCGAGCAGCGCATCACCGAACGCTTCCTCCGCGCCACGCAGGCCCGCCAGCAGAAGCTGACGGCCAAGGAACAAACGCTTCTCAAGGCCCTCAACTCGACGATGTCCGCCAACTTCGAGCGCACGCCCTTCAACGAGGTCATCAACTACATCTCGGAAAAAACGGGCCAGACCATTCTGATCGACGATCCCTCGATGCGTGAGGCCATGGTCGAGTCGGAGGATCCGGTCACGTTCAAGCACAAGAAGATCCAGGTGCGGACGCTGCTGCGCAAGGTCCTCGCCGACCGCGGCCTCACCTACATCATCCGCGAGGGTTCCATCCAGGTGGTCACACCTCAGAAGGCTCGCGACATGATGGTTGTCCGCTCCTATCCGGTGGCCGATCTTGTCTTTCCGATCCAGAACTTCGGCATTTTCAATGACCTGATGGCGCTGCAAAACGTGCAGACGCTCATCAATCTGATCCAGCAATCGACGGACCCGACCATCTGGCAACAGGGAGGCAGCATCAATTTCGTGCCTGCCGCTCGCGCCCTGGTCATCCGCGCTCCCGCGGAAGTACACTACCAGCTCGGTACAGGGATGGCCGGTGGCAAGTAACCTTCCCGCAGGATTGAAGCACCGCGACAACGATGAGCCGTTACTTCCCTGAAACCGGCGAGCGTGCCCGGCACACGATCTTCCCGGGCGTCAACATTGCGGCCTGCGCCGGTGACAAGCTGATGCTGTCGCTGGTGGACATGCTGCCGCACGCCGTTGTCGAAGAGCATGAGCATCCGCACGAGCAGGCGGGCATGATTCTGTCGGGCAAGGCGATCTTCATCATCGGCGGCGAGCAGAAAACGCTTCGGGCGGGCGACATGTATCTCATCCCCGGCAACGTACGCCACAAGGTCATCGCCCTCGACGAGCCGGTGCAGGCGCTGGACATCTTCCAGCCGGTGCGGACCGAGTATCTTTAGGGCTGGTCCGGGCTGCGGCCTTGAGTGTACGTATTGATACTATACATTCCTTTCATAATTGCGGCTTTGCGCCTGGGGCTTGGCCGCGCCATGTCCGGCAAATTTTTTTCACTGCCCCAAATTCATGTCCCGGCGTCAGTTGGGAATATTCTTTGTCCGGGGTTCGTATTTGTCCTGCGACTTCTGCTAGAATAGAGCATCAGTTGGACCGAATCGTCAGGAGCCCATCCCGGAAGGTCACGCAAGCACGCCGAAGACCGCATCAACCGCGGATGGGTCGCTCTTGTACCCAACATAACCGCCAGCAGGATTTTACGGCCATCGGGCGAGGTTCGGACGGAATTCGATTGTACATTTGAACAGGTGATGTCATGTCCGCAGCGCGGGCGCAGCGACTGGTCAACGGCTGGGAAACCATCCGCTTCGAACTCTTGAACACGCCGATTTGCCATCTCGGCCTGGAAATCGAAGGTTCGCCGGTCGATCCGCTGGTCCATCGCCTCTACCGCGAACTGCGGCAGAAGGGCCTGAAGTTCCGTCCAGATGTGTATGCCACCGATGCCTGGGGGTGCCCGGACGAGGTCCCCATCATCGGCATTCCCTTTTACCTGCTTGACCGCCGCCTGACACGCATCGAAGAAGAGCAGACGGGCGAGGTGGAGGACAATCCGGTCATCATGTCGCTGCTGCGACACGAGGCCGGCCACGCCATCAATTACGCCTACCGGCTTTACAAGCGCCCGGAATGGCTGGAAGTTTTCGGGCCGTTCTCGAAGCCGTACCGGGACCACTTCCGGCCCAACCCGTTCAGCCGGCAGTTCGTCCGCCATCTGGTCCACCACCAGTATGGCCGGACCTACGCCCAGAAGCATCCTGACGAGGACTTTGCCGAGACGTTCGCCGTCTGGCTGACGCCTGGATCGAACTGGCGGCAGCGCTACCGCAACTGGCCCGCCCTCGACAAGCTGAAGTACGTCGACCGGCTGATGCGTTCGCTGAAAGGGGTGGAACCGCGCGTCACCGGCGGTCCCCTGTGCACGCCGATGGAGGAGATGGACCTGCTGCTTGCCGAGCACTACGGCCAGCGTGCCGAACGCTACCGCGCCGATGCCCAGGGCTATGTGGACGACAAGCTGAAGGAAGTCTTCCCGCCTGTCCGGGGACGCTTCCTGCAGCGGGCCGCGGCGCTATTTCGCAAGCATCACAACAAGCTGCTGTCGCGCGTGTCGCGCTGGTCCGCCCTCGAAAAGCAAGAAGTGAGCACGCTGCTCACCAAGCTCGAAGACCGCGCCGAGGCCCTCGATCTGCTGTTCGTCAAGCGTCACCACGCCGTCAAGGTGATGGACGTGACCGCCATGGCCACCGCGCTGGCCATCGATTACGCCTACACGGGACGGCTGTCGGACGACTGATGCCATCGTCGTCCGCCCGTCACTAGCCCAACTCCGCACTGTAACCTGCTGGGCTCGCGTCGATCCTGCATCGATAATTCTGCAATTGACAGAATTCCGCATTGACGAAGCAGGTAGCAAGTCTTACGTCAAATACTCGACCCCCGCTGACGGTCACGATTGTCCTGCCCTGCCGAAATTGCTCTACAGCGATCTCAATGACTTTGCACGCGCTGCAAACGGGAGCGGTTCCATTCACCACGTTACTGGAGGTTTGACATGCGAAGCTGGAAGGTTCTGATCGGGCGGAGCGCGGTCGGCGTTGCCGCGCTTGCCATTGCGGCGCTGGTCTTGAGCCAGACCGCCGAGGGGCAGAAGACCAAGGGCAAGACTCGGCCGGCGACCACCAAGCACCTGATGTCAGGCATCTGCTTTCCCAATTGCGGATCGCTGGGCAAGTTGCTCAAGGATGGTCCCGCGGACGACAAGGGCTGGACCACGGCTGCGCGAAACGCCGCGCTGCTCAATGAGCTGAGCTACATCCTCATGGACGATGGCCGCTGCCCGGACAAGGACTGGGCCAACGCCGCCAAGACGCTGCGCGGCTGCAGCGCCAAGGTTGCCGAGGCCGTCGCCGCCAAGGACCTCGACGCCGCCCGCGGCGCCTTCAAGAAGATGACTGAGGCCTGCAGCGCCTGCCACAAGGCCCACAAGTCGTAGCGTTGTCATCGTCGCAGAAGTGCAGGGCCTCCCCGGAACTTCTTCCGGGGAGGCCCTGTCATTCCTTGAATCACTTCTTGAGTCCCGTTGCGTTGCCGCTTGCCAGGCTGCATAATGACCCTGGTCCGATGGTCCCAGATGTCATCGCGGACATTCGATCATGGCACAGCGCTCGGCCGACAACTCACCGACGCCGTCCCGCTCGCTGCAGCCTCCGGACAGTCAGTTGCAAGACGGTCCGTTGCCGGATGGTCCGTTGTTGGACGGTCCGTTGCCGTCGACCGTGCCGTATGCGGGCGCCGCCTCCCCTTCGTGCTTTTCGTCAGCGCCGTTGCCCGCATTCGATGATTACGAGATTCTCGGCGAGATCGCCCGCGGCGGCATGGGCGTCGTCTATCGGGCCAGGCAACTCAGTGTGGACCGCAAGGTGGCATTGAAGACGTTGCTCGGCGACGCCATCGATCATCCGACCGCCCTCGAGCGCTTCGAGCGCGAGATGCGGGCGACCGCTCGCCTCCAACATCCCAACATCGTGCAGATCTTTGCTGTCGGCCGCGGCCAGCCATTTTACACCATGGAGTTCATGGCGGGCGGCCCGCTCAGCAAGCAATGCGAACGCTTCCGGGCGCCGCGCGCCGCAGTCGCACTGGTCGAGAAGATCGCCCGCGCCGTGGCCTATGCCCACGAGCAGAATATCGTCCATCGCGACCTGAAGCCGAGCAATATCTTGCTGGACAGGCACGGCGTACCCAAGGTCAGCGACTTCGGGCTGGCCAAGTTCATGGACAGTGACATCGAGCTGACACGCAGCGGCACCGTGCTGGGCACCGCGGCCTACATGGCCCCCGAGCAGGCCGCCGGCCGTGCGCGGGATATCGGCCCGGCCAGCGATGTCTGGGCCCTGGGCGTCATCCTCTATGAACTGGTCACCGGCCACAAGCCCTTCAGCGGCAGCGACGGCGACGAGGTCAAACGTCGCGTCATGGACGATGAGCCGACAAGGCCGTCCTCCCTGAGCGGCGACATGGATCCGGCCCTGGAGAGCATCGTCCTGGCCTGCTTGCAAAAGTCGCCGGCCAATCGCTACGCATCTGCCGAGGCGCTGGCGGCCGACCTGCAGCGCTATCTGCAAGGCGAGTCGCCGGTCAACCGGCCACGGCGACGACGACGCGTGCCGATCTGGCTGGCGCTCGTTGCCTGCCTGGGCGTCGTCGCGGCGATGATATTCGTCTTCTTCCTCGAGCCCGAACGGACTGAGACGAAGGAACCAGAAGTGAAGCTGGACCCGCCGATTGTCCTGATCGGCGAGACAGGGCCGCCGAAGGAGTTCAAGTGGCTGGAGGGGGAGAAGTGGAGAACGAAGCGGGAACAGAAGGACAATGAGCCGTTTACTCTGGAATCCGAGCAGTTGTGCCTACTTCAATTGCTGGCGAAACCGCCGTGGAACAGTTTTCGACTAGAAGCAGAAGTAAAGCAGGAAGCCGCAGAAACTGCACGGCTGAAAACAATTCCGAAGACTCTGCGCGGAATTGCGGGGATCTTTTTTGGTCACACCGTGGAGGAAGCGGGCATTCCACATTCAACGCATTGCTACTGGCCGCTAACCACCCGAGCAACCAATCAGGCCATCTGGGCATTTGAGCGATTACGCATCCCTGATATTAATGAGCATGTTCCGTAACCGTTCACAGGTCAGTCTAGCGTTTTCTACTCGGAATGGGGTATCCTTGCAGCTGGCATGGATGCTTCTCCGGTTGTTTCTGAAGCTGATCTCGCCGCGACACCCGCAGCGGTGCTGGCGCTGATTCGGCACTTG
>VGYC01000138.1 GCA_016873095.1 Planctomycetota bacterium | reverse complement strand
GAAAGATCAGCGCCAAAGAAATGGCCACAATCAACCTGAAACGACATCGTTTTCACGGTGACTGGAACTACGAAATCCATCCCCGCCGGAAGCACGGAAACTGACAACTTAATTTGGCGCGGATCCTAATTCGCGAATCGGCGTGGCTGGCGCGTCAGGCCCGGAGAGGATGCCTGGAGTCGTCGTGATTGCCGACGCCAGGTCCGCGTTCATCGGCTGAGAGACCCGATGGGCCAGATGCACCGTCATTGCCATGACAAATGCATCGCACACACCAAATATCTTGACCGTAGCCGAGTCGACCTGTTCCAAACGGATGCCCGTGCGCCACACCACGACGGCGATTATGAGTGTTACCAAGAATGCCACAAGACTGGCAACAATGCAGTCAAGCTCGAATCGTATCGCAGCCGGGTCTGGCGGGTTGGCCTCCACGGCGGCGAAAAAGTATTGCGTCCGCCAGAGCGCAAGCAGCGAGAACAGCACGGCAAGCCCGAGACCGAGCGCGGCACGCCGGATGTGTCGCTTCACGTGATTCTTGTGGCGAAGGCAAAACGGCAGCGACAGCGGCAGCCCACGACTCCAAGGTTCAAGCACGGTTGGAAACGTGCTCGGCGCCGGCGCTCCACAACGCATGCAGATGAGAGGCAACTCGCCAGCCTTAGCCGCGGCCTTGTTCAGCACGATTGATCGCAAGGCCCGGCTTCCTGGCATCTGCTACTGCTCCATCACTGCTCCATCACTGCTCCATCACTTCCTTCGTCTTCTTGTCCACCATGTCGGTGATCTTTTCCTCGAAGGACTTGAGCAACTCCTGGACGTTCTCCTTGCCCTTGTCGCGCTCGTCCTCGGTCAGTTCCTTGTCCTTCTCGGCCTGGTCGAAGTGCTTGTTGGCGTCGCGGCGGATGTTGCGGCAGGCGACCTTGGCCTCCTCGCCGGACTTCTTGATGACGCCGGTCATCTTCTTGCGCTGCTCGCCGCTCATGGACGGCACGGTGAGGCGGATCATCTTGCCGTCGTTGTTGGGGGACATGCCCAGGTCGCTGGAGCGGATGGCCTTTTCGATTTCCTTCAGGGCGCTCTGGTCGAAGGGGCGAATGATGATCTGCTGCGGGTCAGGGGTATTGATCTGGGCCATCTGCTTGAGCGGCGTGGGCGAGCCGTAGTATTCCACGCGGATGTGATCCACGAGGGCCGGTGTGGCGCGGCCGGTGCGCAGGCCGCGAAATTCGTCCTTGAGGACGCCGAGAGCTTTCTCCATGCGTTCCTCGGCGTCAAACAGGATTTCGTCGCTGCTCATGGCGGTTATGTCTCCATGAACCACAAAGGTCACAAAGAACACGAAGAATCATGGCGTTGCTGGGGGCATCTTTGTGCTCTTCGTGGCCTTTGTGGTTGATCTTCCTCTCCGTCTGCGTTAACTATCTCCAACATAAGTGCCAATGGGATGGCCGGCGATGGCCCGCTCGATGTTGCCTGGTCGCTGGAAGTTGAACACCAGGATCGGCAGCTTGGCCGACTTGCAAAGATCGACGGCTGCCGTGTCCATGACGCGCAGATTATCGCGAATCACCTGGGCGTGTGTCAGTTTCTCATAGCGGACGGCATGCGGATTGACCTCGGGGTCCTCGCTGAAGACGCCGTCCACGCGCGTGGCCTTCAGCAGGATGTTGGCACCGAGTTCGCGGGCCCGCAGCGCCGCCGCCGTATCGGTGGTGACGAACGGGTTGCCGGTGCCGCCCGCGAGGATGACGATGCGCTTCTTCTCCAGGTGGCGGATGGCGCGGCGGCGGATATAAGGCTCGGCCACGGTCTCCATGCGAATGGCCGTCATCAATCTCGTCTGGCAATCGAGCGTTTCCAGGGCGTCCTGCAAGGCGAGACCGTTGAGGACGGTGCCGAGCATGCCCATGTAGTCGGCCGTGGCTTCCTTGATGATCTGTCCGCCGGCGGAGAACTGCCGGCCGCGCAGGATGTTGCCACCGCCGACGACGATGGCGAGATCGACGCCGCTCTCGACGATGCGCTTCGCCTGCCGGGCGATGCTGAGGGTCTCGTCAAGGCTGATGCCGCTCTTGCCGGCGGGGCCGAAGCCCTCGCCGCTCAACTTGAGCACGACACGGCCGTACTTCGGCTTCAGATCCATCGACTGCGTCTCATCCATCTTGGCAACTCACGTAGGGCCGGCTTGGTAACTTAGCGCCATTATATGGAACCCGTGCGATGCCTTCGCCCCACTCGCTTGCGGTTTCGCGCGATACTGTGCGCGAAACCGCCGAGCGAGCTTGCGACACGCATGTCTGAGGCGCCCTGTCAGCGCTCGGCGGCCAGGTATTCTCCCCAGTCGCGAGCGGCTTGCGGCGGCACGCGGTCGGCGGGACGGTTGCCGGCGGCCAGTTCGAAGGCTACACCC
Organism: Planctomycetota bacterium; assembly: GCA_016873095.1. Lineage (GTDB taxonomy): Bacteria > Planctomycetota > Planctomycetia > Gemmatales > Gemmataceae > VGYC01. The sequence goes on along the minus strand of VGYC01000138.1, from coordinate 19,017 downwards.
AGCGGCGAACGTCCGGGCCTGGCGCCGCCGGTGAACGGCCCTTCGCCCCAATGATCGCCGAGCGCAATCATGTCAAAGCGAGTGATGGCCTTCTTCGCCGGATCGTAATGGATGTGCCCGAGCAAGCGCGCATCGTAGCCGCGCCTGGCGCGGTCGGCGTCCTGACCGTCTGCAAGCAGGAAAGCGCCATCGACGCGCAGCCGAATGCCGTCCTTGGCGACTTTCGTGACGGTGATCTTGAGGCCCCCGGAGCGTACCTGGCCGCGTGACCAAAAGGGAGGCTCGCCGCGCGTGTTGTCCACAAGGTGAAAGCGAGCGATACGCAACGCCAGCCGCTCTGGGATCGTCAACGTTTCACCCTGGCGCGGCGTGGCGGGAATCAGCGATTGCCAATCTTCCTTGGTGAGCCACAAGTGATCCTGGGAAGCCCGCTGCCCGCCGGGGAAGCGGCAGGTTCCCACCCGGCACGTGCCGTCGGCGTCGCGGTCGAGGATGCGCGTGTAGACGTTGACGATCAATCCGCCGTCGGGCGGCGCGCGGTGATAGGCGCGGTCCGGCTTGCCCGAGTCGCCCACCTTGAGGGCGTTGGGTTCGCGCTCGGAGTCGGGCAAGCTCCGCCACGCCTGGTGGGCCTTGCGGAAGTAATCGTACATGATGGCCGGGTCTTGATTATTCTTGTAGCCCAGCAAGATGCCGGAGGCGGTGAGAACATAGATGCCTTGCCGGGTGGCGCCGCCGATCCCCTTGCGCGGGCCCTGATTTGCGACCTTGCGAAAGAATTCCCCCTCGGCATCGCGACGCCGGCGCTGGTACCAGTCATCGGCGGCCACGAGGATGAAGTTGTCCTTGAGAAAACGCTGGATATGCTTGTCGCCGAAGGTGAGCTCACGGCCCACCACGCCGTTGTTTCAGGTGCAGCCGAGCGGATGCCCGTCCATCTCCCAGAGGACAATAGGCTTGCCTTCCACGGCTGCTTGCCGCCGCGCTTCCCAGAGGCTGGATAGCCAGGGCAGATCCGCCCACTTTCCCTCTCCGTCGTGCGGCTTGATGACGGCAAGAATGGCGGCGAATTTCTCGGCCGCGATCGGCTCGGCGGCAGCAAGTCCGCTTCCCGCGTACAGCAGCAACAGGCAGGGCATGAAGGCAGCGTTAACTCTCGTGAGCATCATTCTTCCCTCCCCCCAGGCTGACCAGCTTCGCCTCGCCGGGCGAGCCCTGATCCGCTTTCGTATCAAGTCAAGATTGCTTGTCCGGTCTGATATCCACAATTATTATGAGGGCGGTGAGTCGCTCTTGCCAGTGCTGCGGGCCGACTTGGCATGAATAAGTATTTCGGGCGAATCGGGCCGGATTCGGAGAATCACGTAGCAGGGTATATCGTCTGAAGGACGCCGAATGAACCAGACCAGCGTGAGGAGATCTTCCATGTCGCGGTCGCTGACGTGGTTGGTCGTCATTGCTGCGGCCGTTGGCGTCGGTTGTGTCGCTGTGGATGCCGTTCAGCGCGCGTCCACGCTCGGTACATTGGCACAGGGGATCGGAACGCCGGACAATCCGACAAATGAGGCGGTGCGCGAGGCAACATTAAACCTGGTCTATTTGCTTGGACTAGCGGTAGGAGCAGTGTCCGGCATCGCCATGGCGGTCGCGGCGGGCTTGTGGTGGCGGCTTGTCCGAACTCGCGCCTGAAGGCGAAAGGGGATGGGCAGGCTGAACCTTGCTTGCGATTGTGCGCTGTGGCCAATCCCTTCGCACTTCCCCTTTCCGTGGCGGCAAATTACAATCGAGTCAATGGCACTCATGCGGCAAAACCGCCAGACACTTGCGGCGGATCAAGTTCGTCTCGTGGCAGGAAAACTGGGATTCGCAGCGAGCTTGTCGTGACATGAAATGTCTTCGGTCGGCATGGCGGTAAGCAGAGTCAGATCCAAAGCCCGAACTGCCGGCGGACGAATCGGAATGCCTGCGACCGTCTGAACACGGACAATGATCAGGGAGGCAGCCAACGATGATACGGACCCGATTGATGACGCTGGCGCTGTTGCTCGGCGCGGATTGTGCGACAGCGCAGGCAGATACCACGCAGTCCCCCGTCGAGCGCGGCAAGACCGCGCTCCTGACACGCGACTACAACCCGGCCACCTGGAGGCCAAACGCCTACGACGACGCCTGGAAGCACTGGGGCGACCTGAAGGAGAAACCGAAGGACTACGCCCGCGCCTTCATGGATCGCTACGGCTTACACCCCGCGCCGTACGACAACGGACGCTTCCCGATGGGCGTGCGCGAGGGGACCACATTCCTCGGTAAGGGCATGACCGTGGATTGCATGATCTGCCACGGCGGATCGATCAACGGCAAGAGCTACGTTGGCCTGGGCAACTCCACTTTCGATATTCAGGCTTTCTACGAAGAGATGGGCCGCGCCAGCGGCGGCAAAGGCAAGACGCCTTTCGTCTTCGGCAATGTCCGCGGCACATCGGAGGCCGGCGCCATGGCTGTCTTTCTGCTGTCGTACCGGCAGCCCGATCTCAGCATTCGCCTGAACCGGCTTGACCTGGGCCTGCGCGACGACATGTGCGAGGACGTGCCCGCCTGGTGGCTGTTGAAGAAGAAAAAAACCATGTACCACACCGGCGGCAGCGACGCCCGCTCCGTCCGCTCGCTCATGCAGTTCATGCTTTCGCCGCTCAACCTGCGGGAGACATTCGTCAAGGAGGAGGCGACCTTCGCCGACATCCAGGCGTACCTGCTCAGCCTGGAAGCGCCAAAGTATCCTTTCCCGATCGACCGCGAGCTGGCCAGTGCCGGAACCTCTCTGTTCGAAAGCACTTGCGCCAGGTGCCATGGAACCTACGGCGACAAGTGGACCTATCCCAACAAGATTGTGCCGCTCGACGTGATCGGCACCGACCGCCGGCGCTTCGACGGCATCTCACGTGCCTTCGGCGAGCATTACAACAAGAGCTGGTTCGGCGAGGAGAAGCGTGGCAACCAGCCTCTCAAGGCCATGACCAGCGACGGCTACCAGGCACCGCCGCTCGACGGCGTCTGGGCAACGGCGCCCTATTTCCACAATGGTTCCGCGCCAACCGTCCACGACGTGCTCAACTCCAAGAACCGCCCGAAGATCTTCACGCGCTCGTATCGGACCGATGCAGAGGACTATGACCAGATCAAGCTCGGCTGGAAGGTGCGCGTGCTCGACAAGGGGGCGGACGCCTCGATGTCGCCCTACGAGAGCCGCAAGATCTACGACACGACGCTCCCTGGGCGTGGCAACGCCGGCCACACCTTCGGCGACCATTTCACCGACGCCGAACGCCGCGCCGTCATCGAATACTTGAAAACTCTGTAATCTGGGTGGGACGCCCAAGATTGCCGCCAACGTACTGCTCACTCGGTTGTTCTAGGAGATAGAGATGCGTTGCACGATTGCAGTGATGCTCGGCGTGATTCCGCTGGCAGGGACTGTGCGTGGTGATGCGCCGTCAGCCCTGGAGAAGGGCATCGTCAATTTCGTTCCGCAAGACGAGGATCAGAAGAAGATCCCGGCGCGCTATCGACTGGAGAAGAATCACTTTGACTACGAGCTGAGGAAGATCAAGACGCTTCCCGTGAGCGGCGTAGAGGTTTTCGAGCTGACGTTTCCCTCACCGGTGAAGAGCGCGACGCCGGAGAACAACACGGTGTACGCCGAGTATTACCGCCCGGCGGGGAATGGTCCGTTCCCTTGCGTGATCGTGCTCGACATTCTGGCGGGCAACCAGAAGTTGCCGCAACTCATCGCTGGGCACCTGGCGCAGAACAAGATTGCCGGGTTGTTCGTGCAGATGGCCTACTACGGACCGCGCCGACCGAAGGGCAGCAAGTTGCGTTTCCTGTCGCCGGACGTGAACCACACCATCGACGCCATAAGGCAGACCGTGCTGGACATGCGTCGTGCCACGGCCTGGATGGAAGCACGCCCGGAGATCGACGGCAAGCGGCTGGGCATCATGGGCGTGAGCCTGGGCAGCTTTGTGGCGGGCTTGACCGCAGAGATGGAACCGAAACTCGGCCGGGTCGGCATCGTGCTGGGCGGCGGCGGCATCGTGGATGCCTATTACGACGACCCGCGCGGCGCCAGCTATCGCAAGCTCTGGGAAGCTGTCGGCGGCAGCAAGCAGAAGCTGGCGAAGTTGATCGCCCCCGTCGATCCCATCACGCATGCGGACCGGCTCAAGGACCGCAAGGTGCTGATGATCGCCGCCCGCAACGACGAGGTCGTGCCGCCGCGCATGGCCGAGGCGCTGTGGAACGCCAGCGGCCGGCAACAGATCGTCTGGCTGGAAAACGCCGGCCACTACACGGCGGCGCTGCATCTGCTCAAGGGGTTGACGCACATCGTGAAGCATTTTGGAGAGTAGCCATGAGACGTGCACTGGGCCTAGCACTGATTCTGACTCTGGCCTGGAACGCAACCGCCCAGGCTCGAGATGCGCACAAGAGCCGATTCTTGTTTCGCCTGCTCGAGGAGGAACTCGCAACCAAGGACTTCCTCGCCCCCATGAACTTCAAGGAAGCGGTCGAGTTGCTGATGCAGAAGTTCAGAGGCAGAGGCATGGAGTTGCGCATCATCGTGGATGCGGAGGCCTTTGTCAGGTCCGATGGGACCCAGGTCTATAATTCGCAAGTCAAGTTTCAACCGTATCTGAAAATGGTGACGGCACGCGACTACCTGGAACAGGCTCTTTCCGGAGTGCAACCGGCACGCCCGGGATTCACGATTCGCCGCGGCACGGTCTTCATCACAACCGCCGAGCGAGCCGCTTTTCCCAGCTTGCGGCGTGAGATCGTTCGCGGCGCGTATTCTGCCAGGCCGTTCGCCGAGATACTCGAAGACCTCGCCGATCAGGTCGGCGCGGATGTCACGATTGACAAGCGCATGCTGGACAAGGCCGGCAAGTCTGTCACAATCACATTCCGCAACTCCACGCTCGATGACGCCGTCGCGTTGCTGGCCGATCAGGCTGGCCTGCGCGCGGTCGCGCTGACGTCGGGTTTCTACGTCACGTCCAGGGAGAACGCGGAGCGTATCGAGCGCGAACTGGACCGGAAGCACAAGGCGACGAAGAAAACCTGCTGCCGGTAGCTATCGCCCTGCTGTTCGCGTCATGATCGCTTGCACCGACTTCTGGTCGAGCGCAAGCCGGAGCATGACGACAGGACCGTTATCGCCCACCTTCAGGTCGGCGAGCCGCGCCTGGGTATTGTTGTCAATCACGATGCGGGCATCCTTGGCGACAGGGTATGTCTTTTCCTCGGGCTCATCGCCGCGGCCCTTCGGAATGGCGATGGTTATGGAACGGTCTTTGGCATCCACGGACTTGAGCAAGCCGCTGACTCCCGGGCCCTCGACTTTCACAAAGGTGGCTTGCGATTGATCTGCTGCCAGCCGCGCCATGACCGCCGAGCCCGGCAAGATGTCTGCAAGCTTGCCTTCCTTGATCGACAGGCGCCGGCCGCGGCCGTCATCCAGGACGATCAGAGCGTCGTCTGCAATGTCGATGCTGCGTTCTTCGCCGGCCTCGCCGCCTCGCGGCGGCCGCGTCACGATGGTCAGGCTCTTCTTGCCGATCTCCTTCACCTGGCCGAACACGCTGGGGCCTTCCGCGAGCACGCTCTGCACCTTTTTCTTGTCCAGCGACAGCCGGATGTTGACCGCCGAGCCGGCGGTGATGTCTGTGAGCTTGGCCTCGCGGATCGAGAAGCGCCGGCCGCGGCCGTCATCCACGGCGATCTCGGCGCCGGCATCCACCGCGAATGTCTTCTCTTCCTCGGCTTCAGCGCGGCGCGACGGCAGCAGGGACACGGTCAGTGTTCGCTTCCCGGCATCGACCGCCTTGACCTGGCCGCGCAGCATCGGCCCTTCGGCGACGATTGCCTCGACCGTGTCTTTCTGCCCGGCTGCCAGCGACAGCATGACCATGGTTCCCTCGGACAGGTCGGACAGCTTGGCCTCCTTGAAAATCCCGAACCGGCCGACCATCGTGCCGGTGACGACTTCCAGGTTCTTGCTGAGCGTGAATGTCCTGTCCCCGACGTTGTCGCGCGTTTGTCCGGTCATGACGGTGATGGTACCGGTCTTGGCGTCAACGGCTTTCACGATGCCGCGAACCTCGGGCGCCGCTTGGCGCCGGCCGAAGTCCTGGGCGCCGGCCGGATCCATTCCCAGGAATGCGGCCCCGGCGAGCAGCCAGCCCGCGATCTCGCGTTTGCTGAGCATGTCATTCTCCTCTTGATTGAAATCGAAGTGATTCACACGCGGCGCGGCGCTGCGCCTGGCGTCAAGCTCTTGCATACCAACGTCGGCTGCACGGGCGTCGGTCAGATGGAGCACGATCCCCGCGCCGAGCCCTCCGAGCATCAGCGCCAGCAAGGCGGCGGCGACAGTCAGCTTCAGCTTCGCCAGGCCCATGCCGCGCAGGACCTGCTCCGCGAGCAGCGCGGCCGCGGAAGACGTTGCGGCGCTTGTGGCGACGCCGGCGCCATGTACCGTTCCGGTCACCAGTGCCGCTGGCACGCCGGCCGTGGCTTCGCCGGATAGTGTCGCCGCCAGGGCGCCCGCAGAAAGCGACACACCGCGCCGCAACAGCCGTTTGCCGAGCAGTTGCCGGGCGCGCGACAATCGTCCCGACAGCGTGCCGACCGGCCAGCCGAGTTGCCGGGCCGCCTCCTCGTGACCCTTGCCTTCCAGGTCGCACAGGACGATGGGGACGCGATACTTTTCCGGCAGCCCGTGCAGTTCGCAGTCAAGCACGGGCCGCCAGTCGCCGGCATCGGGCGGCAGCGCGCTGGGCTCGGGCATGTCGGCAACCTGCCTTTCGTGAACGGCCCGGCGGCCGGCGGCGCTCCGCGCCCTGAGCGCCGTCTGATAGGCCACGCCGTACAACCAGTTGCCGACCATGTCTTGCGGCCGGATCGACTCCGCCTTGCGCACCAGGACGAGAAACGTTGCCTGGAAAGCGTCCTCGGCGTCCTGGGCATGCTGCGCATGCCGTAGTAACCGCCGGCACACGCCCAGCACCATCGCGCCATGCCGCCGCACCAGCCCTTCGAAAGTGGCGTCATCGCGCCGCTCGATGTACAGGGCCAGCAATTGTCCGTCCGTCAGCTCGGCAACATCCCGGTGCGCAATCGCGCCCCGCAGACGACGAACGACCTGGCTCATCACGCTGGCCGGCATCGCGATTTCTCATGGATTGTCGGACCGCTATCTTTGTATTCCAGGCTCAGAGCGGTTTCATACACTATTTCGCGCCCAAAATGGCAAGTGCCTCTGGAGCGCTCGGTCGGTTAGGGGTAAACCTTGCGAAGCTCGGCCGTCAACTCGCTTCAATTGCCGTCGAGGAAATGCTGCAACAGCGTAAGAGTAACCACGGATTGCACTGATGGCACGGATAGGAAACAGGCGAAGTCGCGAGCACGTTGAAGGCATGGGGTGTGTTGCCTGAATCCGTGCTATCCGTTTGATTCGTGGTTCTATTGAAGGATTTACGGATTCTCCCCCTGCTTTGCGTTCCGTGCCGTGATCTCGTCAAACAGACGTTGGATGGCGGTCTGCTCGGCCTGGATGTTGCCGAACTCGCGCTGGATCTCTTCCAGCCGTGCCTTCTGGTTGTCGTCGAGCATCGGCCAGGTCGGGAAGCGCTTGGCGAAGTCCTTGGTGCGGTCGAGGATTTCTTGCTGCTCGTCGCGGAGGGCCTTGAGCTGGGCCATTTCGGGTATGCCATCGCCGGGGCCGCGCAGGCCGCCCTTCTCTTCTTCCTTGTCTTTTTCCTTCGGATCTTTTTTCTTGGGATCGCCCTTGGGCTTTTGCCGGCGGGCCTGCGGTTTCTGGTCCTTCAGGGCGTCGAGCAGGCGCTGCAGGCGGCGGCCAGCTTCGCCTTGCTGTCGCTGGATGGTCTCCTGCATTTGCAACTCGTCGGCCAGTTCTTCCTTCTCGAATGCTTCCTGGCGGAGATTGCCCTTGTCGAAGCGCTTCTCCAGCGAGTCGGCGGCCTCGTCCATCGCCTTCACGGATTTGTCAAGGATATGCGCGAAGACCTTGGCGTTCTTGAGCTTGTCCTTCAGGCTGTCGGTCTCCTGTCCCAGGCCCTTCTGTGTCTTGGCCAGGCCCTTCAGGCTTTGCAGCAACGGCTCGGTCCAGTGCTTGCGCTTCTCTACGGATTCCTTGTGTAGCCGGGCCGACTCGGCCGTGGCGGTCTCTTGCCGTTCCTTGAGCCCTTTCAGGCGGTCGGCAATCTTGGCGAGCTGCTCGCGGGCCAGCTCGTCCTCCGCCTCCTGTAGCTTGGCCTGTGCGTCCTCGATGCGCTCCAGCGCCTGCTCCATGGCTTCCTGCGGATCTTCGCCATTGTCCATCTTCTTGGCGGCGCGTTCCATCTCGCGGCCGGCCTTGCTCAATGCCTTGCTGGCGTCGTCGGCCTGGAGCCGGGCCAGCTCGCGAGCCTTCTCTTGTGCCTCGTCTTTCAGGTTACGCTGCTCGTCGCTCAGCTTGGCCAGCTCGCGCTTGTGCTCGTCGATCTCTTTTTGCAGGGCGTTGGCCTCGGCCTTGAGCTTGTCGAGGTCGCCGAGTTTCTTCTCCAGCTTGTCCTTGACGTCGCGCTGTTTCTTGGCGAGCTTGTCGATCTCCTGCTTGTGTTCCTTGGCCTTCTTGGCGAGGGCGTCCTGCTTCTTGCGGAGCTTGTCAATGGTCTCCTCGGCCTTTTGCTGCTCCTTCATGAGCTTCTCGGCGCGGCTGTCGTCGCGGTCTTCCAGTGCGGCCAGGACTTTCTCCAGCTCGTCGATGCTTTCTTGCTGGTTGGCCTTGGCCATCTTGGTCTGCCTGTTTTGCAGCGCTTCCTTGGCTTGCCGCATCTTGTGCGGGATCAGCCCCTTGTCGGCCTTGTCGGCGGCGTCCTTGAGGAGCTTGGCGGTCGTCTTGTCGCCGTCCTCGGCCCGCTTCTTCTGGGCCTTCTCGATCAGGTTCTGGAGATCTTCCGCCTTCTCGGCCAGCTCGTTCTGGGCGTTGGCGGTGCGCTCGGTTTCTTTCTTCAGTTCCGCCTGCAGCGCCGCCATCTCGGCCTGGAGCTTGTCCATCTCGGCCTTGAGCTTGTCCGGGTCGCCTTGTCCCTTGTTCAGCTTGCCATTCAGATCCTTGAGCTTGTCCGCCAGGTCTTGCTGGAGCTGATGCTTGTTGTCGAGCTTGTCCGTGACCTTCTTGAGGTCGCGTTGCTGATCGAGAATCTTGCGAGCCGTTCCCTTCACCTGGTGCATGCCCGCCCACGGGTCCATGTACTTGACAAGGTCGTCAAGCCCCTTCTGAGCGTTCTTTTGATGCTGATGCGCCTTGTCGAGCGGCGGCGTCTTGTCCTTGCCCTTCTCTTTTGGTCCTTTATCTTTAGGGCCTTTTTCGGACGCCCCCTTGTCCTTGGGGCCTTTTTCGTTGGCACCCTGGTCCTTGCTCTTTCGTCGCTCCTTGCGTGCCTCGGCCAGATTTGGCTCGATGAGCTGGAGGTCCTCGCGGCTGATGCGGTCCAGTTCGGCGCCGAGAGTATTCAGGCGATCCTTGACGTCGGATGAGGGCAGCTTGTTGTCTTTCAAGAGCTGCTTGAGCTTGTCGATCTCGGCGCGAATGCCTTCCTCGCGGGTGTTGCCGATGCGGGCCTGGATTTGCCGTTGCTGCAGTTCGGCCTCGGCGATGGCCTCGTTGGGACGAAAGCCCGGCTTGTCCTTGTCCTCCTTGATGCGCTCGACCTGGGCGATCGCCTCCTGCTGCATCTGCTGGACGCGAACCAGGTCCTGCTGGATCTGCCCGAGATCCTCGTCGATCTTCTTGGCCAGCTCCTTGGGACTGACGATGCGCAGAGCAACCTCGGCGGTGCGGCCGGGCTGGTTGAAGGCCACCACATTGTTGAAATCGTCGGCGCAGGCCTGCAAGACAATGCGCTCGCCGACCTTGGCAAGCCCTTTCAACGGCCAGCGGCGACTGACACCGACACGCTTCTCGCCGGCGTCAGCACCGTCGTGCAGCGGCATGCGGATCGGCTCGTCGTCCAGCCATTTGCCGTCGGCGTCCTGGCGACGATACTCGAGATAGACGGAGCGGACTGCGAGATTGTCGTTGGCCTGCACCTTGAGACCGATGACGGCGTCGGCGAGCACATCTTCGTTGCTGGCCGGCCGGTCGAGCGTGACCACCGGCGACGGATCGGTTTGCACGCGGATCGTCAGTTCGTACTCGCCGGCGAGCCCCTCGTCATCCTCGAGATGCAGGACATAAAAGCCGGTAAGCCAGGGCGTGAATCGCGCGGACAGCTTCTGTCCGTTATCCGTGAGCGCGGCCTCGATGCGTCCCAGCCCGGCGTGATTGCCGGCGTCGATGGCGGCTTGCTCGATGCCGTTGGTCGCGGCCAGCCCGCCCAGGCGTGCGGTGGCGACGAGCAGCTGATGCGAGGCGACCTCCCGCGTCGCGCCCCGGTACTCGATCCAGGCCTTGTCGATCGGCCGGTCCACGGCGCCGCGCAGCAGGACTTCCGTGCCGGCAAAGCCCTCGATGTTGGAACGCCCCGGCGACAGCAGGTCCGGCGAGGCCAGGCCCGTGTATGTCGGCGGCCGCAACTCGCACTGATGCATCATCAGCCGCGGCGGCAGGACGACTTCCACCTCGTGCCAGCGGCCGCGCCGCGGGTACGTCGCGTCGTTGGCGACGACACGGAAGCGAAACTTGCCGCGCTGCTGCGTCATGTCCAGCGCCGCTTCCAGGCGGGCCGTCGGGTCCTTGGCGTCCGGTTTCTTGATCGCCACCCACTTCTTTTCCACGTCGCCAGCGCGATCGCGGTCCGGATCGGTCAGGCTCTGCACCTCGATGCCGGCCTGGTCGGGGATGATGCCGGCCAGCTTGCCGCGCAGCACGAATGGCGAACCCAGGGCCACGCGCCGCGGACTGGCCTCCATCGACAAGCGCGTCCAGGAATGATCGCCGTAGGGATCGAGGAAGCGCAGCATGGCCGTTGACGACAGCCCCGGGGCCGCCCAGAGCAAGAACGCACCGAGCCCGCCGACGAGCAGGGCCGCGAAGGACACAATGAACACGCCGCGATGATCGACCACATCGTTGAAGTTGCAGCCTTCCGCCAGCCGCATGGCCCGCTCTATCGTCTCGCGGCGCAAGCTCGACGAATCGCCACGCATCGGATCGGGCTCCTGCTGCAAGAATTGCACCGTGCTGGCCAGCGAATCGTTGAGGACCGGATAACGCTCCTCGACACGCAGGGCCAGCGAGAGATCGTCGGTCTTGCCCCACAACGGCTGGAAGAGAATCCGCCAGACGAGATAGCCTGCCGCGCTCACCGTGCCGGCGAGCAAGAGAGCCCGCACCGTGCTCGGCAGCCGCAGCGACCAGTCGAGCAGCCCGCCCGCGATCAGGCAGCCCAGCGCCAGCACGAAGAGCACCGCCAGGCCGCGGTACAGCACCACGATGCGCATCTGCCGCCTGATGCCCGCGAGCCGTTGTTGCAGGATTGTCATGGCGTGGGTTCCTTGATTGTCAACCTCGTTCTCTGGCCAGCTGCTCAACCACCGCGTATCTTCTGCCGGAAATGCTGCAGCCCCGTCCGGACTGTGCAATGAGTCCGGTCGCACGTTCAACTTCCCCTCATTCTACTGCCTGTTCCGGGGAATGTAACGTGCAATCGGCATTGCCGGGTCAGAGGCAAGCCGGGCGCGCAACGAAACTCTCGGACCGCTGTTACCAGTCATCTCCGAGGCGGTTGCCGTCGTTGGGCGTATTCCCGAACACCAAGTCGCCGACCCAAGACTCACGGAATCCACCGAACGCCTACGGAGTTACGGAAGGGAAACGTTGTGGTAGATTTCTTGCACGTCATCGCAATCGTTTAGCAGGGCCAGGAATTTCTCGAACGACGCCAGGTCTTCCCCGTCAAGCACCTTGCTTGCCTGCGGAAGGAAAATGATCTCCTGGACGTCCAGCTCAAGGCCTGGGAATGCTTCCAGCAGTGCGGTCTTGGCCTTGTAGAACTCGGCGGGAGGGGCGAAGACCGTGATCGTGCCATCCTTGCTTTCGACGTCCTCGACAGCGACATCTGCAGCGAACATGGCCTCCAGCGTCTTCTCCTCATTGTCGCCCTTGAAAGACAGGATCGCCAGGTGATCAAACGACATCACGACGGATCCGCTGGCAGCCAGCTTGGACCCCGTCTTGGTGAAACAGTTGCGAATCTCGGAGATCGTGCGTGTGTTGTTGTCGGTCAGGCAATCGACAATGACCAGGGCGCCGCCGGGACCAAACCCCTCGTAACGCGCCGGCTGGAAGTCCTCGCCTCCCGTGCCGGCGGCTTTCTGAATTGCCTTGTCAATCACGTGGCTCGGAACATTTTCACGCTTGGCCCTTTCGACGAAGTTGCGCAGCACCGGATTGGCCGCCGGGTCGGGTACGCCATTCTTGGCCGCCATGTACAGCTGTTTGCTGTACTTGGAGTAGAGCTTTGAGTTCTGGGCGGCGGTCTTGAAGATCGAGTGTTTGCGCTTCTCGAAGATTCTTCCCATGCGAAGTCTACCTCTCTACTTTTGCAAAGGAACCGGGCCTTGAGTGGTCCCGTTCCATCAGCAACAACCTTGGAATCTTAGGTCACACGCTTCAGTTGTCGGTTTCGGCCGCGACCGGGCTTCTGGCATCTCCATCGCCAGTTCTCCAAGCTTTCGCTCAGCCGTTCAAATGTAGCCAGACCTTTCGTGGATGTCCTAGCGCATTTCAGGTTTGCTGATACGTTACGCCAGCGACTCGGCATTCTACACAGAAGAACGCGTTGTAAAGTCCTTCTTCCCCGAGAGGTCCGTTGTCGTGTTGTGCCAGAAAGGTCATGAAGCGCCCGCAATCGATGCATCGTGGGAATTCATCGTCCTGAAGCCACATGGGGATTCCGCCCAGCGCCGATGCGTCATCTAGATTATCAAGTCCGGCACAGGCGAACGGAGGAATGGGTGATGCTTCGAGGGTGCGGTAGCAGTGTTCGCGGCTGTGGCCATCTTCATAGGCAAATTCGTTTGGTTCAAGCGGCGACAACCAGTCCGCAGTGCCATCAGGATGGTATCGGGTGAACACAGGCCCGTAGCAGGAGCAGTGGAGGCAGCACAGGATTCGTCTCGGGGCTTCGGCCAATGGACCGCTGAATAGGTCCTCATTTGTTTGTGTGAAGTCAAACAGCACGCCTTTGGGACCACCGCACGAAGGACACTCTTCGCTGAGGCTTCTCCGGCAGACGACATTTCCGTCCGATACACCACTTGGACCGGTGAGCCGGAAGCAATCCAGGCTGATCACGTCGCGACGATTGCCGGCCTCGTCAAGGCACCATCCGGCCGACAGCAAGTACTGCTGCGGTGGCACGTAAAGTGATTTTGCCCATGGTGGCGCGTGTTCGGTCCAACCTTGGAATGCTCGAAGCGCGGCCTCGGACCGTGTCCAAGCAAGTGCCAGGAGCAAGAGGTTGCGGTCTGGGCCATGATCTCTCAGGTCCACCAACCGACGAGCGACCGACGCACTTGTGTCTCGATACAGGCTGGAGGGCCAAAAAATCTTTCTCGCAATCAGGTCATCACAAGTCGATTCCGTCAAACCGGCATCGCGAAAGCAAGCCAGACGCTGCAGAATCCGGGTTCCGAATTCCACAAGGGACTTTTCGCCGGCATCCAGGCAGCGAATCGCTTCGACTGCAAGTTGGTTTGCTTGTACGTCGTTCAGCTGGCGGAAACCAGGCAGCCATTCGGCGCTGGATGGCCTTGGCAAACGATTGCACAAGTCAGCCAACTCGAAAATCGCCTTTTGAGCATCGCTATCGAGCTGGGGAAAGAAGAATCGGCCAATTGCCAATACACCGCGTAGTTGACGAATCTGCGCTTCCGCCTCGCGCTGCCGGCGTGCGGAAAAACCGCCCCGGTTTTCTTCAAGAACCATTAGTGGTGGAACGATTCCGCGTTGCATCCCTGGAGCTGTCAATCCATAGCAAAGCAAGAACAGGTTGTCTTCCGGGAGTCCCGCTCCGATCAAGAACTGTCGCAGGGTATTCAAGAGTTCCGGCACGCCTGGGTCGTCGTGCGCAGGCACCCAGTTGTTCTCGACGGCGTGAACGACCGCGGTTAGGCGCCCTGCGTAGGACCTAATCTCATCGGCCGCGTGAATCGCAAACAAATGAGAAACCGGATTGGTAGCGCGTCCAGCCATCGGATGTCCAAGACCTTGAATCAACTTTCAGCTGTTGTTGAACACTGTTGCCCGTGCACCACAGATGAGAAGGATGTAGAGGAACCAGCCATCGCCCTCAACCGCCCTTCCACCTCGCCATCTGGTCTGCCGAGGATTTGCTTTCAAGATACATCGCCAGCATCGCCAGCATCGCCGTTTTAGTGTTTGCCCTTCCTGGCGTCCTGTAGGCGGCGCGCAGACTTCCGCCCTGGAAGGTAGCCTAATTTCTTGCCGCGGTTCTGCAGCGCGAGCTCACCCCGTTTGTCGGCGCTGGTTGGTTTCGCCATGGCGTGGTAGTGGTCGCCTTCCACTACTTATCCCCGCGCCGTCTGGTTGGCACTCCGTCTCCGCGCCTCAATCGCCTCCTTCGGCGGCTGCGCCGGAATCAGACACTCGCAACCCGAGCCGATCAAATCCTGCCGCCCCGCCTCGACCAGCGCGTCGCGCACCAGGAACCAGTTCTCCGGCTTGAAGAACTGCATCAGCGCTCGCTGCATCTTGCGGTCGCGCATCCCGCGAGCGGCGTACACTTCCTTGCCGGTGAACGGGTCGATGCCGGTGTAGTACATGCACGTCGCCACGTCGAACGGCGCCGGGATGAAGTCCTGCACCTGGTCTGGCCGATAACCGTTCCTTTTCAAGAAGACCGCCAGGTCGATCATGGCATTGAGATCGGATCCCGGATGGCTGGCGATGTAGTAGGGGACGAGGTATTGCTTCGGCTTGCCGGCTTGCTTCGATGCCTTGGTGAACTGGCCGGCGAAGCGCTGGAAGTCGTTGCTGTCCGGCTTCTTCATGAGGTTCAGGACGTTGCTGTCGGTGTGCTCGGGCGCGACCTTGAGGTGGCCGCCGACGTGGTGGGCGGCCAGCTCGCGAACGTACTCCGGCGAGTTCTGGGCGAGGTCCATGCGGATGCCGCTGGCGACCAGCACCTTGCGAATGCCCGGCTCGGTGCGAGCCCGTCGCAGCAGCTCGATCAGCGGACCATGGTCGGTGCCGAGCAGCTTGCAGATGGTGGGATGGACGCACGAGAGCCGGCGGCACTTCGCCTCGATTTCCGGGCGGGTGCAGCGCATCTGGTACATGTTGGCGGTCGGGCCGCCGACGTCGCTGATGATGCCCTTGAAGTCCGGATCGGCCGTCATGCGGCGAACTTCGTTCAGGATCGATTCCTGCGAGCGCGACTGGATGATGCGGCCCTGGTGCGCGGTGATCGAGCAGAATGTACAGCCGCCGAAGCAGCCGCGCATGATCGTCACGGAATCCTTGATCATCTCGAAC
This sequence comes from Planctomycetota bacterium, assembly GCA_016873095.1. Classification (GTDB taxonomy): domain Bacteria; phylum Planctomycetota; class Planctomycetia; order Gemmatales; family Gemmataceae; genus VGYC01. Next base: position 3,452 of record VGYC01000138.1, on the reverse strand, counting down.
GCCGGGATGGGTTCGCGGTAGGACGGATGCGGCCGGCGCGTGTACGGCAGATCGTAGATGCGGTCCATGTCCGCTTCCGCCAGCGGCGGCGCCGGCGGCGTCACCACCACCGCCTGCCGATCGTGATACTGCACCAGCGGCCATGCGTTCAACGGATTCGTGTTGACGTGAATGATCCGCGTCGCCTCGACGAAGGCGCGCTTGTCATCGCGAACCTGCTCGAAGGATGGCAGCAGGCAGAAGCGTGGGGGCAGGCCGCCGCGGTCCTCGACGGGCCAGGCCGTAGTGTCGGTTTCGCCGTTTGGATTCGAGATGCGAGGGCGACGGATACTCCCCTCTCCCCCGGTACTCCGGGGGAGAGGGGTTGGGGGTGAGGGGGCAGATGCCCTCGCGACGACATCACGCCGTTGCAAGGGAACCTGTCCCCCCTCACCCCGACCCTCTCCCCCCGGAGTACCGGGGGGAGAGGGGGGAAGATTGTCGACCGTCGCGGCGCCTTCTCGATCAGCTTCAAGTTTTTTGAGTAGCGGCGGCGATTCCTTCGCTCCCAGCACATACGCCACGCCGTGGAGGTCGCGGAGGTCCTTCACCGATTGCCCGGCGGCGAGACGGCGGGCGATCTCGACGATGGCCGTCTCGCCCATGCCGTGCACCAGCAGGTCGGCCTTGCAATCGAGCAGGATCGACTTGCGGACGGTGTCGCTCCAGTAGTCGTAATGTGCCAGCCGCCGCAGCGAGGCCTCAACGCCACCGGCGATGATCGGTACGCCGGGAAACGCCTCGCGAGCACGATGGCAGTACGCCAGGGTAGCCCGGTCCGGCCGCAGGCCGATGCGGCCGCCGGGGGAATAGGCATCGTCGTTGCGGACCTTGCGGTTGGCGGTGTAGTGGTTGATGAGCGAGTCCATGTTGCCGGCGCTGATGGCGTAGAACAGCCGCGGCCGGCCAAACTGCCGCCAAGGCTCGCACGACCGCCAGTCCGGCTGGCTGAGCATGCCCACGCGATAGCCGGCCGATTCCAGAACTCGCGCGAGAATCGCCATCGCGAAGCTGGGATGATCGACATAGGCATCGCCGCTGACGAAGACGACATCGACCGCATCCCAGCCGCGCGCAGCCATCTCGGCCCGCGTCATCGGCGCCGGCGGCGTCGCATGCGGTTGGTTGCACAACGGTAGTGATAGCCGGTCAGTCATTGGTTCTCGTCGTGGCGACAAGCTGCCAGCTTGTCTGCCCTTGCAAAAGGCGTCACGCCACATTCGGCGTCAAGCTCGCAAGCTGGCAGCTTGCGGCTACGAGTAGGATTCGTTGCGTTGCCACCCCCCTCTCGGCACCCCGGCAACGAATCTCATGTCACGGCAAGTCGCCGTAAGTCACAACAACATCGTAGCTTCCGGCGTTCGCTCCAGATGCGACATTCGTTGCCAGGGGGGGAAGCTGCAAATCACCTTATCCATCTTACGCGGAAACCCCAAGCGGCGATACTTCTCGATGCTCGCCGAAGCTCGCCTGGAACGTTAGGAGAAAAAGTGTATGTGCGTCGTCGGCATTTTTTTCACTTGAGGGAGGGCAAATTCATGCGAATGACACAACGACCAATTCGATGCTTTTCCCTTCTGGCCATCGTCATGCTGGCGTTGCCTGCCCTGGCCGGTGATGGCCGGTCGGAGCGTGCATGCATCGTTGACCTCGAGCCGGCAGTTGCCGAAGCCTGGAGAAACGCCGGAGCCGAGGTTTCCTGGATCTGGCGCGTTCCAGGCGGAATGCGATTTACCGACCAGCGTCCCGATGAGCCGCTCCCTTTTCCGGTGCCTCGACGTTTCCGAAAGCCAGACTTCCGCGTCAACTTGCCGGCGTTACCTGGATTCAGACTTGATCGATGGCCTGCGAACGGCATTGCAGACTTGCCGGCGCCGGCCACGCCATTCGCGCTTCTATGCTCGGCACGATTGAGCAAGATGCAACTCCATGAACTGGCCAATTTCAAGCAATTGCGAATGTTCAGCTCGCATGAAAATACCTTGACGATCGAACGATCAAGTTGCTGGCCAAGCTACACGAGTTGCGTGACCTTGATCTGAGCATGAGCAAAGGGATTGGCGACGCGGGCATCAAGGAGTTGGCCGGCCTAGACCATCTGCAATGGTTGGACCTTAACATGACCAAGGTCAGCGATGCAGGACTCAAGCATTTGTCCTGCATGAAGGAGATGCGCGCACTGAGTCTTGCGTCGACGGGAATTACAGACGCCGGTTTGCCGGAACTTGCTGCCATGACGGAGTTGCGAACTCTGGATTTGAGTCAGACCAAGATCACGGATGCCGGGCTGCGGCATCTGGCCATGTTCAAGAAGCTGGAAGAGCTGCGTCTCTACTCAACTGCGGTGACAGACTCCGGCTTGCAATACCTGGCGAGCCTTCCTGCATTGCGGAGACTGGATTTGGCCACCACGAAGGTCACTGGCGCCGGGTTGAAACATCTCGTCGGACTCAAACATCTGTGCACGATCAAGCTCACTTTTTGCCCCGTGACGGCGGCGGGCATGAAACAGCTGGGAACACTCACTCGCACGCGATCGCTGGACCTCATGTTCACGAAAGTAACCGATGCCGGTCTGGTAGAGCTTGGGTCCATGCGGAATTTGAAAACCCACGCCCTGGCGTATACCAAGGTGACGGATGTCGGCCTGCAACATCTGGCCAGGCTCCCACGACTTGATTCGCTCGCTTTGGGGGGCACGAAAATCACCGGTGTCGGCTTGACGACAGGCGCCGAGTTTCGGAGACTGCGCGACCTTGGCCTTGAATCATGCAAGGTGACGGATTCGGGACTGAAGGAACTGGCCCAATTACCGCAATTGATTGGCTTATGTCGCAACAAGTCGGTCACGGATGCCGGCCTCAACGAACTCGGCCGGTTGAAGTCCTTGCAACTTCTGCGGGTTGAGAGAACCGCCGTGACGCCAAGCTGAAAAGAGAATTGCCGGATCTTCAGGTTGTCCGTTAGGTTGGCGATTTGCCGGACCATCCTCATCGCCTCGTCGCCGGCCGAATTGCCGCCACGGCTCGCACGACCGCCAGTCCGGCTGGCTGAGCATGCCCACGCGATAGCCGGCCGATTCCAGAACTCTTAGGGCGTGTTGACAATAGCTGGTGAACGTAGGCAAGAGACTGGGTAACGTGGGGCAGGTCGCCGACCTGCCATAGCCGCTGATGGCAGGTTGGCAATCTGCCCCACGAAGAGAATCGCCGAAATTTGGTTCACCATTCCTCCTTGCTTACCCAGGAATTGTCAACACGCCCTAGCGAGAATCGCCATCGCGAAACTGGGATGATCGACATAGGCATCGCCGCTGACGAAGACGACATCGACCGCATCCCAGCCGCGCGCAGCCATCTCGGCCCGCGTCATCGGCGCCGGCGGCGTCGCATGCGGTTGGTTGCACAACGGTA
>VGYC01000137.1 GCA_016873095.1 Planctomycetota bacterium | reverse complement strand
AAATTCTGAAAAAAACTGCAACCGCGGGCTTATTCTTACGAAGTCGAGAGTTCTGCGGGGGAAGAGATTTTTGCCCCTCGGTGAGAACCGAAAAAAGACTGGCTCGTCGTACATCGCAACGGGCTCTCACGGCCACGCTTATCATGGCGGTCATGGTTGCTCCGGCTACCATGGCGGCTGGAACTGCCATCACGGCGTCCCGGGCCAGCCAGAGATGGATCCGAAAGTGAAGAAGACCAGCGGATCGGCTCCGGCGACGCTGATCGTTTGCGTCCCCGCAGATGCCACGTTGACGATCGACGACCGTCCGACCAGCTCGACTTCGGAAATGCGTGTCTTCACCACGCCGCCATTGCCGGTGGCGAGCGAGCACACCTACACGCTCAGGGCGCAGGTCACGCGCGACGGCATGGTCAGAACGGAAACTCGCCAGGTGATCGTTCGCGGCGGCGCGCAGACTCAAGTCCGCCTGGACGTTCCGCACTCGACGCCGGGCATCGCCGTCCGGTAGCGGTGTCGTGACGCTGACGCTGCCAGCTTGTCGGCGCTGCTTAAGTTGAAACGGCACGCCGCAAGCTGGCAGGCCTGGCACCCATGCGACGAGGACCATGCGGCTCAGGTCAGAAGCGGAAGAAACAAGGTCGCAAAACCCAGGAACGCGCCGAAGCCAATGACGTCCGTGACGGTGGTCAGGAAGATGCTCGACGATTGAGCGGGATCGCGTCCCATCTTGCGCAGCAGCAAGGGAATCGAGGATCCGGCAATGGCCGCTGCCGCCATGTTCACCAGCATGGCCAGCCCGATCACCAGTCCCATGGCTGGATTATCGCTCCAGAGTGCAACGATGCCGCCGGTCACGATGGCAACCGCCAGTCCATTCAGGATTCCAGCCAGCAATTCCTTGATCACGAGTTTCATGGCAGTGCCGGGTAAGATTTCGCGGAGCGCCAGGCCGCGAATGACGACAGCCAGCGCCTGAGCGCCGCTGTTGCCGCCCTGCCCCGAAACGATGGGCAGGAAGACAGCCAGGGCTGTGACCTGTGCGATGGTGGTCTCGAACAGGCCTACGACGCTGGCAGCCAGAAAAGCCGTCAGCAGATTGAGATAGAGCCAGGGCAGGCGTCGTCTGATCACGGTGCCGATCGGGGACGAGGCACTTTCATCGCCGCCGGCCCCCACCATCTTCTGCAGATCCTCGAACGCCTCTTCCTGGACCGTGTCCAGCACCTCTTCGTGCTTGACGACTCCGAGAAGCCTGCCATCGGCATCCACGACAGGGAGAGCCAGGAAACGCCGGTCCCGCATCAGCGTGGCAACCTCTTCGCGGTCCATGGAAAACGGCACGGTCACCACCTGCCGATTGACCAGTCGTTCCAGCAGTTCTTCCGGTGCTGCCAGAAGCAGGTCGCGCATGTTCAACACGCCGAGCAACACACCGTTACGGTCCGTCACGTAGAGATAGTACAGTGCCGTGCGCGGCATGCGGCGCAGCGAGGCGATCGCCTCGCGTGCCGTCAGGTCGATGGCCAGGGACGCAACCTGAGGGTCCATGATGCCGCCGGCCGTCTCGGGCGGATAGCGCAGGAGGGCGCGCAGGCGGCTGCCGACATTCTCAGGAAGGCAGGCCAGAGCCTCCTCGCGCCGCGATTCTTCGAGAAGTTGCAAGACCACTGCCGCCTGGCGCGGCGTCATGACCTCAAACATGGTTCGTGTCTGTTCCGGACCGACATGGCCGAGGATTGCCCCGGCAGCATGCGGCGTGAGACGCTCCGCCACCCGACCGACAACCTCCGGCGGCAGCCCATCGAGTGCCTGGGCCGCTTCCTGAGGATCAAGCGCTTCCAGGGCGTGGGCAGTTCCCTCCGGATAGGTTTCCGCAAACGAGCGAACGAGTGATTCGAGCGTGCTATTCATCGGTATTGTGCTACTCGTGCCTGATCGATCATGATCTGTTGGGCCAATGATTGCCGAGTTTCCCTCGGGTCGCGCGGTCATGCAGATTCCCTTTCTTCCTGGCCGGTACGCGCTGGATGTGCAACGCCGATGCTGAACAGGACCTGGCCAGGCTCGGCGTGGGGAGTCGTGTCGGCCGTGAGCACAGTTACCACACCATTGGAATCGAGCAAGAACAGGGGAACCACGGTATCGTCGCGCATGGCTTGCAACATCACGAAGTCAAACTCCTTCGTCAGCCGAGTCTTCTTTACCATTGGCCGTGGGCCGAAAAGTTCCTGCAGGTGCGCGTAGTTCATTTCGGGACCGAAGAGGAAGCGGCCACGCTGGTCGAGCGGGACGGCCTCATGGCGGCCATCCGCGGAAGCGGCGAAGGGCAACTGATAAACCTCGCGCCGGCCAAAAACCTCCGTATAGCGAAGGCAGGCCAGCGAGTTCACTTCGTTGTTGGAAGTCATGGCCAGCAGCCGGCCCAGTTCGCTGAAATCGGTCTCGTGCATGGTCTGCTCTGCCAAAATGCTGCCATAGTGGATCGGCAACCCGGCCATGCGGGCAAAGCAGATATTCTCCCAGTCCGTATCCACCAGCAATACCGGGCAGCCCTCGGCCTGCAGGGCGTGGGCCAGGGCTCGGACCCAGGACTGCGCGCCGACGAAGAGAACGCCTTGCGGATTTGGCCGGACCAGCCCCAGCCGTCGGGCGAGGGAGGCCGCCGAAAGGCCGTACAACAGCACCGTGCCGAAAACAACAAGAAAGGTCACGGGAACCATCTCCGCGGCACGTGGAAATCCGGCGGCCACCATTTGCAGAGCGAAGACGGAAGTCACGGCGACGGCGACGATGCCGCGCGGCGCCATCCACGCCAGAAACAGTCGTTCTTGCCACGTAAGCGTCGAGCCGATCGTGGACAGCAGCACCGCCGCAGGCCGGGCCACCAAGATCAGGGCGCCCAGAAACAGAAAGCTGTCGAGACCCAGCCCCGTAAAGTCTTCCAGTTCCAAACGTGCTGCCAGGATGATGAACAGGCTGGAGATGAGCAAGACCGTCAGGTTTTCCTTGAATTCCACCAGATGCCGGATCGCCACCCATCTTTGGTTGGCCAGGGCAATCCCCATCACCGTGACGGCAAGCAATCCGGACTCCTCTTGCAGAAGATTGGCCGCCGTGTGCGTCGCGATCACCAGCATCAGGGATACGGCGTTTTGAAGCGGGTCGGGAATCCAGTAGCGCCGCAATGACAGCGTGAGCAGCCCGGCGCCAAGACAACCAAGGAGTGTGCCCATGAGCAGCGTCAGGCCGAAATCCAGGGCAACGTCCGTGATGGCCCCACGCGTCTCGCCGCCGCGGACGACCGAGAACACCAGGACGGCCAGAATGGCTCCCACCGGGTCGATGACGATGCCTTCCCACTTGAGGAGAGACCCAACCTGCCCGCCGAGGCGCAGATGTCGCAGCAGCGGCCCAATGACCGTGGGGCCGGTCACGACGAGGATGGCTCCGAAAAGCGCCGCCAGCGGCCAGCGGAATCCCAGCAGCAGATGGGCGGCGATCGCGGTCACGGTCCACGACACCAGAACGCCGATCGTCGTCAGGCGGACAAACAGCGCGCCGATGGTGCGCAGCTCCCGGATCTTCAGGCTGAGACCGCCTTCGTAGAGAATGACGGCAACAGAGAGTGAAACAATCGGCAGCAACAGGTCCTTGAACAGTTCCTGCGGATCGAGAAAGCCCGTCACGGGACCAGCGACAATGCCGGCGGCCAGCAGCAGCAGAATGGACGGCAAGTGCAGCCGCCAGGCTGCCCACTGGGAGCCGATGCCAAGGACAATGATGCTGGCGAGACCAAACAGAACGTGGTGAGACATGCAATCACCCAGCCGCGCTTGTCCAGCGATTGTCCAGCGAGTGCCTACTGTATCTGTCGTGGTAAAGGCCAGCAATCAGCCATCCAGGCCACATTCCGATTCGGGGGCGACGGCAGGTTTGAAGAACACGATGCCGAGCGGAGGCAGGGTCAAGTTCAGCGTTGCTTGCCGGCCATGGGAGCGAATAGGCGCTGCCTCGACGCCTCCCATGTTGCCGTGGCCGCTGCCGCCATAATGTCGAGCATCGCTGTTCAGCACCTCCGTCCAGAATCCTCCTGTCGGCACTCCGAGGCAGTAATTGTAGCGGGGTTCCGGGGTGAGATTGACCACAACCAGACAATCGCTGCCAGCCGACCTGCCCCGACGCAAGAAGCTGAGTACGCTCTGGTCGCTATCATTTGCGTTGATCCAGTCGAAGCCCGTCGGTACGCATTCGTGCTCGTGCAAGGCCGTTTCCGTGCGATAGAAGCGGTTCAGGTCAGCAACCCATTTTTGTATGCCGGCGTGGCCGGGGTACTGCAGCAGATGCCAGTCGAGACTCGCCTCGTGGCTCCATTCGTTCCATTGCCCGAACTCGCCGCCCATGAACAGCAGCTTCTTTCCGGGCACGGCAAACATGTAGCCCAGAAGCAAGCGGAGGTTGGCGAACTTCTGCCATTCATCGCCGGGCATCTTGCCCAGGAGGGAACCCTTGCCGTAGACGACCTCATCGTGTGATAGCGGCAGGGTGAAATTCTCCGTGAATGCGTACAGCGCGCGAAAAGTAAGCTCGTTGTGATGGTACTTGCGATGCACTGGTTCGCGCGCGAAGTAATGCAGCGTGTCGTGCATCCAGCCCATGTCCCACTTCATGCCGAAACCGAGACCGCCCAGGTAGGTCGGCCGCGAAACCATCGGCCATGACGTTGATTCCTCGGCGAACGTCTGCACGTCGGGATGGCTACGGTACACTTCCACGTTGAGCTGGCGCAGAAAGGAAATGGCCTCCAGGTTCTCGCGGCCGCCGAATTCGTTGGGGATCCATTCCCCCTCCTTCCGCGAGTAGTCGAGGTAAAGCATCGAGGCGACCGCATCCACGCGCAGGCCATCCACATGATACTTGTCCAGCCAGAACAGTGCGGCGCTGATGAGAAAGCTGCGAACTTCGTGCCGGCTGTAGTTGAACACTGCCGTGTTCCAGTCGCGATGGATGCCCTTCTTCTCGTCGGCGTGCTCGTACAGGTGCGTGCCGTCGAAGAAGATCAAGCCGTGTTCATCCGTCGGAAAGTGGGAAGGCACCCAGTCGCGAATGACGCCGATGCCGTGCTGGTGCAAGTAATCGATCAAGTACATGAAATCCTGCGGCGAGCCGTAGCGGCTGGTGGGCGCAAAGTTGCCCGTGACCTGGTAGCCCCACGATCCATAGAAGGGATGTTCCATGACCGGCAGAAACTCGACATGCGTGAAACCGGTCTGGTTCACGTACTCGGCCAGTTCGACCGCCAGCTCGCGGTAGGAGAGCGGGCGATCACCATCTTCGGGCACGCGCCGCCAGGAGCCCAGGTGGACTTCATAGATGCTGATGGGCGCGGCCAGGGAATTTCGCGCGGCGCGCGTGGCCATCCAGTCGCGATCACCCCAGTCATGGTCAAGGCTCCAGACGATCGACGCTGTTTGCGGCGGGGTCTGGGTGCGGAACGCGAAGGGATCAGCCTTGTCAACCCAGTAACGGCCGTGTCGGGCGACGACGTGATACTTGTATGGCATGCCCTGGCCGAGACCGGGTATGAATCCTTCCCAGATTCCAGACTGGCCGCGCGGCCGTAGCGGGTGGCTGGTCTTGTTCCAGCCGTTGAACTCCCCCATGACGTTGACATACTCGGCGGCCGGGGCCCACACGGCGAAATTGGTCCCGGCCACGCCCTCGACGATGCGCGGATGGGCCCCGAGCTTGTCGAACAGCCGGAAGTGGTTGCCCTCGTTGAACAGGAAGAGGTCGTCGCCGCTCAGCCAGCTGGCGTCGTGGCGAACGGTCATGGCTGCCGGCCGACGTAGATCACGCGTGCTCGTTTCTGTGGTCATGCTTGGTCCCTCGAAGGATCTGCCTGCCCAAGGCACTCGGGTGCCATGATCAGGTCCAGGATGCCCCGGACCGGAATCTTGACCCAGTCCGGGCGATGATTCAACTCATAGCCCAGTTCGTAAATCGCCTTTTCCAGCAGGAACGCCTCGAATATTATCCGCAATTCGTCGCGCGACTGGGGAATGAACGGGGCCGTTCCAGTTGTCTCAAGATACGACTTCACGAAGGTGGCGCTGACCCAGTGGTACCAGTAGCTTGCCCAGGGTTCGAGGACGGCCCGGTCCTCGGGGCGAATGATGCCGGATACCTGGCCGCGCGCTGTGGCGAAGCCGTACAGGGCGCTCATCGCGGCGTAGTGGAACGAGCGCACCATGCCGGCGACGTCGCGCAACGGCGAGCGCTTGATGCGGCGGTCGCTGACCGAGCGCATCGGTTCGCCCTCGAAGTCGAGGATGATGAAGTCCTTGCCTGTGTACAGGAGCTGTCCGAGGTGATAGTCGCCGTGGACACGCGTGCGCAGGGCGGTGATCTTGCGATCGCGCAATCGTTCGATGCAGTGCAGGACGCGATCTTCCTGATCGAGGATTTGCCGCGCTTGCTGGCGAACAGCTTCCGGCAGATCGGCCAGGCACTGCTGTAACTGATGGAACACCTGGCCCTTCAGGTTGCGCACGGACTGGTAAATGGAACGTTGATACAGCGAGCCAAACGGCTCGGGGACGAAATCTGGATTCTCCGTCGCCGAGGCCAGAGCCAGGTGAAGTTCGGCTGTGCGCCGGCCCAGCGACCAGGCTGATTCCAGATAGGTATTGACCCGTTCGCGAACGCCGGCGGGGGTGTCCGCGGCAGCCAGATCCACGAGGGAGGTCCGCGTCGGCAGCGTCCGGGCATCGTCAATCGGCGCTGTCTGGGCGCGCTCGTAAAAGCTGCTCAGGGCATCCAGCGTGTACTGCCAGGCGTCTCCCTCATTGGGCACGTAGGCATGCAGCACGGCGAGCGTCGTCGGCGCTGCCTTGCGCCGTCGCCGAAACTCGATGGCGCCCACGACCGCGGCTCGGTGGGGAAAGTCCACCTGTTCAGTCAAGTAGCGTCCAATTTCGAGGTCAGGATTGGTGCCCTCGTCGATGCGGCGAAACACTTTCAAGATCAGCTGATTGCCGAACGACACGGATGTGTTGCTCTGCTCGCTGCGATTGATGTTGGGCGCCAGCGTGTTCAGGTCCATGGCGCGGAACGGCTCGAAGGCCGCATACGAGGAAAGAGACAGGGTGGCGCCGCCGCTGGCTTCAAGCACTTCTCCCTGGGCGATGCCTTCGAGAATGGCCGAGCAAAACACGGCCGAGCCCAGCGCGTCGTAGAGCAATCCTTCGACCCCGCCGGTCAGTCGTGCCACAGCGAATCCAGCCGGCAGGGACGGCAGCGGGCTGTCCGGTTCAAGAGGCGCAAAGGCCAGGGGCAGGACATATGACTCTGCGGAGCCTTCATTGAAATCCACTTCGATCAAGGTCAGATAGGCAGCGGATTGCGCAAAGGATACGCGAATGGCACTCTGGACGACCACTCCCTTGATACCGCGCGCCTTGCTGCCGAACCAGCGGCGTTGCAGCAGAAAAGTAGGCAGGACCTGCTCCAGCTGATGCTGCGCCGGCGGGCTGAAAACCTCTTCCCAGTTGCTGACGACAATGACGGCAGGCAGGTCCGCAACTGTCCGGGCAGCTTCACCATTGGAGCCCACGCTGCCGCGCCCTTCCAGAGAAAACCAGCAAAACGAATGCGGCCCGAGCATGAACGGATAGGGTGAACTGCGGATCGGGGGCAAGGGCGTACGACCGAACAACTCCACAGGCACCGACCCTTCCCACCTTGACAGGTCCAGCTCGAAATGCTGGACGAAGCGCGACAGGTTGGCCATCACCAGGATGCACTCATCCTCGTACTGTCGTACAAATGCAAGGATCTTGCGGCTCTCCGGATGCAATAGCTCGAAACTGCCCCGACCGAATGCCTTGTAGCGCTTGCGCAAAGCGATCAATCGTTTTGTCCACCACAAGATGGAGTTGGGGTTGTTCTGCTGTGCCTCGACGTTTATCGCCTCGAAATGGTACTCGGGGTCGATGATGACGGGCAAGTACAGTTTCTGCGGATTGGCGCGCGAGAAGCCGGCGTTGCGATCGGCGCTCCATTGCATCGGCGTGCGCACGCTGTTGCGATCGCCCAAATAGATGTTGTCGCCCATGCCGATCTCGTCGCCATAGTAAAGCACCGGCGTTCCCGGCAAGGAGAAAAGCAATCCCTTCATCAGCTCGATGCGCCGCCGGTTATTGCCGAGGAGCGGCGCCAGCCGGCGGCGGATGCCCAGGTTGATGCGCGCTTGCGGGTCATGCGCGTAGGCGCGGTACATGTAGTCGCGTTCCTCGTCGGTAACCATTTCCAGGGTCAGCTCGTCATGATTGCGCAGGAACATGCCCCATTGACAGGTTTCATGGATCGGCGGCGTCTGGGCCAGGATGTCAATGATCGGGAAGCGATCTTCCATGTGGATGCCCATGAACATTCGCGGCATCAACGGGAAATGAAAGGCCATGTGGCACTCGTCGCCGTCGCCGAAATATGCAACGGCGTCCTCCGGCCACTGGTTGGCCTCGGCCAGCAGCATGCGGTTGGGAAACCGGGCATCGACATGGCGGCGCAGAGCCTTCAGGAATTCATGCGTCTCCGGAAGGTTTTCGCAATTGGTCCCCTCGCGTTCATAAAGATACGGCACGGCATCCAGGCGCATGCCATCCACGCCCATCTCCATCCAGAAATCGAGCAGTGGGAAGATGGCATCCCAGACGGCGCGATTATCGTAGTTGAGATCCGGCTGGTGCCCGTAGAACCGATGCCAGTAGTAGGCCTTGGCCACGGGATCCCACGACCAGTTGGAAGTCTCGAAGTCCTTGAAGATGATGCGTGCTTCGCGAAACTTTTCCGGCGTGTCGCTCCAGACGTAGAAGTCGCGTTCCACGCTGCCGGGCGGGGCACGCCGCGCGCGCTGGAACCAGACGTGCTGGTCGGAAGTGTGATTGATGACCAGTTCGGTGATGACGCGCAGGCCGCGCTCATGGGCCGCCTCCAGGAATCGTCGAAAGTCGCGCAACGTGCCATAGTCCGAGTGGATGTTGCAATAGTCGGCAATGTCGTAGCCGTCGTCCTTGAGAGGCGAGGGATAGAACGGCAACAGCCAGACAACATTGACGCCGAGATCTTGAAGATAATCGAGCTTCTGCGTCAGGCCGCGAAAATCTCCCATGCCGTCGCCGATGCCGTCATGAAAAGCGCGCACGTGCACTTCGTAGATGATGGCGTCCTTGTACCACAGCGGATTCTTGTCGAGCATGATCAACTCCGTTTCTGTCATTGGATCCTTCCCTGGGGAGGGCGAGGCTCCTGCCGAGCCGTGATCTCGCTGCAACCCCAATGTTCTACCGGCTCGGCGGGAGCCTCGCCCTCCCTTTTCTGATTGGCCCCTACAAGTAATACTCGAAGTCGCGCTCGCTGCGGATACGCCGCCTGAGGCGGAAGATATGCGCCGGGACGACGTGCGGATTCAGCTCGACGTAATGTCGCGAGCCCTGCCACAGGTAGCGGGCATTGCTCAGGAGATCATGTACCTGGAAGGGCCGATCGACTTCGACTCCCAGTTCCGCCGGCGCCACGTCGACCCAACCGGACTGGGCGTGGTGCGGGTCCAGATTCGCGACGACCAGGATGATGTCCGCATCATCCTCGGTGCGCTTGCTGTAACAGATGAGCTGGTCGTTGTCCACGTGGTGAAAGCGCAGCGAGACGTTGCTGTGCAGGGCCGTGTTGTCGCGGCGAATGCGATTGACGCGTGTGATGAAGTCCTTCAAGCTGCCGGGGCTGCCCAGGTCCCAGAACCGGGTTTCGTATTTCTCGGAATCGAGATACTCCTCGCTACCCGGCGCGCGTGGCTGGTTGACGCACAACTCGAAGGTCGGACCGTAGATGCCATAGCTGGCCCCGAGCGTGGCGGCGAGCACGAGGCGCACCATGAATGCCGGCGCGCCTCCGAATTGCAGATACTCCGGCAGGATGTCGGGCGTGTTCGGCCAGAGGTTGGGCCGGAAGTACTCGCCGACCTCGGTTTGCGTCAGCTCGGTGAAGAATCGCGTCAGCTCCGGCTTGGTGTTTCGCCATGTGAAGTAGGTGTACGATTGCGTGAAACCCACCTTCGCCAGCCGATACATCACCTTGGGCCGCGTGAAAGCCTCCGATAGAAAGAGGATATCCGGACGGCTTCTCTTGACCTCGCGGATCAGCCACTCCCAGAAGCGAAACGGCTTGGTGTGCGGGTTATCGACGCGGAATATTCGCACGCCTTGCTCGACCCAGTAGAGCACGACGCTCTTGAGTTCGTCCCACAATGACTGCCAGTGCTCCGTCTCGAAGTCGAAGGGATAGATGTCCTGATATTTCTTGGGCGGATTCTCGGCGTACTGGATGCTGCCGTCGGAACGGTGACGGAACCACTCGGGATGTTCTTGCACATAAGGATGGTCTGGCGAGCACTGAAATGCCAGGTCGAGTGCCACCTCGATCCCGTGTCCAGCCGCCTTCGCCACCAGGCGGCGAAAGTCCTCAATCGTTCCCCAGTGCCGGCAGGATCGCCTTGTGCCCGCCCTCCTTGCCGCCGATGGCCCAGGGACTGCCGACGTCATCCGGCTGCGCTTGCACCGCATTGTTCTTGCCTTTGCGATGGGCCCGGCCGATGGGATGGATCGGCGGCAGGTAGAGAACGTCAAAGCCCAGCGCGGCCACATACGGCAAGCGTGCTTCGCAGTCGCGGAACGTGCCATGTCGGCCGGGTTCCGTTGCACACGAGCGCGGAAAGAATTCGTACCAGGCGCTGCAGCGTGCCTTCTCTCGATCCACGACCACCTGCAATGCCCTGGCGTACCTTTCGGCGAGTCCCTCGTCCGCCGCCTCGTCTACCAGGCGCGACAGGCGCTCATCCTGGACGAGCTGAAACTTCCTGTCGTCAGAGGCAGGTCCCGTCAGAACGTCTGCAGCCTCGAGGAGTTGTTGAGCGCTCGCACCTGCGGCACGGCGGCTGGCATCCTTGAGCAACCTGGCACCGGTCCCGAACTCGACGCTGACGTCCTGGCCCGCTTGGGCTTTCTTTAGAAGGTCGCGCCGCCAGGTCCTGAACTGGTCGATGCGCGCTTGCACCGTGTAAACGAACAGGCCCGGGGCGGCGGCGACGCATTCTCCCCGCCAGCGGTCATTTCCCTCGGGCGCCATCGGCACATGGTTCCACTCGGCCGAGCCATCGCGCCGGTGCAGCAGGCAACAGCTCAGTTCGTCGTGACCATCGGCGAACACATCGGCCTCGACGACGATGCGTTCTCCAGCCGTTCGCTTGATGGGGAACCGTCCGCCGTCAATCTGTGGCCGGACTCCTTCGATCACGACCCGCACGCGACCGGGAATGGCGAAGACCTTCTCCTGCGGGCAAACGCTGACGTGTGAAATGGCGTACCTCCTTTTCCAGTCGGAAAATGCCGCGGCGGCCGGTTTCCAACTTGAGATTCCCACACCGGAGCAAAGGGGATGCCGAACGAGCGCATGCACGCCAAAATGAACAAATCGAGCCAGGAAACCGACCCGCGTCTACCAGCAAGCGAACAGATTGTTGCCGGCCGGTCAACAAATTCCCGTTGCGCAAGGGCCGGTCACCGTAACAGCGGCACAACCTCTGTCTGCGGCTTGGGGCCCGTGACATGGACCTTGCCGGAGGCGTCGATGAAGACGTCTACCTCGCTGCGCACGCCGAATTCGGGCAGATAGATGCCCGGCTCGATGGAAAAGCACGTGCGCGGCAGGACACGCCGTTCCTCGCGCGTTTCCAGGCCGTCCATGTTGGCGCCGTTGCCGTGCGTCTCCTGGCCGATGGAATGCCCGGTGCGGTGGCAGAAGGCTTCGCCATGGCCGGCCTCGTCGATGACCGTGCGGGCGGCCTGGTCCACCTGCCAGCCTTGCAACGGCGTCCGGCTCGCGAACGCTTGTTGCACGCACTCGATGGCGGCGTCACGGGCGCGGGCCACGATGTCGAAAATCTCACGATAGCGCGCCGGCACTTCCTTGCCGACGAACGCCGTCCAAGTCAGATCGCTGTAGACTGCCCGCGGCCTGTCGCACTTGGCCCACAGATCGATGAGCACGAAGTCGCCTTCGCGAATGGCAGCGTCGCTGCCGGCGCCCGGCGAATAGTGCGGATCGCCGCTGTGCGGACCGACGGCGCAGATCGGCGGATGGTCCGTCACCAGACCGTGCTTCGCGAAGTGGTCGAGGATGCACTGTTGCACCTCGGTCTCGCGGACCGAGCCGTACCGGGCGATGCGCTCGACGATGAACGCAAAGGCAGCAGGGAAGGCGGAGGCCGTGTGCCGGGCCGCTTCCAGGTGCAAGGCCCATTGCTCGTCATCCCAGCAAGCTTCGAAGAGCTGCACCAGATCGCCTGAAGAAACGACGTCGACGCCGCACGAGCGCACCAGTTCGACAGTGCCGGCATCGACGCGCGACACATAGGGATTGGCGTTGCGCGGCACATATTCCATGGCGACCGTCCTGGCTTTCCCTAGCAACTCCTTCACGCCGGCTTCCAGCTCCTGCCAGCGAAGATACAGCTTCCTGTCGCCCGGCAAGCTGGCCAGCGCGTGCGGCTCGATGCGGTGCAGCAGCTTGCGCGGCGCGCCGGCGGCGGGCACGTAGTAAAACCAGCGTCGCGACAGGATTTCCTCGGCCGAGACGCCGAGTACGCGCCTCGCCAATACGTTCAGGCCGCGAAAATCGTAAAGCAGCCAGCCGTCGAGATGCTGCGCCCGGATTGCCTCCTGAACCGCCTCGAGCTGAAATGACATGGTTCCTCCCAGGGCGACAGCGTCCCCCCAACGTTCGCGCTTGCCGTGCGTTGTATAAGATAGTGTTCCGGGCACGCGCGTGTTGCCGGGTCGCGTTCTTGACAGGTCGCCGCCGGTGTTGATAGTGTCAATTCAAGGTCGTCGGGTCGTAATCGCGTCGAGGTTTGCTATGCCGATCCATGACTGGACGCGTGTGGAAGCGGGCATCTTTCACCATTTTCACCATTCGTGGATAGAAGAGTTGCAGCGTGCCTTGAACCGCGACCTGTTGCCCGCCGATTATTACGCTCTCGCCGAACAGATTACCGGCAGACTGGGCCCAGACGTGCTGACCTTGCGAAAGCCCGTGGAAGGCGCAGCCCCGGTCCCGCGTAGCGGGGGCGTCGCCACGGCGCCGCTGCCAAGAACTCGCTTTCACGCGCGGGCGGAGGCAGGACGGTACGCGGCCAAGTCAAAGAGCGTTGTGGTCCGGCATCGCAGCAACCACGACGTGGTCGCCATGATCGAGATCGTTTCTCCGGGCAACAAGGACAGCCAGCGCGCCCTGTCCGCGTTCGTGCACAAGGCCGAGGATGCACTGGCTGCGGGCATTCATTTGCTGATCGTCGACTTGTTTCCGCCCACGTCGCGCGATCCGCTGGGGATTCATCGGGCCATCTGGGCCGACCGCGAGGACACCTTTGTCTTTGCCGCCGATCGGCCGCTGACGTGCGTCTCCTACCTGGCCGGCGAATGCCCAGAGGCCTTCGTCGAGCCTACGGCAGTTGGCGACGCGCTTCCGACGATGCCTTTGTTCTTGACGCCCGACCAGTTTGTGTCCGTGCCACTTGAAGCGGCATACCAGCCTGCATGGGATGCCTTGCCGGCGTACTGGCGACAAGTCGTAGCCGGCGGCGAGCCGCAATAGTGACCACGGGCACGGATTCTTGACTTTTCGCGGCGAGCGCTGTTAGCTTCATTGGTAGATCGGGCCTCAGATTAGCGGATCACGGGAGTGCTTGATATGCGAGCGAAGTTGGCGGGCATCCTCATCGCCCTGGCGGCCATTTTCATTGTCGGCAATCTCGGTTTCAGCCAGGTGCAACTGGGCGACAAGCTTGGCACCGAGGCGCAGATCGACGGCTTCACCGCCGAGAAAAAGAACGACTTCAAGCGAGTCATGCACGGCGAGCGCGACTACAAGGCCAGCGACCAGGCCTTGCTGGAGCTGGCGGCGCAGTACTACATCTACCGCATCACCTGGTTCGACAAGATTCAGCGCGATCGTGAGCTGCTCAACAAGGTTCGCGAGGAGTTCAAGGCGGAGACCGACTCCGCGGCGAAGTACAAGGAGCCGGCCGCCAAGGCGTTCGCAAATGCTCTGCTGACCTGCTTCGGCGACGTCTTCAAAACGGCTTTTGACAAGAATCGCATGTCGCACATCAATGCCGCCCTGATGTTGCCGGGCCTGGCGCAGTTCAAGAGCGAGGAGGTGGGCGATTTCCTGGCCAAGCTGATCGCCAATCCCAAGACGCACGATGCCGTGCGCATGCATGCCGCTCGGGCCCTCGGCGAGTATTTCTTCGCCGTGCCGCCGATGGAGCAGACGGTCGCCAAGACGGATGACCTGCGGAAGAAAAAAGACCCCGCGCGCATCCAGGCATTGCTCGACGTCATCGACAAGAAATGGGACCCCAAGAAGATCGACCCGGCGGCCGTGCAGTACGTTCGCCGCGACGCGATCAAGGCGCTGGCGCAGGCGCGGATTCCGGCAGTGGAAGTGGGCAAGAGCAAGCTGACGGCGCCGGCCGCCATCGGCTTGCTCAAGGTGCTGGCCGTCCCTCCCGTGCTCGATCCCCCGCCGTCGCTGGGCGAAAAGCTGGAAGCCGCCATCGGCATCTGCCAGCTGAAGATCCACGCCGCCCACGACCTGTATGTCCCGGAGATCGGCATCCATCGCACGGCACGCGCGCTCAATGAACTCGTCAAGGCTTATCAGACGGATTTCCAGAACCAGTTCGGCGGCGCCGGCAAGAAGCTCAAGATTCCGGTCATGCCCTGGAAGTACGAGGCCGAGCGCGTCAAGCAGGCGCTGAAGACGCTGGTTGAGAATACCTTCGCCAAGGAGGACGCGCTCAAGCGCGCCCGCACACTGGATACGAACATGCAACCCTTCCTGAAGGCCCTGGCCAATCACCAGGCCATCGAGGATCTCAACAACCTTAACGAACTCGTCAACGTCCTGCGCGTGGACAGCCCCAGCGTCTTCAAGACCATCGACAACGCCCCGATCGGCGACTGAGGCAGGACGGCCCGGAAAGAGCTTCCTCGTCATCCACCTGGGCCGCCAGCCAGAGCACGCGGAAAACACCAATGGACGACGCTATCGTGATCGGCTCCGGCCCGAACGGGCTGGTCGCGGCGGCGGTCCTGGCCCGGCAGGGATGGCGAGTCCTCGTCCTCGAAGCCAGTGACCGGCCTGGCGGCGCCCTCTACTCCCTCGAAACCACGCTACCCGGCTTCATTCACGACGTCGGCGCCGCCTTCTTCCCGTTCGCGCAGCACAGTCCGGCGCTGCGGGCGCTGGACCTGGAAGGCGTCGGGCTCGAATGGCGGCAGGGACTCATCGAGAGCAGCCACCCCGCTCCGGACGGCACCTGTGCCAGCATCGCCAGCGACATCGAGCGGTCGGCGAAATCCTTCGGCGCGGACGGCGACGCCTGGCGGCGGCTGGCAACCTGGCAGCAGGCGATGGGGTCACGCCTGGTCGATGCGCTGCTCGCGCCGCTGCCGGCGCTGGGCGCGGCGCTCCGACTGGGCATCGGCAATGCACTCGGATTGCTGCAAGCGGGCATGTCCACGGCGGCCGGCTTCTCCTGCCGGCACTTTCGCACCGAGGCGGCGCGGCGCGTCCTTCCGGGGCTCGCGCTCCATGTGGACCTTGGTCCCGATGATTTCTCCGGGGCCGGTCTTGGCCTGGTGCTGGCCTTACTCGCCGCCGGCAGCGGCTTTCGCGTTCCCGTCGGCGGCGCTCGCGCCATCACCAACGCGCTGCTTCGCCGGATCGAGGAGCACGGCGGGCGCGTGCGGCTCGGCAGCCGCGTGCGCGACATTGTCGTTCGCGGCCGGCGTGCCGTCGCGGTCCGCACCGACAGCGGCGACGAGATCCCGGCGAAACGCGCCATCCTCGCCGATGTCGGAGCGCCGGCGCTGTTCCTGAAGCTGTTGCCGGCGGGCAGCGTGCCTTCCCATCTGCGGCGGGCCATGACGCGCTTCGAGTACGGCTGGGGCACGTTCAAGGTCGACTGGGCACTGTCCGGCCCCGTCCCCTGGAATCATCGAGAACCGCGACAGGCCGCCGTCGTGCACGCCGGTGACAGCCTCGCCGACCTGCGCCGCTTCACTGCCGAGGTCCGCCGCGGTGAACTGCCCAGCAATCCGTACCTCGTGATCGGCCAGCAATCGCTGCTCGATCCCGGCCGGGCTCCTGCGGGTTGCCACACGCTATGGGCGTACAGCCACGCACCGTCCGTGGTCGCCGGCGGCTGGGCGAAGTGGCGTGAAACTCTGGCGGAGCGCATCGACCAGCGCATCGAGGGGCTGGCGCCCGGCTTCCGGGCCCTCATCAAGGCCCGGACCATCTTTTCGCCGGAGGACATGGAGGCGATGAACGAGAACCTCGTGGGCGGCGATCTCGGCGGCGGCAGCGCCCGGTTTCGGCAGCAGCTCTTCTTGCGGCCGGCATTTCCGTATTTTCGCCACCGTACTCCGGTGCGCGGCCTGTACCTGGCGTCGGCCTCCTGCCATCCCGGAGCCGGTGTCCACGGCGCCTGCGGTTTCAATGCAGCGCATGCGGCCCTGCGTGAGTGAGCCCCAGGAATCGGTGCCAGCGGCAGGCGGCCGAACCGGATCGTTCGTAGGCCCTCAATTTTCCTGGGTGCGGCATTTGGATTACATTGCGCTTACGAGTTTTACACACCCACGCGCGTCCCTTGGCCGCTTCAACCCAGTCTTACTGAAAAGTTACGATCGTTCGATACAAATCATCATCTGGAAATAGCTTGCGACCGAAAGCCGTGCTACCGTCCAGGCTTGAAGCCGGCCTGGGCGAGAGGTGCCGGCCAAACGAAGCACTCCATGTGGCCGGCGGCGCAGATTCGCAACCCAAGGTGGACATGGGACTTGTGACGTGACCTCGAGTGGTCGGCCAGATTGCGCCAGAGTCACCCCCCAGGCCTGCCTGAATCGAGTTTCTGGCCTTGCCCGGACAGGGATTGGCGGAATGCCGTCGGCCTGCGACAGCGCTCATTGAATCGCGACCGCCCAGCCATTACACTAATAAAGACAGCGCCTATCGCAAAAAAGGGGGCACAGTGGCGCGGCAACATGCCAAGCTAGTCGTCATCACCGGGGTCACACGCGGACTGGGACAGGCGATGACGGCCAAGTTCATCGAGCTGGGCCATACCGTCCTCGGCTGCGGCCGCAATCGCGAGGCCATCGAGCTGCTGCGCCGCATGTACCGCCCGCCGCACGACTTCGGCGCCGTGGACGTCGCCCAGGAAAACCAGGTCGAGCCGTGGGCCGCCCGGCTGCTCTCCAGCCACGGGGCCCCGGACCTGCTCATCAACAACGCCGCCATGATCACCAAGAACGCCCCGCTCTGGCAGGTACCCGCCGAGGACTTCGACCGGCTCATCGATGTCAACATCAAGGGCGTCGCCAATGTCATCCGGCATTTTCTACCGGCGATGACGGCGCGCAAGACGGGCCTGATCATCAACTTCAGCTCCGGCTGGGGCCGCAGCGTCAAGTCCGAGGTCGCCCCCTACTGCGCCAGCAAGTGGGCCATCGAGGGCCTCACCCAGGCGCTCGCCGAGGAATTGCCGCGCGGCATGGGCGCCATCCCGCTCAACCCCGGCATCATCGACACCGACATGCTCCGCAGCTGCTTCGGCGGCAGCGCCAGCCGCTACCCCTCTCCCAAGAAATGGGCCGAGAAGGCCGTGCCTTTCATCCTGACGCTCAACTCTCGCGACAGCGGCAAGCCCTTGCATGTGCCAGCGTGAACTGCATCAGGAGTCGCGGATGCCCAAAACTCCTTGCACCGTCGATCAATCGCGGCTGGACCTGCTTCGCCCATGCATGGCCAGTGACTTCACGCTTGAAAGTGCGCGTCCATACATTCCATTCGACCCATTCGCTGACCCTGACGGATTTCCTCTCTGCTCCCTCTCAAAACAAACGGTCGTCTATTCCTGCGGAGTAATCGCTCGGAAGGACGACAAGGTTCTGCATGAACACCCCCCGCGGGAAATCAAGCTGTGTCAGCGTCTTGCTGCCGAAGCAGCGCGAGTAGTTGACGGGTTGGAAGTTGGCATGGGTTCTGAAGGGACGCCGGCATTCTATGACGAGACTGGCAACACCACTTTGGGAACCGACGGTTTTTCGCCTTTTTTCGTCACGGCAATCGCTGGCGAGGGGGTTCCAAAGCGGATTTCCGAAGCCCTCGTTCGCACGAAATTTGGAGGCGTCATTTTCCCGAAATGCAGTGTCCAGGTGGAAGCCCTCAAAGAAAAGGGCGATTGGTGGGCGAGCGTCCGTCATTGGTATTCCGATGATGAAGAAGATGGTATCGATCCAAAGCCCAAGCTCGATCATTGGCGAAGAATGATCGACTGGTTCAATAGTCAACAGGCATTCACAAACACAGCCTTCGTGATGATCGGCGACGCTGGGGATGGCGGTGGTTCGCTTTTCCCGCGCCTCGCGCTTGGTCTTACGAAAGCAGGCAGTCTTGCCGGTATTCTTGGTCTCGTCGTGCATACGTAGTCGTGACGACGAAACTCATGCGTCCACTTCATCGCCGCCTTCGGCTGCGGATTCGCCGCCGACCCACCAGTCTTGCGCCATCGTGTCGTCAACGAAACCGTCGATGGCGTCGCGGACCGACTGCGGGAGTTGCAATCGCAGGCCACGTTGACGCGCGGCGGCGAGAACGAATGGACTGTCAATGTCAAGCGAAGCAATGCTCATGCGCTTGTTGCGGGCGGCCGGTCTGTTTCATATGGTATTTGCACATTGACTCCCAGTGTTGACTTCTCCCACTCAGGTGACGCGCATGCCCGCCTTTCCCGACATCGACAAGATCCGCTACGACGGTCCTGACTCGAAGAACCCGCTGGCCTTTCATCATTACAACCCGGACGAGAAGGTCGAAGGCAAGACCATGAAGGAGCACCTGCGCTTCTCCGTGGCCTACTGGCACACCTTCCGCGGCATGGGCAACGATCCATTCGGCCCCGGCTGTGCGCTGCGCCCCTGGGAGGACGGCACCGACTCCGTGGACATGGCCATCAAGCGCGTCCGCGTCGCCTTCGAGTTCATGGAGAAGCTCGGCGTCCCCTACTACTGTTTTCACGACCGCGACGTCTCCCCGGAAGGAGCGAACCTCAAGGAGACCAACGCCAACCTTGACCGCGTCGCCAAGGCGCTCAAGGAAGAGCAGCAGCGGACCGGCATCAAACTTCTGTGGGGCACCGCCAACCTCTTCAGCAACCCGCGCTATGTGCACGGGGCGGCCACCAGTTGCAACGCCGACGCCTTCGCCTTCGCCGGCGCCCAGGTCAAGAAGTGCCTGGAGATCACCAAGGAACTGGGCGGCGAGAACTACGTCTTCTGGGGCGGCCGTGAGGGTTACAGCAACCTTTACAACACCGACATGAAGCGCGAGCTGGACCATCTCGCGAAGTTCTTTCACCTGGCCGTCGCTTACAAGAAGAAGATCGGCTTCACCGGGCAGTTTCTCATCGAGCCGAAGCCGAAGGAGCCGACGGTCCATCAATACGACTTCGATGCCGCCAACGTGATCGCTTTCCTGCGCGGCTACGATCTCGCCAAGGACTTCAAGCTGAACATCGAGACCAATCACGCGACCCTGGCTGGCCACACGATGATGCACGAACTGGCCTACGCCGCCGCTGCCGGGCTCTTGGGCTCCATCGACGCCAACCGCGGCGACCTGCTCCTGGGCTGGGACACCGATCAGTTTCCGACCGACATCTATCTCACGACACAGTGCATGCTGGTGATACTCGGCCAGGGCGGCCTCGCCCCCGGCGGCGTCAACTTCGACGCCAAGGTCCGTCGCGAGAGCTTCGAGCCGGTGGACCTCTTCCACGCCCACATCGGCGGCATGGACACCTTTGCCTGGGGCCTCAAGATCGCCGCCAAGATCCGCGCGGAAAGCGTGCTCAAGGACTTCGTCAAGGACCGCTACAAGTCTTGGGACGCCGGCATCGGCCAGCAAATCGAATCCGGCAAGGCGACATTCGAGGACCTGGAGAAGTACATGCTGGAGAAGGGCAACATCACGCCCAACGTCTCCGGGCGGCAAGAAATGCTGGAGAATGTTGTGAATCGGTATGTGCGGTGAAAGGGCACAAATAGCGCTTGCTTTCCGCAGTGTCCACAGGCACGCCAAAATCTCCACTGCGATGGAGAAGGCCTCGGTTGAAAGCGGCCATACTCTCCTGGGCGGCGGCAACTCGGCGCAACTCTAGCCCCACCTGAAAGTCGGCTTGGACCCCCTCGCCGCGCAAATACTTCTCCGCAAGTCGCGGCAGCCGAACACCCTTCCTGCACAAGTTCGGCATACGTCGCCATTGCGGTCTCAAAGTCTCCACAGCAGTAGGCGTAAGCAGCCGCCTCAAATTGGAGATGCGTGGGTCGTGACCTGGCTCCATTGGCGATTCCTTTGACTTCGCCGCTACCTTGCCAACAGTCTCGCTGCTAAAAGAGCCTCGTACAACTCAGTCCCCGCTTTGGCGCAGTCGTCGGGCCGGAACCCTTCCGCCTCAAATGCAGATGAGAACACGCGGGATAAGGCGCACGCTGCGTCCGCGCGACCCTGGATTCGCGCGATCTGTGTTACCACAGTTGCGATCTCTCGATCAAACTCGTGCGGCGGGCAGCCGCCAGCAAGCAGACCGTACGGATCCCAGCGATGCACTATTTCGCGGACCACTTGGATGGCCCGCTCATATTCGGCTCGCGTCTTCATCTCCAACATTTATCGAAGGACGTCTGCCGGGCACTACGGATTCCTTGATTTCACACGCTCGGCAATTTCCCCTGCAACGGCTAGCGCAGGACGCAGTCAGCGGCGCGTGTTTCTTGAATTGCCATCGACCATGCGTTTTCGCACGCGCTTCCTCTTCATGCGCGGCTTCGGCGGCCGGCCGCCAGCGTCTTCAATAAGCTCGTCGAGGATGTGCATAGAGCTTGCCTTCAGCTTCTCATCTGGCTTTCGCTTGTCCGGAATCTTCATGGCTCTACCTGGCAAAGAGTTCTTGTTGATGGATCAGTGCGCCATCGAACCAAAACTGAATCCAGTATAACCCTGGCGATGGAAACAAGCAATTTCGGATTCGGAAGGGGATGCCATGCGCCTTGAGTGGATCGCTTCCAAAATCGTGTGTTCTCGTCTTACTCGCAAAAATGTCCTGTTCCATGTCGGCGTGAACAATCTTCAGGAAGAACTCACCTTTCCCCCGCAGCTCTGTGACCACGATAAAAATGCACAGTTCTCTGCGAAGCACCGGATACGCTGGCACTTCCTTCGAGACCAAGTTGAGAATCAAGTCGATCAAGGAGATTCGGTTGCCCAGTAACCGTTCACGCCTTGGCCAGCAATGGTGCTGGTTTTCCAGCCATTTGGGCTTCGACGGCGGTTGTCAGCCATGCAAAAGCATTGTGTGACTGGCGACGACAGGTTTCGATCACCGTCAGCAGACGCTCGACGAAACGGCTGCCACCGTTCGATTGCGTGCCGAAGGAGAGCTTACGCCAGA
>VGYC01000136.1 GCA_016873095.1 Planctomycetota bacterium | reverse complement strand
AATCGACTTCGTCATGGGATTGTTGCGCTCTTAGCCCTCTTAGCCCCTCTTAGCCCCGTTCACGGGGCTGTGAGACACTGCCAAGCGCAACAAATCCGGGATGACGGAACGCCTGGTTTTTCATCAGCCCAGCCGCGCCCTCCCCAATAAGGCCATCAAACCGTACGGTACATCGCACTACTTCGCCTTCATGCACTCCGCGAGAATCTTCGCCGTCTCCGGTCGCATGATGCGCGGGTCGGGCAGTTCGCCGGCACGCAGCTTCTCGCGCAAATCCCGGCCGCTGATCGACACCTGCTTGTAGCCCTTGGGCGCGCACTCCTCCACCAAGCCGACCCGGCCCAGCTCCTCGTAGAAGGCGGCGAAGCCGACCTTCACCGGCTGGATGAGCAGCTCCCCCTTCAGATTGTCGAATTTGCGCTGGGCATCCAGGCCGTCCCAGATGTCCTTGCCGTCGTCGTAAGGCGCGTCGGCATGCTTGCGGCCGATGACGATGTGCGTGAAGCCGAAGTTCTGCCGGTAGATGCCGTGCATGATCGCTTCCTTCGGCCCGCCGTAAAACATCTTGATGTCGAGGCCCAGGAGCAGCAGGTTATCGTTGAAATCCCGGCCGACCTTCTTCCACAGTTCCTCGTCCTTGTCCCCCTGGCCCAGGGCGCGGTTTTCCACCAGGGCGCGGTAGGTGCGCATGCGCGTGGCGGCGTCCACGTCGTCCCCCTTGGTCTCGCCGATGAGCGGGTTCAGGACGGCCCCGGCGAAGTGCCCGTCGCGCGTCAGCTTCTCCATGCCGGCAACCAGGGCATACTCGTGGGCCCGGTGCAGCGGATTGCGTGTCTGGAAGGCAACCACCTTCTCGAACTTGCGCTCGCGGAAGAGGGCACGGGTCTCGCGCGGCGTGAGCACAAACTTGCCGTACTCCGGGTGCTTCGGCTGCGGCAGCACGCGCACCTCGCCGCCCAGCAGCATCTCGCGCGGGTCGCTCAGCGTCATCTTGCCGCCCGGATGGTCGGTCCGCTCCGTCAGGTACACGCTCTTGAGGTAGCGCATCTTGTCGTACGGGAAGATGTCCTTGACCACGAGCGTGCCGACGATCTCGTCCTTGCTGTTGACGAGCCCGACCGTCTCGCCGGTCTTGATCGACTTGGCGAGATCGGCGGCGACGGGGAAGGAAATGGGGATCGTCCAGGCATAGGCCTTGCCGTTGTGCTGGATGATCTCGTCGTCGAGGACGCGGTCGAAGGTCGCCTTGTCCATCGGTCCGGTGAGCGGGCTGAGGCCGCCGTCGCCGATGCGGTACAGGCTCGACAGGTCGGCGTCGCTGATGGGCACGCGCTTGTGTGAAGCGGCTTGCTTCGTGAACTCCTTGGCCTCGGCGGCGGGAACGGTCCGATCGACGGGCTCGCTCAGGCCTCCGTGCGGAGCAATCAGGTCCTTCATTGAACATCTCCTGAAAAGGTAGCGAATAGCGGTCAGCCGTCAGCTTTCAGCGGTTCGTGCGTGCTTTCAGAGCTGAAAGCTGACCGCTGATAGCTGATCGCTCAACCGCACAGGATAAGAAAAATCACGCGGGCGGGGAAGGGCAACCAGAAGCATCGAGTACGGCGCGGACGATCTTGTCATAGCCGGTGCAGCGGCACAGGTTGCCGGCCAGCCAGTGGCGGACCTCGCCCTCGCTGGGTTTCGGCGTCTTGTCCATGAGCGCCTTGGCAGCCATGATGAAGCCCGGCGTGCAGATGCCGCATTGCAAGGATGCATGCTCCAGGAACTTCTGCTGCAGCGGATGCAGCCCCTGCGGCGTGGCCAGCCCTTCGATGGTCTCCACCTTGCGACCGGCAACCTCGACGCCGAGCACCAGGCACGAGTTGACGAGCCGGCCATCAAGCATGACGTTGCACGCCCCGCAGTTGCCGTTGTTGCAACCTTCCTTGCTACCCGTCAGGCGCAGCTCGTCACGCAGCACTTCCAGCAGGCTCTGCCGCGGCTCGCACAGGAAGTCGGTCGCCTTGCCGTTGATGGTGGACTGGACGTGGACTTTCTTGGTCACGGTTTTCTAAGCTCCCAATCACAAGAAACAAATCACAAACAAACCCGAATCACAAAGCTCCAACCTCTTCTCAGTTCGCACTTCGCCAGATTCTTATCCGTGCCATCAGTGTGATCCGTGGTTTGAGCATTCTGCCGCGGCTCGCACAGGAACTGGGTTGCCTGCCGACGATGGTGGTCTGAATGTGGAATCGCTTGCTCACGTTTTTGGCCTCTCGTCCTCAACCTCATGGATGGCTGTGATTCGATCGAATGGCACGAGCACGCGGAACGTGCCGCGACGCAGGTTTACGAATCGCTTGCCAAAGATCTCCACAAACTCAAGTATCTGGCCGCGCATGGAAGCGTCTGGCTGCTTGTCTAGGAACTCAATGACAACTTCGCCGGTACGGATCGTTTGGCGAAAGCGAGCCATGTCCTTTCGCGCCTGCGCCGCATTCGCAGCCGCGGGGTCGTCCTGGGCGAGAGACTCGGCGGCCCTCCACCACACAGCAACGGCGATTGCAAAGAGCACGCCCACGATTGCCAGCGAACGGTTGCGTGTCATGGCGAACCTCCACTTACTCTTTCTGTCGAACCGCAACAATCTGCTCGATCAGCGCCAGCCTCACATTGCCGCTGCTGGTTTCCAGTCGCAAGAAACGGCGGCCGAAGAGTTCGGTGACGCCCTTGACCATGCCTTCCATCGGCGGCGTGGTGCCGTTGATGAAGTAGACCGAAACATTCTGGCCGCGAAACGAGTCGCGAAGAACAGCGAGGTCTTGCTTGGCGCTGGCTCCCGCCCCGCTCTGGGCCAGCGTGTCTGAGTTTAAGGACCAGAGGATGACGCCCAGCGCCAGCACAGCGATTCCGACCAGCAGGGCTTTCGTTCCGCAACAGGTCACGGTGGTAAAGCTCCAGATCAAAATTGACAAATTACAAACAAGACTCAGGATCCAAATCTCAATCGCATCATCACTGACTATTGTTGACAATGCTGGACAAGATTTTCAGTAATTCTGTGCTCTCCTGAATCAACATTGACCGCTCTTGCTCGAGCTCCGGTGACGCTCCTGATTCGATCAGCCGGAGCCAATAACGAGTTTCTTTGGCTTCTTTGCGCGAAATCCGCGTGCGGTATCGAAAATCCTTCTTCCCCAGTGACTCGTTGGCTTCGATGTAGTTGGCCCCCACGGAACCGGATGTGTTGTTTGTTGTTTGTTGTTTGTTGTTTGTTGTTTGTTGTTTGTTGTTTGTTGTTTGCGGTTTACTTCTCCCTGGCGCGATGGATGGCGCCTTGCACCGCCCGCTTGACCAGTACGCCCACAAGGTGCTTGCGATACTCCGCCGTGCCGCGCATGTCGCTGATCGGCTTGGCGGCAGCGCGGGCGGCCTGCACGGCCTTGTCGATCAACGCGTCGCTGAGCGCACCATCGACGAGCGCGGCCCCGGCATCGGGGACCAGCAACGGCGTCGGCGCGACGGCGCCCACGCCGATGCGCGCCGCCAGGCACTTTTGCTTCTTGTCATCCAGCACCACCGAAGCACCGGCGCCGACGACGGCAATATCCATCTCATTGCGTGGAATGAAACGCAGATAATGCGCGCCGGAGTGCGGCTTCGGAGCAGGCAGGTCGATGCTTACCAGCAGTTCGCCGCGCTCCAGGGCCGTGCGGCCGGGAGCGGTGCAGAACGTCTCCACCGGCAGTTGCCGTGGCCCCTGCGGGCCAGCGATGTGGCAGGTCGCTTCCAGGGCGATGAGCATGGGCGTGGTGTCGGCGGCCGGCGAGGCATTGCACAGGTTGCCGCCCACGCTGGCCCGGCTCTGGATCTGCACGCCCCCCACCAGCGACACCGCGTCGATCAGCCCTGGATACGCCTTGGCGATGTCCTTGTTCTCGTAGATCCGGTAGCACGGCACGGCAGCGCCGATCCGCAAGCCCCGCGCAGGATCGAAAGTGAGTTCATTGACCTCGGCGATGTTCTTGACGTCCACCAGCAGATCGAGGTCGCGGCGATGCTCGCGCAGCTGCACGATGATGTCCGTCCCGCCCGCCAGGATACGCGCGCGATCGCCCTTGTCGTTCAAGAGCGCGGCAGCTTCCGCCAACGTCCTGGGGGCGGTGTAGTCGATGTCCTTCATTGAGTCGTCCCAAAGGTGAGTTTTCGCCTTGTTCAGTTTATGACCGAGCGGCGGCTCGGCGAGCCACAGCATCGAGTCTTCGTCCTGGCGCATGGTGGGCGCGCGTGCAATCGGGCGCGCCAAGCAGCACGAAGTTTGCTACTTCATGTCGCACTGCCGTACTGTCAGGCGAACTGCTTTTTCGTTGACAGGCAACCGGCTCGAATCGCATAATGGCCTGGACCGGGAAAATCCGACGATTGTCGTTGCTCTTGAGCGCCCCCGATAGACCGCCCACTGCTCGGTCAGGAGGCCTCTCTGTGCTTGCGATCTCCGTGCTTGCGGAAGGGAGGACCACATGCATCGCCAATGTGCTCACTGCCAGCGTTCCTTTGCCCCGAGCGACTTCGCCAAGGCTGAATCGAAAGACATGGAAGGCATGCGCAAGCGACTCGGCCTCACGGGCGTGCGCTTCGTCTATTATTGCTGCCCCGGCTGCGGGTATGACGAGATCTTCGTGGACGAGCATCCCTTGCCTGGCGAAGCCGCGGACGATTTCGAGCGGCGTCGCGACCTGCTGGCCGCCGCCGTCCGCGAGTCACATGGCGAGCATGTCGAAGTGGTCCTTACAGAACGGCATTGACGAAGAGCGACAGCCGCCGCTCCCGTCATTGTCGTTGACATTGTCGCGCTACCCGTCGTGTTCATCTTGAAGGGAGCATCTCATGCGCTTCACCGTGTACCATTGCCACGATCCCGCCTGTGGGCATCGCGTCTGGGTGCCTCTCGATCAGCGAGGCAAGAGTGGCAAGTGCCCGCAATGCGGCGCCGCCATGCATATCCCGGCGGACCTGCCGGAGGACCAGTCATTCGAAGGTCCTGACATCTTCCAGGGCCTTGATGAGCGGCCGTTGACCTGCGCTACCAGCGAGGATTGACGCACAGGCCATCATCTCGCCGCACAGCCCATTTGCGCCTCTCGGCTTTTACGCGTCTGCGACTCCGCGCCTCTGGCAATCGCCCGCCGCCCCGGTTATCATAGGCTGCCGTGGCCGACTCGCTGCAAAACCTGATCGATATGGCCCGCAAGGGGCAGGACATCTTTCAGCAACTCGTCGAGGAGCTGCGCTTTCGCAGCGCCCGCGAGTCGGGGCTGCTGGCGGAGTTCGCGCGCTCGCCAGATGAAGTATGCCGCCGAGCAGCCATCGCCGTGACGGCTTCGGCCGGCATCAGCGAACCGGCAACGCTGGTCGCCATCGCTGCGCTGGCGGATGATCCGCTGCCGTTCGTGCGGCAAAGTCTAGCCTATGCCCTCGCCGACTACCCGAACTGGCCCCTCCCGCATATCGCCGAGAAACTCATTGCCGATCCGGACGTCAACGTCCGGCAAGCGGCCCTGTGGTGCGTGCGCACGCGGCCTCACCTGAGCGCGCTGCTGGTCGAACGGCTCGCGGTCGAGGACAGCCCATGGATCCGGAGCGAGACGGCCAATGCGCTGGTGAACAGTCCGCCGCGCGACGTGCTGCCCGCGCTGATGCAGCTGGTCGCCGAGGACCCGGATGCCGGCGTGCAGCAGTGCGCCGCCTACAGTGCCGAGAAGCACATCAGCACGCTGCGCGGCTATCCAGCGGAACTGCCGCGGCCGGGCTTGACGGCACTCAACGACCTCAAGAAACGCATCGACGCCAATCAGTACGGGGCAGCCTTTCCCAGCATGTCGGCCTGGCTGCGCGACCAGCTCGCGCAGTACACCGATGTCGAGAAGCTGGCGGGCTTCGGACAGGTGCTGACGCAAGAGGCCGAGAAGGGCGAACTGCCACGCGCCCATCACGCCGACAGGGCCATCGACGCCGTGCTCAAATACCTGCACGGACCAGCACCGCGGGCTGTCGTGCTGGTCGGCGAGTCGGGAACCGGCAAGACCGCCGTCGTCAACGAATTGACACATCGCCTCATGCACGCCGCCGAGCCCTGGCTGGTGCTGCGCATGACGCCGCAGGACTTCATGGCCCAGACGCGTTTCCTGGGCGAGTGGGAGACACGCGTCCGCAACGTCGTCGAGGCGGTCCGGCCGCCGCGCCGCGTGATCCTTTATGTGCCGAATATCCATGAGCTGGCCTGGATGGGAACGTGGGACAAGAGCGAGGCCAGCGTGGCCACCGCGCTGGCGCCGTTCATCGAGCGCGGCGACGTCGCCATCCTGGGCGAGAGCACCGTGGAAGCCTTCCGCAAGGGACTGGGCGCCAACCGCTCGCTGCGCCGGCTCTTTCACGTCATCGAGTTGCACAAGACCGACGATGCCGAGACCCGGCAGATCCTGCAAGCCGTCGCCGACGAGGCAGGCGCCCTGGTGCCGGACAACGTCCTCGACCGCCTCGGCGAACTGGCCGATTTCTTCGTCGCCGGTACCGCCCAGCCGGGTCGGTCCGTCGGGCTGTTGCGCCGCGTCCTTGGCGTCACGGCCGGCAAGCGCGAGCCCGTCACCGAAAAGGACGTGCTGACCACGCTGTCTTCGTCCACCGGCATCCCGGTTGATCTGCTCGACGACAGTGTGGTCATGAACCGCGAGCAGGTGCGCAGCTTCTTCGAATCGCGGGTCATGGGACAGCCGGAAGCCGTGGATGCCGTCGTCGATCTGGTCACGCTCATCAAGGCCGGGCTGACCGATCCGGCCAAGCCGTACGGCGTACTGCTGTTCGTCGGTCCGACCGGCGTCGGCAAGACCGAGCTGGCGCGGTCGCTGGCGGAGAACCTGTTCGGCGATTCAGGCCGGCTCATCCGCCTGGACATGAGCGAGTTCGCCACCTTCGAGGCTTTTGAACGACTGATCGGCCAGGGCTATCGTGCCGCCGAACCGGGATTGCTGACCTCGGCTGTCCGCGAAAGGCCATTCTCGGTGCTGCTCTTCGACGAGATCGAGAAGGCGCACCCGAACATCTATAACCTGTGCTTGCAGATCTTCGACGCGGGCCGGCTGACCGACACGCAGGGCCGGACCGCCGACTTCCGCCGCACCATCATCATCATGACGTCCAACGTGGGGTCGAGCATCTCGACGGAGGGCTACGTGGGCTTTGGTCGCAAGGCGGGCGGGACTCCGGATCGGGAGCTGACGCTGCGCGAGCTGGGCCGCTGGTTCCGCCCGGAGTTCCTCAACCGGCTGGACCGAATCGTGACATTCCGGCCTCTGGCCGCCGAGACGGCGGAGAAGATCGCCCGCCGCGAGGTGGCCAGCGTGCTGGAACGCAGCGGCATCGCCCGCCGCAAGCTGGTCGTGGATGTGGATCCCGCCGTGCTGCCCGTGCTGCTCCGCGAAGGTTACTCGCCGGCATTCGGAGCGCGCCCCTTGAAGCGCACCGTCGAGCGGCTGGTGATGCTGCCGGTGGCGCGGGCCATCGCCGAGGGCAAGGTCCCGGTCGGCTCGGTGCTGCGGCTCGGCGCCCATCAGGAGCGCATCAACATCGCCGTCGAGCCGCCGGAAAAGACCGAGGAGGTCGCACCGCCGGCCGTCCCGCCGCGCTCGCTGGATCGCGCCGCAGCGCTGCTGAATCGCGTCGAGGAGGTGAGCGCCCAGGCCGCCCCGCTCGCGGCGCGCAAGACCGAATTGCTGGAGCAGACCACGGTGCCCGGCTTCTACAACGACCCGGCCTCGCGACGGATGCTCGACGATGTCTACCGCCTCGACGGCGTCCTGGGAGCGGTCCGCGACCTGGAGAAGAAAGCCCGATCCGAGGTGGAGCGGGCGCGGCGGCAGCGCCTCTCGGACCGCGACCTGGCCCGCATGAACGAGCGCCTCGACGCACTGGAAGGCGAGGTCGGCCACGTCGAGTTCCTCGTCCAGTGCCGCGAGGGCCGCGAACTGGGCGATGCGCTCGTCACCCTGCAACTCGTCACCGCGCACGGCAAGGGGCTGGACAGCGTCGCACTGCTTGCACGCATGTATCAGGCGCTGGCGGCACGCCGCGCCTTCGATGTGGAAGTGCTGGACGACCGCAAGGGGGGCGAACCGGCCGAGGACACGATCACGCTGTCGGTGAGCGGCGCCGGCGCTTATGCCCTGCTGGCGCGAGAATCCGGCTTGCACCAGGTGACGCGTGGCCGCAAGGGCGACCCGGAGGGTCGCCGCCACGCCGAGCGCGACGTCGTCCGTGTCGAGGTGCTGCCGCTGCCGACGCGCGACCTCGACTTCGCCGCCGACGAGATCCGCACCGAAGTTCACGGCCTGAGCGGCGTCAAGGGCCGATTGCTCGATCGGCCCAAGCACGACGTGCGCCTCTTCCACGTGCCGACGATGACGTCCGTCCACGGCTGGTGCGACGGCACGCGTGCCGAGGCCGTCAAGCGCCTGCAAGTGATGCTCCGCGCCCGCCTCGACGCCGACGGCCAGACCGCCGACGCCAATCGCCCCAACGTGGTCCGCCGCTACCGCCTGGGCCCGACGACGCTGGTCCGCGACCAGCGCACCGGCCGGCACACCGCCCGCCTCGACCAGGTCCTGCAAGGCCACCTCGACCCGTTCCTGCTGCGAACTCTGCCGGCCGCTGATGATCGTTCGCAAGGCGGAGCTTCGCGCCCGCATACACAAGCGTGATTCGAAATCAGAAACCGCGCCCGCGACGCGCGGCACATCAGCCTTCTGGATGACGTCTCCATCGGCTCGGAATATCATCGCCACAGGATAGCGCCGTGCTCGAACACATCGGGAGACTCATCTCATGAAGGCTTGCGAGATACAGGGCGGGTTCGGCATCGATTCGTTGCAGGTTGTCGAGCGCGCGGAGCCGCGGCCGGGGGCCGGACAGGCACTCGTGAGGATGCGGGCCTGGTCGCTCAACTATCGCGACCTGCTGCTCGTCAAGGGGAACTACAATCCGAAGTTGAAGCTGCCGTTCACGCCGCTGTCGGATGGCGCCGGCGAGGTCGTGGCCGTCGGTGACGGCGTGACACGCGTCAAGCCGGGCGACCGCGTGGCCGGCATCTTCATGCAGAGCTGGCTCGACGGCGCGGTGACGGAGGCCAAGGCCGCCTCCGCGCTCGGCGGCGCCATCGCCGGCGTGGCGGCAGAGCAGATGCTCTTCGACGCCGAAGGCCTGGTCCACGTGCCGGACCATCTGAATTTCGATGAGGCTGCGACCTTGCCCTGTGCCGCCGTGACAGCCTGGCATGCGCTGGTCAGTCACGGCCATGTCAAGGCGGGCGACACCGTTCTCGTCCAGGGCACCGGCGGCGTATCGATCTTTGCGCTGCAGTTCGCCCTGCTGTCGGGCGCGTGCGTGATCGCCACCTCGAGCAGCGATGACAAGCTTGCGCGCGTGCTGCAGCTCGGGGCCTCCGACGGCATCAATTACAAGACGACGCCCGAGTGGGGCAAACGCGTCCGCGAACTGACCGGCGGCCAGGGCGTCGATCATGTCGTGGAGGTGGGCGGCGCCGGCACGCTTGGCGAGTCCCTCCGCGCCGTCCGCATGGGAGGCGACATCAGCCTCATCGGCGTGCTGGCCAGCGGCGGCCAGTTCAATCCGGTGCCGATCCTCATGAAGAGCGTGCGCGTGCAGGGTATCTTCGTCGGCAGCCGCTCGATGTTCGAGGCGATGAACCGCGCCATCTCTCAAAAACAGTTGCGCCCGACGGTGGACCGCGTCTTCTCACTTGCAGATATCCGTGACGCCTTCCGCCACATGGAAAGCGGCACCCACTTCGGCAAGATCGTCGTGCGCGCCTAGGTTCACGCGGGGCCCGCCCGGAGACGGCAGGCGCGGAGGACCCTGAAAAAAACCATTGCAGATAGCCGATGTGCCGCTCGGCTGCTATCCGTGTAACTGTCATCCGTGGCCGGTGCTTGGAATCGCTCATGTTGATCACCTGCTATTGCCCGAAATGCCAGGCTGAGCACGCGGTCAGCGACAAGCTGCAAGGCCAGGAGATCGCCTGCCAGACTTGCGGCAAGCCGTTCGCCGTCAAGGGCGTCGCCAGGAAGCCAGAAGTCGCCACCTTCGGCGTGCAATCGGTGTTCGCGGCCTCCGGCGTGGACGAAGATGAAGGCGACAAGGCAGCCAAGGGGCGCATGAAGCCGCGACTCACGGCCGACGGCAGGCATGCGCTCACGCTGCCGCCGCCGCCACCGGAGCCATGGTCCGGCAAGCCCAGCAAGAACGCCGAGGACGATGAAGAGAGCAAGTTCCGGGAATTCCGCCACAACGCGCGCGATCTGCGCGACTTCCTCGAACGCGAGCAAGGCTCCGACCTGTCCTGGCTGCTGGTCATGGGGCTCTTCATCACCACGCTGGCCGTGTTTTCGTTGCTTGGCTGGTTGGCATTTCTGATCATCTCCGGGCTGGCGGGCTGAGTTACATCCGGCGGAGGGCTTATGCGCGAATTTCCCGACTACTATCCGCCAACACCCAGGAGAGTCCCGGCGGACCTGACCGAACCGTCGGCGCCTTTTCGCAAACAGATGAACCTGTTCGGCGTGTCGGTGTTGCTGTTCTTCGCGCTGTACTTCGGGCTCATCATGCTGCTGGCGATCGGCGTCGTCTTCTGCGTGACCACGCCAGGCGCGCCGTCGGCGCCGGGCCAGCCCAACGCCTGGGGCATCCTGCGCTGGCTGGTGGCCGGCCTGCTGTGCGTGCCCATCGGCATCCTCATCAAGAACCTGTTTCACAAAGAACAGCTGGAGAAGGACTACAGCATCGAGATCTTTCCGGACGATCATCCCAAGCTCTTTCGCTTCCTGGAATGTGTGTGCGCGGAGACGGGGGCGCCGATGCCCGATCGCGTGATGATCAACCACGAGATCAACGCCGCGGCCGGCAGCGAGATCTCCGTGGCCAGTCTGTTCAGCAAGCCGGAGCGCACGCTGTTCCTCGGCCTGGGTCTGCTCAACGTCCTGAACATGACGGAGTTCAAGGCCGTGCTGGCTCACGAGTTCGGCCATTTTTCCCAGCAGAGCATGCAGTCCGCCCCGTACGCGCGGCTCGGCATGCTGGTCATCAACAACATCCTGCACGGCACGCACTTCGGACTCGACAAGGTCATGGACGCCATCTTCTTTTTCATGGTCAAGCTGCATCTGGCGCTGAAGCGCGAGATGGAGTTTCACGCCGACCTGGTGGCTGTCAGCGTGGCCGGCAGCGACGCCATTCCGCAACTGCTCTTCAAGTGCTGGTGGGCCGAGGCGTGCATGCAGCAGACCATGGCCGAGCTGGACATGGCCCGCGAGCACGACCTGTACTCGCGCGATGTGTTCGTGCCTCAGATCCGGGCCGGCAAGCATCTGCGCCGTCGCCAGAAGGATCCGAATTTCGGCGAACCGCCGGCGCTGCCGGACGAGCGCAGCCGCACCATGCAACTCTTCCGCCCCGAGGAGGACGAGTTGGCCGAGATGTGGTCGGACCATCCGTCCAACTACGATCGCGAGCTGAACGCCAAGGCCGACTACATTCGCAGCGACTTCGACGACAGCACGCCCTGGACGCTGTTCGGCGACCTGGACGGCCTGCGCCGCGAGGTGTCCATGCGCTTCTATCGCCAGGCCTTCCGCGTCAAGGCCTCCAGCGTCAAATGGAGCAGCCCGGAAAAGGTGCAGGCCTTTCTCAATGAGGAACGAGCCGAGACGTCGTTCGACGAGGAACGCTACGGCACGCTTTACAACAATCGCAATCTGCAAGCACTGGACCCGCGCGCCCTGCGCACGGTTTCCGACAAGAAACCGAATGTGCCGGAGGAACTGCTGGCAGGGATGCGCTCGCTCTACAGCGCGCGTGTCAAGCGCTTCGGCGAGGTGCATCAGCGCCACATCGAAGAGCACCAGATGCTGACAGCCATCGTCAATCGCTGGTATCGCCCCAAGGGCGGTCGCTTCAAGATGCGCAACCAGAGGTTCCAGGTGCGCGAGGCCAGGGAGATCCTCCGCGACCTCGAAAAAGAGCTGGAAGCCGACACGACCTGGCTGCGTGCCTTTGACACCAAGGTTTTCGTCACCTATTACGAGCTGGGGCAGCACCTGAATCCGGCCCTGGCCGAAGAACTGCACGACCGCTACCAGTTCCACTTCGTCATCCAGGGCATGTGGTCGATCCTGCAAGGCCACAAGGCGCCCATGAGCTTCATGTTCGATTTGCTGGATGAAATCGGCAACCAGATGGACGAGGACACGTTTCACCTGCTGATCGACATCTTCCGCCAAGCTTACGAGGCGTTTGAACTGGTGCTGGAGGAGTCCGCCCTGGTGCATTTCCCGAAGCTGGCCAACATGCCGGCCGGCGAATCGATGCGTCCCTTCCTGCTCAAGGGCCGCCTCGCCAACAAGCCCAGTCACTTCGACGAGATGCTGAGCGTCAAATGGCTGGTCGATTTCGCCAACCAGTTTCAAGACGTGGACAAGCACCTCGACCGTCTGCACTTCAAGAGCCTGGGCAACATCCTGAGCCTGCAGGAGAACATCGGCGCGCGGGCGGAGAAGAAATGGGGCGCCCTGGTTCCCGGCGTGGCCGGCTGAGGCGTCATTTTGACCTGACTTCCCAGACGTGGATGGTGCTGTCGAAGCCGCAGCTGGCCAGCAGCGTGCCGGCGGGGTTGAAGGCGACGCCGTAGACCGTGTTCTTGTGTCCCGCCGTGCGGAAAATCTCCCGGCGATCTTGCACTCGGATCAAGCAGACCGAGCCATCGGTCGCGCCCGTCGCCAGCAGCTTGCCATCGTGAGAAAAGGCCAGCGACTTGATGCCCGCCGAGTCGTTGTCGATGCTGGCGACCTGCTTGCCGTCCAGGCTCCACAGGCGGACGGTCCCATCTGCGCTGGCGGAAGCCAGGAGGTCGTCCTGCGGTGCGAAGGCAAGCGCCTCCACCGCACGCGTGTGTCCTTCCACGACGCGCAGTAATTTCCTGGTCGCGACATCCCACAGACGGATGGAGCGGTCGTCCCCGGCAGAGGCCACGATCTTGTTCTTCGGTGCGATGGCCACCGCCTGGACGTTGGCGGAGTGTCCCGTGAGCGTCGCCAGCGCCTCCCCCGTGCCGGCATCCCAGAGGCGCACCGTCTTGTCGAAGCCGCCGGAGGCGAGCAGTGCGCCCGTGGACGCGGCCGTCGCGCACGGGAGATAGCCCTGGTGGCCGCGCAGCGTGCGCAGCGCCGCCCCGCCGTCGGCCGGCCAGACCTTCAGACTGCCATCAAGGCTCGCAGTGGCAATGCCCCCGTCGGCGAGGTAACTGACAAACGCCACGCCGTCGCCATGTCCCTTGAGCGTCTCCACATGCGTGCCGTCGGCGACATTCCAGAGCTTCACCGTGTTGTCCAGGCTGCCGGAAGCGAGTCGTTTGCCGTCGCGAGCGAACGCCACGCAATAGACTGCGTTGTTGTGACTGAGCGAGCGCTGATGGACGAGGCGGACCCGGGACAACTCCCCGGCGTCCAGCGCGAGCGAAGCACCGAGGCTCAGTAGCACCACGAAGGGCAGACAATATCGCATGGTCATCGCGCTCCACTTCTTGGTGCGACTCGCGGCTCGCTGGTTGCGGCGTGTTGCAATTGTCGGCACGATTCGCTATCCTCGGCAGCCAGTTCCCTCATGATACTCCGTGCAGACGTTTGGGAGAATGCTTGAGTTTACCTCCGCTGACACGATTCAGTCGTCGAGCATGGATTCCGGATATTCCTGATTCTCCTGCGTCAGCGACTTGATGGTCACCACCGGGCAGGTGGCTTTGCGGACGAC
Organism: Planctomycetota bacterium; assembly: GCA_016873095.1. GTDB lineage: Bacteria > Planctomycetota > Planctomycetia > Gemmatales > Gemmataceae > VGYC01. The sequence continues at coordinate 7,821 of VGYC01000136.1, read as the reverse complement.
CTGTTCGGCAACGCTTCCCAGCAACAGGCGGCGGAGTCCAGTGCGTCCATGCGTGCCAATGACGATCAGGTCACAGGGAATGTCGCGGGCGACCCGGAGGATCTCGTGGGCAGGATCACCTGTTTCCACGCGCAACTCCACGGAGACACTTTCATCCGGCCATTTGAGCCGACGCAGGGCTTTCCAGGCGTTGTCCTTGTAGCCCGCCTGCGCCAGGGGCGCGACGACTTCTCCATACATCACCGCGGGCGGCGCCGCGACATGCACGACGATCAGCCGCGCCCCATGGTCACGTGCAAACGACCAGGCAAGATGCTGAGCATAATCTGAAGATGGCGAGAAATCGGTGGGGTGCAAGATTGCCTCGAGCCGAACCATGGCATACGCCTCTCTGCGGAATGAGCTACGAGGCAACTTCACGCATTTCATGTGCCGGAGATGACTTTCTGGTGACGGGTTGCCCGAATGAACGAGGATTGCCGTGTCCTGAGCCCACGGTTCGGTGGCGGCACGGGCCTCTGGTGGGAGAATTGACCAGGATTGAACAAGAATCCGCCAGGTTCCGGTTGGGTAGACTATACCTCGTCCGCGGCCCCGAGCGAGTCGGCCGTGATGCCCAGCGACCCCATCTTGGATCGCAAGGTCGAGCGGTTAATGCCGAGGATTCGCGCCGTCTGGCTGAGCCTGTTCCCGGTGTGGCGAAGGACCTGCGTTATCAACTGGCGGACGACCAAGGCTTGTACCTCCGCGTAAAGGTCCTTCGACCCGGCCTGCAGTCTTTCTTGAATGAACTGATCGAACCTCGAGATGGCGGCAGGCGAAGGTTGAGCAGACCCTGGACGGCTCGTGCCTTCATCGCGCACAAGGGCCGGCAAGAAATCGGGGACCAGGACCGGCCCCGTGGCATGAAGCATGGCCTGCTTGATGACGCTTTGTAGCTCTCGCAGGTTGCCCGGCCAGGAATAGCGCTTCAGCACCTCCAGGGTTTCCGGTGCGGCCTGTTGCACGTCCTTGTCGAGTTCGCTCCGGAAACGCCTCAAGAAGTGCTCCACAAGGAGCGCCATATCCTCGCCGCGTTCGCGCAGGGGGGGAAGTGTGATGGTGTAGACGTTCAGGCGTTAGAAGAGGTCGCTGCGGAACTTCTCTTCGGCAATCAGGTGCTCGAGGTCACGGTTGGTGGCGGCGATCAAGCGCACATCGGTCTTGATGGTCTCGTTACCGCCTACGCGCTCGAACTGTCCGTCCTGTAGTACGCGCAAGATCTTGGTCTGGGTCAGGGGGTGTCATGTCGCCGATCTCGTCCAGGAACAGGGTGCCGCCCGAGCACTGCTCGAACTTGCCGATGCGCTTGCGGTCCGCACCAGTGAAGGCGCCCTTCTCGTGGCCAAACAGTTCGCTTTCCAGCAAGGTTTCGGGAATGGCAGCACAGTTGATGGCCAGGAACGGCCCTTTGGAACGGCGGCTGTAATTGTAGATGGCCCGGGCCACCAGCTCCTTGCCGGTGCCACTCTCACCCAGAATCAGCACGGTGACGTCCTGGGAGGCCACCCGGCCAATGGCCTTGTACACCGCTTGCATGGCCGTCGACCGGCCGACCAGCACATCGGCGCTCACCTCCGGCAGGTCGGCTTCCGCAACCTTGGCCGGGACGCGCATGAGGCGGCTGATCTCAAAAGCGCGGGTTATGAGCTTGCGCAGTTCCGAAAGCTCCAGTGGTTTCAGAAGGTATTCGTAGGCTCCCTGCCGCATCGCCTCGATCGCATTGTCTGTTGTCCCGTGTCCCGTGATGAAGATTACCGGGATGCGTGCATCGAACTCACGGATCTGTCGGACGGCGTCCAGGCCGGACTGGTCGGGCAAACAAATATCCAGAACGATTGCGTCCGGGCGCAGCTTCGACACGTGTTGCAGCCCCTCTGCCGCAGTCGATGCCGTTATCAGGGTTACCGGAGGTGCGTCGAATGCGCGCCGAAAGAAGTGCAAGATCGAAGGTTCGTCATCTATGACCAGGAGGGTCGGCATGATAACTCCTCACACGTCACGCCTGCGAAGCTGCTGGCAACTTGAGTACAAAGCACGCCCCCTTGCCAGGGTGACTCGTGACCGTCAGGGTGCCGCCGTGATCTTCGGCGATGCGCCGCGATACCGCCAGGCCCAGCCCGAGGCCTGCTTCCTTGCTACTGACAAACGGCTCGAATATCCTGGGCAACTGACTCGCGGCAATCCCCGGCCCCGTGTCCTGGACCTGGAGTTCGACCTGATCGCCTTCCAGGCAGCACAAGGAAACATCCAGTGTCCCGCCCTGCGGCATTGCGTCGAGAGCGTTGAGCACCAGGTTGAGCAATAGCTGCTGCATCTGATCGGGGTCGATGTCCATCAGGACGGCACGGTCTGGAAGAGCCAGCCGGAGATCCACCCGCTGCTTGCCTGCGCGGCTGCCGACCAGAGAGAAGGTTTGCTCCACCAATGGCGACAGGCTCAAGCGATGGCGCCGTAGCTTGGGGGGCCGGGCGAAATCGAGCAATGTCTGCAGCGTTCGCTCCAGGCGGCGAATCTCCTTGTCGATGATCCGCAGATCTTCGGCCGGCAGCGTGCCTCCCTTATCTTCCTCCAGGTTCAGCTGGAGCAGCCCTTTGATAGCGGTAAGCGGATTGCGCAATTCGTGAGCCATTCCCGCAGCCAGCTGCCCCAGCATTGCCATCTGGTCGGCACGCATGAGATCCCGTTCCCGCTGACGTTGCTCATTGCGCTTCCGCTCAATGGCAATGGACTGCATGTTGGCCACTGCCTGAAGGAAATGGATGTCTTCCGGGGGAAATCGGCGCGACCGGCTCGTATGCGCTCCCAGGACGCCATACGGTCGCTCCTTGCCAAAGATGGGAACTATCACGCTGCTGATGACTCCGTGATCGTGCAGCAGCGACGGCCCGCGGAAACGCGGGTCGGTGCGCAGATCTTCGATGATGATCGGTTGCTGGGTCACCAGGACGTGGCGGCCCGGGGAATCAGAGGTCTGTTTCGTGGCCCGACCAACGAGTCCCTCGTTCCAGCCAACGCCGGCCTGTAACAGCAAGGTCCGCCCATCGGGCAAGAGTTCCAGCACCTCGCAAAACTCCGTCTCCAGGATCTGGGCGACGAGCTGTGCCGCTTCATCCAGGAGCATGTACAGGTCGATGCCGCTGAGCGCCCGGCAACCCAGTTCGGTCAAGATGGCCTGCCGACGGGCCCGAGTCTTGATTTCTCCCTCGGCGCGTTTGCGGGCCGTGACGTCCCGGATAACGCTGGTAACAAGCAGTCCCTTCTCGGTTTTCAGCGGACTGAGGCTGATCTCGACAGGGATTTCACTGCCATCCTTGCGCCGGCCTGCCAGATCAAGGTCGGAGCCCATGGGCCGCGTCTGTGGCTGGGCGACATAACCTGCCCGATCGGCCACATGGCTCTCCCGGAATCGTTCGGGGACCAGCACCTCGACCGGCTGGCCGAGCAATTCCTCCCGCCGATAGCCAAACATCGCCTCGACCTGGGCATTGACAAGCATGATCTCGCCGTCACGGTTGACGATGACAACCGCATCCGGAGCCGCCTCCAGGAGCTCGGCAAGCAAGGTCTTGCTGGCACGGAAGGGTGCGCGGGATCTTGTGGATTCACTCATGGCGGGGTCAGCCTGGGTCAATCACCTTCCACACGCAAACATTGTACCAGTCCGTGTGGTCGGTCTGTGCAACGATTGCTGAGCAGTTTTTGCTCAAGTCTGGCGGAATTTCCCGCGGCCAAGCTTGCTGTCGCAGAGGCCCGGACGCAGGGAACCAGCGTCATGGGCGCCGGCACGCGAAATGCCTTGTAGACGAAGCGCAGCAGGAGTTCCCAGCGACCCGATTCAAGTATCGATGCAGGACACGAATCGTTTGACAGTTGAGGAAAGCTTCGCAAGAAAGGTTTTTGCCATGAAGCAGTTGCAATCGATTCTGCTGGCTACCGATGTTCGCCCGGCAAGTCAGGAGGCGGCGCAGGTGGCCGGCCGTCTGGCATCCGTTTTCGGATCGCGCGTGACGGCGTTTCATGTGCTGGAGCGACATCCGACCTGGCCGCTTTCTCCGCAAGCGAATCAGGACCTGTATCTCAAACACCTCGCGGATCAGAACATAAATGTCGAGAACCTCTTGGTTGGGACCGGACCGCCTGCCGACTCCATCGTGCGCAAGGCCCAGGAGATCAATGCGGACCTGATCCTCATCGGGGCCGGCGAACGGTCGCGCTTTGACCGCTTCTCCGTTGGCCCGGTCGCCACCTTGGTGATCGAACAAGCGCCGCAGCCGGTCCTGGCAATTCGGCCCGGCGCGCCCGCAGCCACATTTCAGAAGATCCTGTGCCCCGTCGATCAGTCCGGTGCCTCGGCACGGGGACTTCGCAATGCCATGCAGCTGGCCAGGGCGCTGGGCGGGGAACTCGTGATTCTGACCGTCGTGCCAGAAGTGAGCTGGCTGACCGCAGCGGTGGAAACGGGTCGGATCGCTAACGTGAAAGAACAGCATGAGGCCAAGTGGCGCGACGAATTCACGGCCTTCCTTGCAGAATTCCCCAGCACCGACTTGAAGATAACAACAGCAGTGCGTCTCGGCGCGGCCCATCAGCAGATCGCCCTGGCCGTTCAAGATCACCATGCGGACGTGATCGTCATGGGCGCGACCGGACGGACTGGCCTGGTACGCGTCCTGCTTGGCAGCACGACCCGCCGCGTGCTCGAGCAACTCCCCTGTTCGTTGCTGACTGTCAAGGAAGAGGACGTGGTGGAAGAACTTTTCGAGGGCGAACTAAGGCTGATCAAGCAGTTGTTGACCGAAGGTCGCGATTTGCTAGCGTCCGGCATGCACGCCCAGGCGCTGGCCAAGTTCCGACTCGTGCTGGGACATGATCCGTTCAACGTCGAAGCCACGAAGGGATTGGCGGGAGCGCATGAAAAGCTCGGCAATCCTGATCTGGCCGGCTACTATCGTCGCCGGGCCGAGAAACTGCAGGCGCAGTGACGCTGAAGAAAGACGATGTCGTGCTCGTCGCGCTGCGGCGTCGTGGTGTGACCCAGTCCACGTGCGGTGCGTCTGGTCCAGACGCGCCTCGGCACTGGTGGATTGCTGGCGCCTGCAGACACGTGGCAGAAACTCAGGAAAACGCGATGGACCATTCGACCGCAAACAGCTGGCATCATCTACCCACCGACCAGGTAGTCGCGCGACTGGAAAGGCACTTCGACGTAGGTCTGAACGACGCTGAGGTCGCGCGGCAACGAGAGCGCTACGGTCCCAATCGATTGACTCCGCGACGCAGCTACGGCCCGCTGATGCGTATCCTCTTCCAGTTTCATCAACCACTCATCTACATCCTGCTGGCGGCAGCCGTCATCACCGGCGTGTTTCAAGAGTGGGTGGATTGCTCGGTCATTCTCGGAGTCGTCTTGCTCAATGCCATCATCGGGTTCGTCCAGGAATCCAGAGCGATCGCCGCCATCGAGGCCCTGGCCAGGACGCTCACGACCGAGGCCACGGTCATCCGGGCTGGCCGCAAGCTACGGATTCCCTCGCCGGACATCGTTCCGGGCGACATCGTGCTGCTGCAATCTGGCGACAAGGTTCCGGCCGATCTGCGCTTGCTCCGCTGCCGGGACCTGCATATCGCCGAGGCGGCTCTGACGGGCGAATCGGTCCCGGTGGGGAAATCGCTGGCCTTGCTTCGGCCCGACACGGTGCTGGCCGACCGCAAGAACATGACCTATGCCTCGACACTCGCCACCTTCGGACAGGGGACGGGCGTCGTGGTCCCAGCTCATAGCCACGGCTGAGGATTTGCAAACACCCTTGACGCGCCGCATTGCGCACTTCAGTCGTGTCCTTCTCGTTCTGATCCTGGTTCTGGCAGCTCTGAACTTTGCCGTGGGACGGCTGCAAGGACGGCCGACTGACGAGATGTTCATGGCATCGGTGGCGCTGGCTGTCGCAGCCATCCCGGAAGGTCTTCCCGCCGCCGTGACCATCACGCTGGCCATCGGCGTGGCACGCATGGCGCGGCGCCAAGCCATCATTCGCAAGTTGCCCGCAGTCGAAACGCTGGGCAGCACCACCGTCATCTGCTCGGACAAGACCGGAACGCTGACGGAGAACCAGATGACCGTCACGTCCATTGTGGCAGGCGACGAGTTGTTTTCGGTGACTGGCGTCGGCTATTCGCCCGATGGCGACATTCGAACAGCGACAGGGTCCACGCCGCTCACCGTCAATGATCTTCAGGGTCGGGTCGCACTGCTGGCCTGTCTACGCGCCGGCCTGCTGTGCAACGATGCGCAGATCGTGCAGCAAGGAGAACGCTGGAATCTGGAAGGGGATCCGACCGAAGGGGCATTGGTGGTTGCCGCGAGCAAGGCCGGCTTCGAGAATCATGTCCTGCGCCAGGAACTGCCGCGCATCGATGTCATCCCCTTTGAATCCGAGTACCAGTACATGGCAACCTTGCACGATCAGGGGCCCGGCCTGCCACGGGTGGTTTACCTGAAAGGCTCCGTGGAGAGCGTGCTACAACGCTGCAGCGCAATTCTGGATGCATCCGGGCATGAGCAACCGCTGGACAGGGAGGCCATTCATGTTCAATTGCAGGATCTGGCTGCCCGCGGTCTCCGCGTGCTGGCCTTTGCCCGCAAGCAGTTCCCGCCCGAGAAAGCGGGGATCGATCACCAGGCCATGATCGATCCGCCCCGGGCCGAAGCAGTGGTGGCCGTTCAAGCCTGCCAGTCTGCCGGTATCCGCGTCAAGATGATCACCGGGGATCACGCGTTGACGGCGGCCGCCATCGCGGCTCAACTTGGTCTGGACGGAATCGCGGGAATGCACGCGGCCTTGGTGCCGGTCGTGACAGGCGCCGAAGTCGGCCGCTATTCCGACGAGGAACTGACCCATGTCGCGGAGACAACTGCCGTCTTTGCTCGGGTGGCCCCGGAGCAGAAACTTCGTCTCGTTCGCGCTCTGCAACGCCGAGGCCATGTCGTGGCCATGACCGGCGACGGGGTCAATGACGCGCCGGCATTGAAGCAGGCCAACATCGGCGTGGCCATGGGGCGCAGCGGTACCGACGTGGCCCGCGAAGCATGCGACATGGTGCTGACGGACGACAACTTCGCCTCGATCGAGGCGGCCGTCGAGGAAGGCCGGGGTGTCTGCGACAACCTCACCAAGTTCATCGTCTGGACGTTGCCAACCAATGTCGGGGAAGGGCTGGTTGTCGTCGCCGCCGTCCTGTTTGGAGCGGCCCTGCCGATGTCGCCGGTCCAGATCCTGTGGGTCAACATGGCGACGGCCATCCTCCTGGGGTTGATGCTGGCATTCGAGCCCAAGGAACCGGGGATCATGGAACGCCTGCCTCGCAACCCACATGCTCCAATCCTGCGCTATCCCTTGGTCATGCGTGTTGGGCTCGTCAGCTTGCTGCTGCTCATCGGAGCTTTCGGCATGTTTGAATGGATGAATGAGTTCCGGCACACTGGTCTGGAAGAGGCACGCACCGTAGCCGTCAATGTCTTTGTGATCGGCGAACTGTTCTACCTGTTGAACTGCCGCTCGCTCACCAGATCGATGTTTCGCATCGGCCTGTTCAGCAATCTGGCAGTCATCGTCGGGATGCTGAGTATGGTGACATTGCAGTTGCTGTTCACATATGGCCCGTCGCAATAAATCTGCAACATCTCTATTGACACATAGAGCCTGTCTATTGTCTAGTTTGCGGTTATGGAAAGCAGTAACCAAGGAAGGTACTCGACCCTTGATGTACGGGTGCGAGCTG
>VGYC01000135.1 GCA_016873095.1 Planctomycetota bacterium | reverse complement strand
CACCGCTGCCGGCGTCGCGGCGAGATCAGCTTCGGAAACAAACGGAGAAGCATCCATGCCAGCTGCAAGGATACCCCACTCCGAGTAGAAAACGCTAGACCGACCTGTGAACGGTTACGGCCGGAATCAACTGGTTGCTCGTTCTCAAGCGACAGCCCGCCAAGTAATACTCTCGCGAAATCACGACCACTGGTGGACACGCATGAAAATCCCCCTGAACTGGCTCCGCGACTACGTTGACATTTCTCTGCCCGTGCCGCAGCTCGTCGAGCGTCTCACGCTCGCTGGCCTGGAAGTCGCCGGCGTCCGCGTCCTCGGCTTGCCGATACCGGAGGGCCTGCGCGTGAAGGCGGAGGATGCGGGGCCGGTCTGGGACCGCGACAAGATCGTCATCGCCGAGATCGTCAAGGTCGAGCGGCATCCGGATGCCGACCGACTCACGTTGCCCACCGTCAACTACGGCGATGGCCGCAGCAAGACGCTCGTCACCGGGGCGCCCAACATCAAGGTCGGCGACGTGGGACAAAAGGTTGTCGTTGCCCTCGCCGGGTCGATCCTGTTCGACGGCCATGCCGAAGAGCGCGTCCTCAAGGAGCTGAAGCCCACCAAGATTCGCGGCGTGCCCAGCGACTCGATGGTCTGCTCGTACAAGGAGCTCGGCATCTCCGAGGAGCACGAGGGCATCATCATCCTGGAAGACGACGCGCCGGTCGGCACGCCGCTGGCTGACTTCATGGGCGACATCGTCCTGGAACTGGACGTGACGCCGAACATGGCCCGCTGCCTGTCGATGATCGGCGTGGCCCGGGAAGTGGCCGCCCTCACAGCCAAGTCGATCTGCGTGCCGAAGAACAACGTCGAGGCCCGCGGCGAGCCCATCGCCGGCAAGGTCAAGGTCGAGATCGAGGACCCCAGGCTGTCGGCGCGTTACGCGGCCATGCTAATCAGCGGCATCCGGGTCGGCTCGTCGCCGGGCTGGATGCAGCGCCGCCTCAGCTACGCCGGCATGCGGCCCATCAACAACATCGTCGATATCACCAATTTCGTCATGCTCGAATGGGGCCAGCCGCTGCACGCCTTCGACCACGATCAGCTCGTCAAGCGTGCCGCCGGCAAGGCGCCCGTCATCACCGTGCGGCCGGCGAGGACCGGCGAAGTGCTCATCACGCTCGATCAACAGGTCCGGCCGTTGAGCCCGGACAATCTCGTCATCGCCGATGCGCGGGGACCGATCGCGCTGGCGGGTGTGATGGGCGGCGCGGAGACGGAAGTCACGCGCGAAACGAAAAACATCCTCCTCGAAGCAGCGAACTTCGATTTTGTCAGCATCCGCCGGACCATGAAGGCGCTCAACTTGCCGAGCGAGGCGAGCCTGCGCTTCAGCAAGGCGGTGCATCCGGAGACGGTGTTGCCGGCCGCCGAGCGCGCCGCCGATTTGATGGCCCAGCACGCCGGCGGGACCATCGCCAGGGGTGTCGTGGATAATTATCCCGCGCCGATCTCGCCGCTGGTCGTCAGTCTGCAGATGAAGGACATCCGTCGTTCGCTCGGCATGGATCTGCCGCGCAGCGAGGCGGCTCGCATCCTGCGGGCACTCGAATATGACGTGCAGGAACTTGGCGACGAAGGCTTGCAGGCGACAGTGCCGCCGCATCGGCTCGATGTGCAGGCCGGCATCGCCGATGTCATCGAGGACCTGGTCCGCATCCACGGCTACGACCGGCTGCCGGCGACGTTGCTGTCCGACCAGCTGCCGACCCAGCATACCAATCAGGAACTCGTCTTCGAGGAGCGCATCCGCGACCTGCTCGCCGGCGCGGGCTTGCAAGAGGTCATCACCTATTCGCTGACCACGCCCGAGAAGGAGCAGCCGCTGCTTGGAGAGGATGGGAGGGCGAGTCTCCTGCCGAGCCGCGAACAACCGGTGGCTGGCGGCTCGGCGGGAGCCTCGCCCTCCCAAAATGCGCAACAAGACTATGTCCGCATCCTCAATCCGATCCGCAGCGAGCGCGTGGTCATGCGGCAGACGCTGCTGGCCGGCGTTCTGGAAGTCGCCGCCGCCAATCTACGGCACAGCGATGACGTTCGGCTCTTCGAGATCGGCCCGGTGTTCCTGCCGCGCGAGCGGCTGCCGGACGAGCCACAGCGACTTGCCATCGTGCTGACCGGCAAGCGCCGCCAAGAGTTCTGGACCGATTCAATTACGCAGGTGCCGCCACCCGAGCCGCTCGCTTTCTTCGATCTCAAGGGCATCGTCGAGACCATGACGGCCCGGCTGCACATCACCGCCCGCTACGCATCGGCGCAGACGGGGTATCTCCATCCTGGCCGCTCGGCGAAATTGCTCGTCGGCAAGGACAAGGTCGCGGGCCTGTTCGGCGAGCTGCATCCGCGCACGGCGGCGGCTTACGGCCTCGGCGAGAGGGCGATCCTGGTCGCCGAATTCGATCTGGAAGCGCTGCGCCAGGCGGTCCCGGCCCGCTACACCTACGAACCGGTGCCGCGTTTTCCGGCGGCGCTGCGCGACATCGCCGTCGTCGTGGACGAGAGCATCTCGGCCGAACGGCTCACGGGCGAGATCCGCGCCGCCGGCGGCAACCTGCTGCACGGCATCCGCATCTTCGACCTCTACCGCGGCCCGAGCATCCCCGCCGGCGCCAAGAGTCTCGCCTTCGCCCTCACCTACCAGGCCGCCGACCGCACCCTCACCGACAAGGAAGTGGACAAGGCCCACAAGAAGATCGAGGACCGGCTGAAGCACGTGCTCAAGGCGCAGATACGGGGGGAGTGACATGACGTCTGCCACGTGTCCTCAGCCCTTCTTCCAATCCCTGGCATGTTTCCTCACCCAGGCGCGAAAGGCGCGCAGGATCTGCGTTTCACTCTGGTCGGCGCGCTTCAGGAACTTGACAAGTTCATGTAGCGGCAGGAATGGGAAAGCCTTGCTGCGATTGCTTTCGCGGTACGTCCCGCGTTTCGTCAGAAGGAAGACGCGGAGCGTTTCGCCGTCCCAGCGCCAGACCTCGGGCACGCGCAGCGCCGCGTAGATGCTCATGCGATCCAGTGCGCTCCGGCTGATCTCGACCTCCAGAGTGAGATCGGGGGGCGGGACCGTATCGAGATCGAGGTCGTCGCGGCCGCGCACCAGCGGTTCGTTCTCGATCCAGTATGCCTCGTCCGCCTCCAGGCCACGAAGCAGGTCCTCGCGGCGGCATGTCATGGAGCCATAGCTGGCGATGTCGATATTCATTTCCTCGGTGAGTGTCTCGACCAATCTCGCCAGTAGCTTCTTGTTGCCTTCGTGCTTGGGAGAGAGCGTCATGATCTCCATCTCGCCGCGATCATAGGTGATGCGCACATGACGTTGGCCGAGCCCGTCGCTGTACAAGACATAGCTTGCCCAGGGAATGGCCGACAGGGAAAGGCGCTGCTCTGGTGCTACTTGAACGGTAGACATTCACCTGGCTCCTCGTGTCCAGCGTCATTGTGCGAGATGCGTTGAACAATTGCAAGGCAGGCCATTCATCCACACGTGGCACGTCCGCCAGCAAGTGCGCCGGCATCGGCGCTCCGCTGCCGATTTCTCCGCCTCCACCTGGCCATCACCCAGAGCCCGAGTGGGACAAGAGGAAGCAGCACATACAACCAAAGCCGATAAATCACGTTGCCTGGCAGGAACCGGCGGGCGACAATCTCGCCCGTCTTCATTGAGAAAATGTACTCGTGCCAGCCTGTGGTCGTAACTTGAAATGTGTCTTCGATTTCATCGCGAAGGAAGTGCTCGTTTCTCCAGATGAAGCTGACGACGCCTATAGGTCCCGGCTCGAACGGAAGCTTGACGCGCGGATTTGGGCAGATTTCGGCGAACGGATATGACTTGATCGTGCCGGTGTTGTTCCGGAAAGTGACGCAGTCGCCCTCACCATGGGCGAAGCGCCAGGCGACGATGGCCACTACTTTGCCGTTGTCGGACAGGAAAACTTCGCCGATTCCTAGAGGCTGTGCGAATGACCACAACGACGTCTTGCGATTGGCGGCCAGATGGACCTTGTGAACGTTGGTCTCCGGATTCACATCCAGCACATACTCTCCGCTCGGAGACCAGACGTCGCGCCGGATCGGCGGCGCGGGCTTGAAGGCATGACTCGCTGGTGCCAGGGCAAGCGATGCCAGTAATGCCAGCAAGGCCAGGATCGTGAAGCGGTGCATGTCGACTCCATCGGCAATCACCGGGCGCAAGATTGGGATTCGCTTGCACGCGATTTATTCCAAGATTGGCAGGAGATGTTCAACGAGAGTTCTGGAAGGAAGCGCCCAGCTCGAACCAGCCGTCCTGGCGGCGGCGCCGGCGGACGATGCTCGCCAGCCCGGCGAAGCCGGATAGCGGCGCGGCGCCGGGCACGCTCACATAGATCTGGGGGGTGGCCAGTTCCTCTGGAAAGAGGAAACCGATTCCCGAGGTAGAAATATCCTTGCCGCGGCAGTCCATGGGCTGGGCGATCTCGACCCCGTCCAGCACGGGGCTGACGCGCATGGGCTGGTTGAGGGACAGGCGCTCGCTGCCGCGCAGCTCCGGCTGGACCTGGAGGTGGGCGCGCAGGCTCTCGAGGAGCAGCGGAGCCATCTCGTCCAGCAGGTGGTCGGCCTTGCGTCGGCTGCAGCCGATGGGACGCATGACGACGCCTGCCTCGTAGCGCCCGTCGGCCGTCTCGTGCAAGTCAACCTGAACTTCCAGGCCGACGGCCGGCCCCAGGACGCGTCTCCAGAGCGCCGTCGGCGCCGGCAGCGCGAACACCAGACGGTTGTCGTCGTGCCGGCGCAGCGTAGCGTCCCATTGCCGCTGGAAGGTGTCCAGCCTCTGTCGGACAACAGCTGGCAGACCGGCGATCGCGCAGCGATGTTCCAGGCTCTGACCCGGTCGCAGCAGGTAGCGGACCGGCCCGCGCGCGCGCATCTCGCCGGAACCCGATGTCAGCAGGATCAGCTCCGACATGAAGCGATCGAGGCTTGCAGGCGCCGCCGCGGATATTTGAGACGAGAAGGTGAGCAGTGGTCGCGCGACCTCGATCCGTGGCCGATGGGCCAGTTCGTGCCGGCGATGGATCTCCTGCTCCAGGCATTTGACGAACTGCGTGCTCGACTCGTAGCGCTTGCGCGGGTCGAGTGACAGAGCCTTGTGGAGAATTGCCCGTTCACCGCTGGACAGGAGCGCGAGATCGGCCGCGGCGACGTCCCCGGCACGGAAGTCTCGCTCCGAGTGCCAGGGATGAATCCCTGTTGTGAGCGCGGCGTAGATGACCGCGAGGCTGAACTGGTCGCTGCGGCCCAGCCGTGTCTCGGCCCAGCTGTCCGGCGGCGCATGACGGGATCGCGAGTGGGTCGCCGTGCCGTCGCGAAGCACCTCGATCAGTCCGAAGCCGGCGATCTGCAGGCAGCCGCCGTGAAAGGTCAGCTGCCGTGGTTGCAGGTTGAGATGCTGCAGGCGATGCTGATAGAACAGGGAATCGAGAGTGTCGGCCACGAGCCGCAGGTGCCCGAGCAACTCGGCACGCGGGATCCCCGGCAACCCCTTTTTCCAGCAGCGTTCGAAACGATCTTGCAAACACTCATCGGGGACGTCGGTGAGCAGGATGCGGCGCCCGGCGTCCGCGCGGCCGATGGTCAACGCCACCAGGCCTTGATGCGCGTGGACTTGCTGCAAGCGCTCGAGGGCGGCATCGTCAACCCCGGGCGGCAACATCTGGGCCAGCCGAAACTTGCCCTGGCGATCGCGGACCCGCCAGAGTTCGCCGAGCCAGTTGTGCTCCAGGCAGCCCAGAAATTCCAGCTGCCCAACGCCGACTTCCTCGCGAAAGACACGGAACCTCGATTGCGGCGAGGGCGGGGCCGACTTGCCCCCGGTGCCGCCCGGCGCAGGCCGGACCGCCCACGCCGAACTGTCGGGCGCGTAGAATCCGCAGCCGTTTGGAATGACTCCCCATGATCGAGGTCGAGTCTGTCATGCTGCAACAAGGATAGGTCAGACTTGGGCGGCTGTCCAAGTTGACTTTCCAGGTTGCCGGCCAGGATCACAGTTTCTTGATCTTGATGTCCTTGAAGTGGATGCGTGCCCCTTCGGACTGGAAGCCGATCGGCCCCTCGGTGAGCGCGCTCTTGCCCGTGTTGACGAGGACGCCGTTGATGCGGACCTCGAGCGAGCCGTCGCCGCGCGCGGTGACCACGGTTGTGTTCCATTCATGGCTCGCCTTCAGGGCTTTCTGCTGGGCGGCCGAGTCGAAGTCCTGGCTGGTCTTGTCGCTCTTGTCAAAACCGATGAAGAAGATCTTGCCGTGGTCCTTGTAGCGCCCCTGCGGTTCGACCGACTTGGGCCAGATCTTGTGTGGCTTCTGCATGTGCACCAGGAGACCGCTGTTCATGGTCGACTTCTCCGGCTGGTCCTTGGGATAAGTCCAGGTGTAGCTGAGAATGTAGTTCTTGTAAGGCCTGTCGGTGTAGAAATAGCCGAACGGCGTGCCCGTCACCTGGATCTCGCCGTCGTTGACGACGAACGTCTTGGCCGGGTTGGCGTCCATGTCTTTGAGAAACGTCTTCCAGCCCTTCAGGTTCTTGCCGTTGAAGAGCGGCTTGAAGCCCTTGTCGTCGTCGTCCGCCCGGGCCAGACGCAACGACAAGGCCGAGGCGGCCAGGACCACGCAAGCTACGAGTCGAAACGTGTGCGACAGCATTTGATCCTCCCTTGATTGTCAGTCTGGATGCGCCGCTATTGTATGCGTTTCGTCCCGCGTGGGCTGAACGATTCGTTTCACGAGCAGTGTCGCGTAGCTGCCCGGAGACAGCTCGAAGGCGAGGACAAGTTTCTGCTTATGGCGATGCAATTCATCCTTGTCCTGCTCGTGCTGCAGGCTCGCTGGCGTGCACAGGGCGGCCCGGCTGCCACGTGAAAAGAACAGGTTGCGAAATCCCTTGAGTCGAAAGTCCTGAAGGTGAACATTTTCATCGGCCAGGATGCCGTCGAGCAGTCGTTTCACCGGATCATTGTCGGTGAGCGCGAGCTGCGCGGACGGCAACGGCAGACTCAGCCGCACCAGCTCGTCGCGTTGCCCATCGTCGAGGCCGCGCGGAAACGGCACGTCGCCCTGCCGCAAGCGGACCGGCAAGATCTGACCCGGCTGCAGGAAGCCGTGCAGCCAGCCGGCCAGCAGGCGGTTCCACAGAAAGCTCTGGTACGCCGACAGGTGAAGTCCGCGCAGTTCCGGGCGAAAACGCTCCAGGGCGCCGCGAAAATCGCTCGGATTGTGGCGGAGATGCTCGATCACGCCGCCGTCGCGCAGCATCTGGCCGCAGCGGGCCCAGTCACCCCAGTGCTGTCGCAAGACGGCCTTCTCGCGTTTCTGGGCGGCGCGGTCAAATTCGTATGGCAGGGTCAAGGCCAGCTTGAGCGCGTTCTCGTGCCTGCCCTGAACAAGAGCTCGCGCCATGAATTCGCCGCCGCTGCCCACCGAGCCGAAACGCTGATCGTCGAAGTAATTGGGCACGCCGTCCCGGGCCACCTCGGCGAGAGCCGTATGCGCGCAATCCACCATCTCGACGGACAGGTCGCGAACGACGATGCGAAAACGGTTACCCGTCAGCATGTCGCCGGTGAACGGACGATCGGTCCGGCCAAGGTAAACGAGGCGTAGCCGTTGATGGGTGAGGTTGCGCTGCGGGCCGCGCTCGATGGTGAGGAACTGGCTGGTGGCGGCATGGCGATCCTTCAAGCCGCCGTAAGAAATGCGGCGCCGGTCGATGCGCCAGCGCTGCTGGATGACGCGTACGGCGTCCGGAGTGGTCCAGCCTTGCTTGTCGAGGCGGTACAAGGCGAACGCGCCGGAGTCCGCGGGGACGAGATCGGTGCGCTCCTCGACCTGGAAATCTTCCGGCCGTTGCTTGATTTTCATCGCCCGGCTCACAGACGTTTGCCGACGGAGTCAAGCATCGCCTGCTCGTCAGGGAAGGATCCCGTCTTGAGCTTCGAATAGATCAGATCGCCGTCAATGGACACCTCGAAGCAACCGCCTCCCGCCGGGATCAGGCGCAGCTCGTCGATTTTTTGCTTGTACTCGGTCAACAGCCGAGCCGTCAGACTGACGGCCTTTGGCTCGTAGTTTCAGACAGCGCAGTACTTGATTTCCAGCTTCATGATTGGTCCTCCACTCGAACCTGCCTTTCAATCCGCACGAACGCTCGGGTCGACTCTTGTAGGGAAACTCGCAAGAGTTCCGACAGCCGCCAGCGCTTCAGCGGAGTTCTTGCGAAATCCGCTGCGGTCCGAGGCCGAACCTCGGCAGCCGTTCGGTACAATCATTCTACGGGAGCACCTGGCGAAGGAGAATCGGCGTGGACTATCCGGTGACGGTAATCGTGCGGCACCCGAAGGAGAGCCCGCGCAAGTGTTCGATCTTGCCGCTGCGCCATCGGCCGGACGTGTTGCTGCTGCCGCATCCCGTCAAGGATCGGCCGGACTTGACGGGTTACATCCGGCTGGCGGCGGAGGGCCCGCCGTTGACCGATGCGGACCGCAGCAGCGGCATCCTGCTGCTGGACGGCAGCTGGCGCTGGGCCGGGGTGATGACACGCGATTTCGCCGACGTGCCGCCGCGGTCGCTGGCGGGTTACCACACCGCCTATCCGCGCGTCTCCAAGCAGGGTACCGATCCGGACAACGGGCTGGCGTCCATCGAAGCCCTGTACATCGCATACCGCATTCTGGGCCGGCCCGCCGACGGAATGCTCGATGAGTATCGCTGGGCAGAGGAATTCCTGCGGCTCAACGACTTTGTCGCGGCGAGCGCAGCAAGTGCTGTGGAACCGAAGCAAACTCCTGACGAGCCATACAATGCGAGTGTCCGCGCCGCTACCACTCATGGGTGAAGTTGCCATGCGCTTCTTGTGTCCACTACTGGCGTTGTTGTGCACCTCGGCCCGCGCCGCCGCCGAGCCGAATCCGCGCGGCGTGGATTTCTTCGAAAAAAAGATTCGACCGGTGCTCGTCGAGCATTGCTACGCTTGCCATTCGAAGCAGGCCAGGAAGGTTCGCGGCGGCTTGCTGCTCGATAGCCGCGATGGCTGGCGCGACGGCGGCGACAGCGGTCCGGTCATCGTGCCCGGACATCCCGGCAAGAGCCTGCTCATCAAGGCGCTGCGGCAGGATGGCGACCTGGCGATGCCGCCGCAAAAAAAGCTGTCCGCGACGGTCGTCGCGGATTTCGTTCGCTGGATCGAGATGGGCGCGCCCGATCCACGTACTGCCAACGCCTTCACGCCGCGCACGACCGTTCGCATCACCGAGGCAGACCGCAAGCACTGGTCGTTTCAGGCGCTGGCCAGCGTGGCAGCGCCGGCGCTTCCCGGGGATAGCTGGAGCCACTCCGCCATCGATCGTTTCATCGCCGTGAAGCTGCGCGACAAGGGCCTTGCACCCAGCCGCGTCGCCGACAAGCATGCGCTGCTGCGGCGGGCAACCTTCGATCTCATCGGCTTGCCGCCGACGCCCGCCGAACTCGACGCCTTCCTCAAGGATGAGTCGCCGCAAGCATTCGAGAAGGTCGTCGATCGCTTGCTGGCGTCGAAGGAATTCGGGGTGCGCTGGGCCCGGCACTGGCTCGACGGCGTGCGTTACGCCAGCGACGTGGACAGGAGCGGCCTGTATCGCGACTGGGTCGTGCGCGCTTTTAACGAGGATCTCTCGTATTTTGATTTCGTGCGGCGGCAGATCGCCGGCGACCTGATCCCGGCGGGCAAGGGTGACGCGCGAGCCCACTACACGGGCGCCGCGATGGACGGCGTCGTCGCCACCGGCATGCTGGCCCTGGCCGTCTGGGAACGGGTCGGCCGCGATCTGGCAGTGGCCGAGATCGTCGATAGCCAGATCGACGTGGTCGGCCGGCAGTTTCTGGGGCTGACGCTCGCCTGCGCCCGCTGCCACGACCACAAGTTCGATCCGATCTCGACGCAGGACTACTACGCCCTCGCCGGCATCTTTTTCAGCAGCCATATCAGCCCCGGCAAGCTGATCAACGACGGCCGGCTGTCACACGATGTCATCGCCATCCCCTTGCTCACACGCGAAGAGTTTGACAAGAACCGCGCCATCGACGCTCAGATCAAGCCACTGCAGGACGCGCTGGCGGCGCTCGAGGCCAGGGTCGGGCCCGCGCTGGCCCTGCACAAGGCGCGGCAGCAACTCAGCGAACTCACCCGGCGCGCCGCCATCAAGGGCGCTGACCGCAAGAAACTACAGAAGGAGATCGACGCTCTCCGCGCCGTCGAGAAGAAGTTGCTCGCGGAGCGGCAGCGCAAGCCCTGGCCGGAAAACCCGCCGGAACTGGACAGCATCGCCAGGCTGCGCGAGCGCATCGCCGTTCTGGAGAAGACGAAGATCGCAGCGTCATCGGCCATCGGTATGCGCGAGGGCGGCGTACCGAAGAGCCGCCGCGAGAAGATCGGCGATGTGCCAATCTACATCCGCGGTGACCATCGCAAGGAAGGCCCGGTCGTGCCGCGGCGCTTCCCCGTCATCCTGGCCGGCGACGACCAGTCTCCGCTGGGATCGCGCACCGCGGGGAGCGGGCGGCTGGAACTGGCCGACTGGATTGCCGCGCCCGCGAACCCGCTCACGGCCCGCGTCATGGTCAATCGCGTCTGGCAGCACCTGTTTCGCGAGGGCCTCGTGGGCACGCCCGACAACTTCGGCAGCATCGGCGACCGGCCGACTCACCCCGAGTTGCTGGACTATCTCGCACAGCGCTTCGTCGATTCCAAGGGCTCGGTGAAAAAGCTGATCCGCGAGATCATGCTGTCCAGCGTCTACGGGCAGTCAAGCTTTGCGACGCCCGCGACGCTCAGGCTCGATCCTCACAATCGCCTGCTGGGACGAATGAATCGCAAGCGCCTGGAATATGAAGCGCTGCGCGACAGCCTCCTCTTCGTCGGCGGGCAGCTCGGCAACGGCAAGGCCAGGACGCTGTATGAGCCGATCCTCCGTAATCGTATCGACGCGGCGCGTGTGATGTTCGACGGGCCCGACCCGAGCGCCATCGTTCCCGAGCGTTCGGCCACGACCACGACTTCGCAGGCCCTGTATCTCCTGAACAACCCGCTGGTGGCGGAGAGCGCGCAGAGGTTGTCGGATCAGCTCCAGCACTTGAAGGGCGATCGCACTCGCATCGAGCGAGCCTACCTGCAGCTCTTTGCCCGCCCGCCTCGCGCCGAGGAGATCCGCATCGGCATGGAACACTTGTCGCGGCATTCACTAAGCGACTACCTGCATGTGCTCCTGTGCGCGAACGAGTTCTTGTATCTCGATTGAGACCAAGGCAGGATCGCTCGCACGGCCTGCTCAACTTGCTGACGCTCCCGGCTCGCCGTGCTATGATAGCGGGATGTTGCCGTCGAACCTTCTCTCCCGCCGCCGCATGCTCGCCAGTGTCGCGGGCGGATTCGGCTCGCTGGCCCTGGCTTCGCTGCTGGGCGAGCAAGCCCGTGGCGCTGGCTCCGAAACACCTGGGCTGCATCACGCGCCGCGCGCTCGCCGCGTGATCTTCCTGTTCATGTCGGGCGGCCCGTCGCACATCGACACCTTTGATCCGAAGCCGTTGCTGTCGCGCTACGAGGGCCGGCGACTGCCCGTGCTGGAGCAGAACACCAACGTGCTGCTGGGCAGGCCGCGGCCGCTCGGCAACGCCTTTCCGTCCCCGTGGAAGTTTCGGCGCCATGGAACGTGCGGCATCGAGGTCAGCGAGCTGTTCCCGCACGTCGCCCGGCACGTCGATGACTTGTGCGTCGTCCGTTCGCTGTGCTGCGACAGTTTCTTCCACACGCAGGGCACGCTGGAGATGCTGACGGGCAGCGGACTGTTCGTGCGTCCCAGCATCGGCGCCTGGCTGCTCTACGGGCTGGGGACCGAGAACCGCAACCTGCCCGGCTTCATCGTCCTTGGCCAGCCGTCGGGGCTGGTCGATCAGGTGAAGTCGTACGGTTCGGCGTTCTTGCCGGCTTCGTTTCAGGGCACGCGCATCATCGACCCGCGTGAGCCGATTCCCAACCTGGCGCCGCGCATGCCGCGAGCGCGGCAGCGCGGCCAGCTCGACACACTGGCACGGCTCAACGAGCTGCATCGCGCACGCCGGCCGGAAGAAGGCGCGCTGGAGGCTCGCATCCAGAGCTTCGAGAGCGCGTTTCGCATGCAGACGGAAGCGGCCGAGGCCTTCGACATCAATCGTGAAACGCCGGCAACACGACGGCTGTACGGTCTCGACGACGGCCTCACCGCCGGTTACGGGGAGCTGTGCTTGCTGGCACGCCGGCTTGCCGAGCGCGGCGTCCGCTTCATCGTCGTCAATCATCAGAACTGGGACCAGCACAGCGGCCTGCTGACGGGACATGCTCGCAACGCACGGCTGGTGGATGCGCCCATCGCGGGGCTGCTCCATGACCTCAGGTCACGCGGGCTGCTGGAAGACACGCTGGTCATCTGGGGCGGCGAGTTCGGCCGCACGCCCAACAGCGAGGGCAGCGATGGCCGCGATCATAACACCGGCGCCTTCACGATGTGGCTGGCCGGTGGCGGCGTCAAGGCCGGCCATGTTCACGGCAGTAGCGATGCCTTCGGAGCCCATGTCCAGGAAGGCCGCGTCCATGTCCACGACTTGCACGCCACCATCCTCTGGCTGCTAGGCCTCGATCACGAACGTCTCACTTTCCGTTACTCCGGCCGTGACTATCGCCTCACCGACGTGGAGGGCAACGTCGTGCGCGAGATCTTTCGGCCGACGATCTAGCCGGCCGGCAACGAATCGGGCTGATTCCGTCCAACATGCAAACTCCGTCACATGAACAACATACGGTGATCTGCCCGGGGCACTGATTCATTGCCTGGGTACTGAGAGGGGGGCAACGCAATGAATCTGGCCGGCGAAATCGAATGGACGTGACGCCGGTGCGGTCCATACATCATTCATCGGTTTCGAGGATCACAGGCACAAGGAGCGCAACATGATTCGCAAGGGGGGCAAGAGGCTGGCGATCGTCGCGTTGACCGCCAGCGTGGTTGTGGGGATGGCAGCCGTGTCGCCGGCTGCCGATGACGACGGCTTCAAGGAACTCTTCAACGGCAAGGACCTATCGGGCTGGAAAACCATCCTCGCCGGCAAGGGGGATCCGGACAAGACTTTCAAGGTCGAGGACGGCGCCATCATCGTCTCGGGCAATCCTGCCGGATACTTCTACACCGACAAGAGCTTCAAGAACTATGTCCTGCGTTACGACTGGCGCTTCAAGCGGCCCAAGGGGCTGAAGGATGACGAGAAGTTTGGCGGCAACAGCGGCCTGCTCGTGCACATCACCGGCAAGCACACCATCTGGCCGAAGAGCGTCGAGGTCCAGGGCGAGAACCGCACGCATGCCAACATTTTCGCCATCGGCGGCGCCAAGGGCAGCTTCAAGTTCAACCAGGCTGCCCTCCGCAAGGTGCGCAAGCCCGTTGGCGACTGGAACACAACGGAAGTCATTTGCAAGGACGGCGCCATTACCGCCAAGGTCAACGGCACAACCGTCAGCTCGGGCAAGGGCAATTTGACCGAGGGCCCGTTCGGCTTCCAGTCGGAAGGGGCGGAAATTCACTTCAAGAACATCAAGATCAAGACGCTGGAGTAGATTCCGTCTGGTCAGCGCACTTGTACCCGCCGCAGCGCACGACCGGCTGCGGCGGGTATCTTGGATAATCGGGCTTCGTCTGCGAAAGCTGGCACAGCAAGAAACGCGACCGTTTCGGCGTAACCATTTCGCGCAGGTGTTGACAGGTCTCACACAGGCTCGGCATTGGCGCTCTCACGCGTCGTCGGTCTCGTCTCGCTCCGGTATGAAGTCCACGCATGCATAGATTTCGGCCAACGGCAAGTCGGTTTCGATCTCTCTCAGTGGAATGACAGCGTCCAGTTCCTCGTACAATTCACGCACAAAACCATGTTCCGTACGACGAAAAAGGACCACCGCCGGGGAGGCCTGTTCGACGAGGACATACGCCGCCAGCGACGGAATCGTCAGGCAGGCATCCTTCTTCTCGCCCTCATCCGTGCGGCGCGTACGTCGCGACAAGACCTCGAGAATCACTGCAGGCTCGTCCTGGAACGACTCCGTGGGTGGATTCGGCCGGCAGATCACTGAGACGTCTGGATAATAGAAGCGCACCTGGTTTGGCAAGCGAACACGTATCTTGGTGTCCGAGTTGTAGGCGCGGCAGGGCCGGCCATGCAACCGGCCATGCAACGCTCCGAGCGTGTTGCTGGCGATGAGGTTCTGGACGTTGCGTTCTCCCGCCATCGCATAGACAACGCCGCCGCGGTACTCGTGCTTGACGCGTGAGCGCAACTTACTCGCGAGATAGTCCTCGACCGAGATCAGATGCAGCTTCTTGGCCGCGTTCATGGCCTTAGTTTACTTCGGGCGATTCTCCCGTACAAGAATAGTTGTGCCTGCCTTGTCATGGAGCTTGCTTCCGAGGGCGCGATTTGTCGAACGCAACCCCATCCCGCCGAACCTTGCCGATTGCCGATGAGGCTGCAACCAGAACTCCGGCAGGCGGAGTCGCCGGTGTGCTTTCCTATCATCAGCGCACCAAGCACCATCCGCAGCGCTATGCACGCTCGGCCGGCTATCTGGACTGGGATACGCAACCGGATCCCTTCCGGACATTTGCCGGCGCCGCGCGACTCGAGTTGCCCCTGCAGGCGGATGGATTGACAACCCTGTATGGCGATCTGTTTCTTCCGGGATCGGTGAAGACACAGCCAGTCGGCCTCGTCAGTGTTGCTGTTCTTTTCGAACTGTCACTCGGCCTGTCCGCCTGGAAGGAATATCGCGGCAATCGCTGGGCGCTGCGCTGCAATCCCAGCAGCGGCAATCTGCATCCGACCGAGGGCTACGCGATCTTGCCGCCGTGCAACGGCATCGAGGCGGGCGTCTATCACTACGTCAGCCGTGATCATTGCCTGGAACGCCGCTGTCTTCTCGATGCAAACGCCGCCGGCGAGCTGAGCGACGGCTTGCCAGCCCGCTCGTTCTTGCTGGGTTTGTCGTCGATCCACTGGCGCGAAGCCTGGAAGTACGGCGAGCGTGCATTTCGTTATTGCCAGCATGACATCGGCCACGCACTGGCGGCGATCCGTTACGCCGCGGCGACGCTCGGTTGGTCCGCGCATTCGCTTGATCATTTTTCGGATGACGATGTCGCCGGCGCGCTCGGGCTCGATCGGACCGCCGATTTCGCCGGCATCGATGTGCATGACCGCGAACATCCGGACGCGCTGATACTGCTATCCGCAGAGGCCGAGCCAACCCTGCCGAGCGGCTTGCCGATCGCTGCGATACGCGCGGCCGGCTGGTCCGGGCACGCCAATGCGCTCAGTCCCGCGCACGTGGACTGGAGCGTGATCGACGAGGTTGCCGCCTCCTGCACGAAGCCCAGGTCGAGCCTGTCACAAGTCGAGCCGATGTCCTTGCCGCTGTTGACCAGCGGTTGCCGGACGCGTGCCGCCACGCTTATCCGCCAGCGCCGCAGCTGCCTGGGCCTGGATGGCTAAACGGCGCTGTCAACCAGTACCTTTTACCGGATGCTTGATCACACGCTGCCGCGCGCCGGTGTGCCGCCATGGGACATGCTGCCCTGGCCAGCGTACTTGCACCTGGTCATCTTCGTCCATCGTGTCAATGGGTTGACGGCCGGGCTCTACCTGTTCGAGCGCGATCCGGCAATTCACGATAGGCTGCGCGCGAGCCTGCATCCGAACTGTCTCTGGGAACGGCCGGCCGACTGTCCGGAGCATTTGCGTCTGTTCCTTCTCCAGCACGGTGAAAGTCGCCGCGTGGCCCAGGCGATCAGCTGTCAACAGGAGATCGCTGCGGACGGCGCCTTCAGCCTGGGAATGTTCGCCGACTTCGCACCGACCATTCGCGCTCATGGAGCCTGGTGGTATCGACGTCTGTTCTGGGAATCCGGGGTGCTGGGACAGGTGCTGTACCTGGAGGCCGAGGCCGCAGGCGTCCGCTCGACCGGCATCGGCTGCTATTTCGACGACCTGTTCCACGATCTGCTGGGACTGTCCGGCGACGAGTTTCAGGACCTGTATCACTTCACCGTCGGCGCCCCGGTCGAGGATCGCCGGCTGACGACGTTGCCGCCGTACGCGCACCTGCGCCGATAGCGCATCAGCCGCCGCCGACGGCAGGTACGAAGTGAATCTCGCTGTTCTCGGCCACGGTTTCCGCTAAACCGAGCCGGGCAACCTGCGCATCCACGGCGACGGCCATGCCGGGCCGCAGGCCGTCGCCCTCGCACAGCCGGGCCTTTATCCCCGGAAAAAGCTGTTCGAGTTCGTCGATGACCTGGCCTACGGTGTGGCCCGCGACGACGACCTTGTCGGCCCCGCCGGTCAATGAACGCATCAGCGATGGGATCCACACGGTGGGCATGAGTTTCTCAATCCCGATCCGAGAGCATGTACACCGCGAACGAGGCCAGCCAGTGTTCGCCGACATAGTCGCCACTGGCGATGTGGGGCAGGGACGCTGCGGCATGTCGGGCCGCGGCGGTCTGCAGCACCGTGCGCATTGAATCACGAGCCGGCAGCGCCCGGGCAATGCCACGCAGGCACCACGCCCGGCTCAGGTTCAAGCCATCCAGATGCACGATCTGGGGATCGGTGCGATCGCTGACCTTCGCCGGCACGAAGAGACTCCTGGGCTCGCCTGTGGCCAGGCCCGGCAAGTAGCGTTTCAGCCAGGCGTGGAACTCGGCCGGCGGCAGCACGCGCCGCATCAGGTCCGCCTCCATGAGACTGGGCGAGAAGAAGTCGGCGCCGTCCGGTTCCCACGCCGCCGGGGCGCTGGCGTCCTTGCCGAAGTAGTCGCGGCTGCGCTTCTCCAACAAATCCTGCAACGGCTTGTGCTTCACCGCGCGAGCATAATCGAGCGCGAACGCCAGCCCGAATGCGGTGTTGGGATGCACGCCGCTGCGGATCGGATACGTCTGCCTGGGCAAGAACGCCAGATAGCGAGCGACGATCACGTCAGCCAGCGGTTGCATGTTCTTCGACCACTGACGGGCGTCGGCATCGTCCCACGCACGCAGTTCCTCGGCCAGTTTCAAGAGCCAGGCCCAGCCATAGGTGCGCTCGAAGGACTGGGCATTGGGCCGAGAAAAGTAGTCGGCCTCGGCTTTCAGGTTCTTGGCGGTAAGATGCTCGGCCAGCACGTCGCGAATCTGCTTCTTCTCAGGCAAATCGGGGAATTGCCGCATGAGCCGCGCCAGCATCCAGTGCCCATGCACGGCCGAGTGCCAGTCGAAGCAACCGTAAAACGCCGGATGCAGCGTTCGCGGGCCGACCGCATCGGCGGCGCCGTTCAGCACATGTCCAGGCTTGTTGGGATATTCCTTCTGTATGCCCTTGAGCGCCAACCGCGCGAACGCCGATGCCTGCCGGCGAGTAAGCGTCAGGGTTGCGTCCGCTGACGGCACGAGCGGCTCCGCCTGGAAAAAAAGGACCAAGTGAAACGGCAAGACGGCGAGCATGGCTTGCACTCCCAACATTCGATCCTGCCGTGGGTCAAGCGGCTCGCGTTGTTCAATCAGAAGCCCTTGCCCTTGGTACTGAGCTTGATGCGGCACAGGTTGCTGTCGGCAGTGATGTAGAGCGTCGAACCGTCGTTGCCCCAGCCGCAGTTGGCGGTGGCCACGCCCGTCTCGATGGAACCGAGATGCTCTCCTTTGGGAGAAAACACGAGGACGCCGCCCGGTCCGGTGGCAAATATATGTCCCTGGTGATCGACGCGCAGGCCGTCGGGCAGCCCTTTCTTCTTCCTGGACATGGCCGTGGCATCGAAAAACACCCTGCCCTCGCCGAGCGTGCCGTCTTTCATGACCGGGAATGCCTTCCAGATGGCCTTCTCAGGATCGGAGTTGGCGACATAAAGCGTCTTTTGGTCCGGCGAGAAGGCGATGCCGTTGGGCCGCGACATCTCCTTGGTGAGCAGCGTGATCTTCTTGCTCTTGGCGGAAACGCGATAGACGCCACAGAAATCCAGCTCGCGGGCGGGATCGTCCCAGACTTTCTCGAGACCGTAGGGCGGATCGGTGAAGTACAGATCGCCATTGGAGTGGAAGCACGCGTCGTTGGGGCTGTTGAGGCGCTTGCCCATGTACTTGTCGGCGAGCACCGATTTCTTGCCGTTCTTCTCGAGGCGGCTAACGCGGCGGTCGCCGTGCTCGCACAGGACGAGCCGGCCCTTGGCGTCGAGCAGCAGGCCATTGGAGCCGGGCTCGCCGCCGCGCGGCTTGCTGCCGGTGTAGCCGCTCGGCTCGAGGAACACGCTGATACCTTCGCCCTCTTTCCACTTGTTGATGCGCTTGCGCGGAATGTCGGAGAACAGCAGATAGCCGCCGTCCTTGATCCACACCGGCCCCTCGGACCACTTGAAGCCGGCGGCCAGCTTCTCGATCGCGGCATCCTTGGGCACCAGCTCGTCAAATCGAGGGTCGAGCCGAATGATCTTGCCCATGGTGGGGTATGGCTTCCTCTCCTGACCCGCCAGCGCCAGTGCCGGCAACAGACATCCGACCAGCGTGACGAGTGTAGCGAGTGTTTTCATTGCTGGCTCCCTGATGCGACTCCTCGAGCGGCAACGCACGCGCCTTGTTCTATTGGAGCCGAGGCGATGTAGCCAGAGCGATGGCTCTGAGGGCTGAACTCGCTATTTTACTGCGTTGCCACCCCTTATGTCCCTCTCTTTGCCAGCTCTACACACTCCCAGCCGTGGAGCGACGATAGCCAGGCGGCTTCACGGCTCGCCAGGAGCCTCGCCTCGGCCTGGTGTATAGACCTGGTCGGGCAGCGAATCTTTAGCGATCATGCCGATATTGCCTGGCTTGCCGCTTCGTGGGGTTGTGCTCGCGGCGCGGGACGGGATGATTTCGATGATTCTGCCGGAAGTGCGAAAGATGACGGGGGTGATTAGCCGAAGAAGATGAGGATTGCACCTGATAGACCGATTTTGCCAGGGGCAGGGATTTTGCGGATGGCACGTTTGCGAACGATTATTGGGACACTGGCCTTGCTGCTGTGGGCGGCCGTCGCCCAAGCGCAGTATCTGCCCAATCCTGGCTATCCGGGGACGCCACTGGGCTTCGCGCCGCCAGCTTATCCGCCTCCCGGCTACCCGCCTCCGGGCTACCCGCCTCCGGGCTACCCGCCTCCGGGCTACCCGCCTCCGGGCTACCCGCCTCCGGGTTATCCGCCACCGGGTTTCCCACCGCCGGGTTATCCGCCTGGCTTCGCACCGGGACAGATGGCTGCCAATCCAATGACACCGGGCCATCCGACGGGAGTTTCGGGCGTTGCTGGCGTACCGGGCTTCGCGCCGCCTCCTGGTTTCATGCCGCCGCCGCCGACGGTGGGCCACACGCCCTGGGTTGCCAATCCGCAGGGGCCCGGTTTCTTCACAACGGGCATTCCGCTTGGTCAGGGCATGCCGCCCATGCCGCCGTTCGCCCCCGAAGGACATGGCCCGGAATATGGCAAGCCGCCGGATGGCGCGCCGCATCATGTCGGCGAAGTCGCTCACGGACCGGCGGTTGCGATGCCGCCGAGCGGCGAGGGCCAGCTTCCGCTGGGCGATGTTGTCAGCGTCTCGCAGCCGCCGTACAAGTCGCCGTATGCCCTGTTCTGGTTCAATGTCGAGTACTTGCTCTGGCAGTTGCGCGACGCGCCGCTGCCGACGCCGGTCGTGTCGCGGAACAACGACCCGGTGAGCATTGCCGCGCTGAACGAGGTGGGCACGCAGGTGGTTTATGGAGGAGGCGCCAACGCACCGCGCTACAATCCGGCCAACGGTGGCCGTTGCAACCTGGGATTCTGGTTCGACTACTTCGAGACGTTTGGCATCGAGACCAGCTTTCTCTGGCTGGAGAAGGTTGCCACCGGCTTCGACGCCAGCTCGCCCGGCTTCCCGGGACCGGTTATCGCCATTCCCTTCTTCGCCACCCAGCCGTTCAACTTCAATCCGGCCGGCGAGACCAGCCTGAATTCCGACCGCGCTCCCAACCGCGTCACGGCCCAGCTCACCACGCAGCTGTGGGGCGGTGAAGTCAACGGCCTCGTGGACTTCATCGATTCCTTCTTCGCCCGGCTCGTGTTCATGGGCGGCTTCCGTTACCTCGACCTCAACGACACGTTCACGCTCACCGACACGTTTTATGATAATGCCACGGGCGGCACGGTCACGGTGCAGGACCGCTTCCGGACGCGCAACCAGTTCTTCGGCGGTCAGGTCGGCGCCAAGGCGGAGTTCGCCATGGGGCCGTGGTCGATCAGCGCCATCGGCAAGTTCGCCGTTGGCCCGAACCACCAGACCCTGTCGATCTTCGGCGACACCACCACGACCAACAACGCCTTCGGACTGCCCACGGGCAGAAGCGCCGGTGGCGTCTTTTCTCAGCCGAGCAACATCGGCGCCCACAAGCAAGACGTCACGGCGTTCGTCCCTGAAGGCCAGGCGCAGCTCGGCTATCTGCTCGGGCCCTACGCCCGGGTCTTCGCCGGCTACAACTTCATCTACATGAATCGCGTCAGCCGCGCCGGCGCCCAGGTGGATCGCAACATCAACCCGACCCAGAACGCCCTGTTCGGCGGTGGTGCTCTCGTCGGCCCCGCCGCGCCGCTGCCCACCTTCACCTTCTCCGACTTCTGGGCCCACGGCATCAATGTCGGCTTCGAGCTACGCTACTAAAAGCTGCCAGGAAGCCGCCTTGCCGGCTGGTGATCGTGCGCAGCCACACATCGGATCCATTCTTGCCATTCACCTGCAGGCGACCGACCATGCTTTTCGACGCTCCCCCTTTCGGGTAGACTGAGACCTGGCGAGCCACCGCGGCATTCGCGCAAACCCAGGAGGCAGCAATCCGGAGGGGTGGCAGAGCGGCCGATTGCACCGGTCTTGAAAGCAAAATTGGGCGTTTTTTGCCGAATTTCCACGTCAAAACCTACAAGCCATAAGTAGCTATTGCACAGGGTCTTGTGATGTAATTTCGTTGCTGCCTGCTTGTCGATGTTGCGGGTGTGCAAAGGGCGGTTTTTCATCGAATCCGGTAATGAAGCCGGTATTATTCCGGTAAACAAAAAATGCAATCGGCTGCCTTCGGAACATCTGGTTTTTGGCGTGGTGATCGCCCCTTTTTTTACGTCCCAGGCAGCTTGCCGACAAACTTCACCGCCCGCTGAATCCAGTCTACCGAAAGAAGACCACGCCGGTTGGAACATTTCCCGCCAATGCTTGGGGACTGCACGACATGCACGGCAACCTATGGCAATGGTGCCAGGACTGGTACGCCACCGAGTATCCGAAAAATAACGTAACTGACCCGCAGGGGCCGGAAAAAGGTGAGTACCGTGTGCTGCGTGGCGGTTCGTGGGGCAACTTTCCTGGGAATTGCCGCTCGGCCGTCCGTAGCAGGTATGTGCCTGGCATCCGTATCATCTACTACGGTTGCCGCCTCTGTTTCTGCCTGGACTAAATTACGGATCATCCGACTAGAGCGTATTTCGTCTGATGAATGGCGAGGATCTTGAGTTTGAAGAACTCGTGATCTCGGAAGCCATAGGCTTGGCGTTTCATGGTCTGGATCTTATTGTTGGTTCCCTCCAGA
>VGYC01000134.1 GCA_016873095.1 Planctomycetota bacterium | reverse complement strand
GACTTCAGGCGGCAGCGATGCCAACACTTCTGCCGATACTGTCGGTGGAGCATCCATGCCAACCGCAACAGTACCCGAAACCACGATTCCGAGCTATATCGACCCGTGACCGGTTACCCGCCGCGAGCATCTGTCTCATGGGCGGCCGCGAATACGATACCCCTGGCAACGAAAGTGCATTGCGGCGCTCTCGCGCAACCTGTGACGGGATAATGGGTTTCGCAAACGCCCTGAAACCTGGATTCGTTGCCGGGGTACACAGAGGGGGTGGCTACGCAACGAATCCGCGAGACACCAATCCGCGAGGCAGAGCCGCGCGGGCAGTGCGTTTCCCAGGCAGAGCCTGGGAACGAGAAGGAGGTTCATCATGTGGGTGCGACAGTGCGAACTGGATGCCGGCAAGGAGACGTTGCCGATCCCTAGCCGGATCGCGTCGAACGAAGAGTTCATTCCGCCGCCGCAGTCGCGCGAGCAGAAAAAGTATGAGACGCGGCTGAAGGCCATCAGCGGGCAGGCGGCCAAGAAGCAGGGCATGAAGCGGCGCGACTTTCTGCGCAGCGGCAGCGGCATGGCGGCGGCCATGGTGGCGCTCAACGAGGTGTTCGGCCACTGTTACGATGTCGATGCCGCCGAGGTCCAGGATCAGCGAGCTTTCGCAGAGAAATGGCCCAAGAACCAGTTCATCTTCGACGTGCAGACGCACCATGTCGATGTCTCGCGCAAGTGGTACGAGGACACGCCGGAAGGCCGGCGGACCACGCTGTTCTTCCGCTTGCTTCGACCCAAGGCCCGCAGCATCAAGGAGAGCCTCGACCTGCTCAACCGCGCGCATTACGTCAAGGAGATGTTCGGCGACAGCGACACGGTGATGGCCATCATCAGCGGCGTGCCGACGCGCGAGTGGAATCGCAACCCGCTGCCGCCCGACCAGATGGCCGGCACCCGCGACTACGTCAACGGGCTGGCCGGCTCGCAACGGCTGCTGTCGCACGGACTGCTGCGGCCCAACCTCGGCAAGCGCGAGCTCGAGGAGATGGAGCGCCAGGTCAAGAAGCTGCGCGTGTGCGGCTGGAAGATGTACACCGGCGCGGAGCTGGGCGAACGCGCCTGGTTCATGGATGACGAGAAGGTCGCGTATCCCTTCTGGGAGCGCAGCCGCAAGCTCGGCGTGCGCAACCTGTGCGTGCACAAGGGGTTGCCGCTGGGGGCGTTCAACGAGAAGGCGTGCACGCCTGGCGATCTGGCCAAGGCTGCGCGTGACTGGCCGGACATGAACTTCATCGTCTATCACTCGGCGTACCGCGGCACCGGCTTCCTGGCCCGCGGCACCGGCGACCGCGTCGTCGATCCCAAGCGCGACGATCCGCAGGAGATTCCCTGGATCAGCGACATCTTCCGCATCCTTCGCAAGAACCCGAAGATTCGCAACATCTACTTCGAGCTGGGCAGCACGTTTCAGCAGCTCTCGTCCAGCAATCCGGTCCGCTGCCTGCACATGCTCGGTCAGATGATCCAGACGGCCGGCGCCGACCACATCCTCTGGGGCACCGACTGCATCTGGGGCGGCAGTCCGCAGAGCCAGATCGAACGCTTCCGCCGCCTGCGCATGACCGATGAACTTATGGAGAAGTTCAAGTATCCGCAGCTCACCGACAAGGTCAAGAACCAGATCTTCGGCCTCAACGCGGCCAGGCTGTTCGCGGTCAACGTCAAGGCCCAGCGCAACGCCATCCGCGCCGATCGGCTCACGCGCATCCGCCAGGAGTACCGGCAAGACCCCAGCCCAAGCAACACGCAGTTCGGCTGGGTCTGGGTCGAGGACGGCGGCGAGCCGACGGTACCGGTGGGTACCGCCGGTGAGAGCACGTGATCTTGTCTCGGTTCGACCTGGCTTGCCGGCGGCGCGGCAGCGACATTCAATAGACTGCGATCCCAGTGGCTGGGCCGAACATGATCCGCGTCATGCTGCCGTATCATCTGCGCACGCTGGCCAGCGTCGACGGCGAGGTGCAACTCGACGTCGCGGCTCCGGCCACGCAGCGCGCGGTGCTGGATGCGCTCGAGGCGCGTTTCCCGATGCTGCGCGGCACCATCCGCGACCACGGCAGCGACAGGCGACGTGCGATGCTGCGCTTCTTCGCCTGCGAGGAAGATCTTTCCAACGATCCGCCCGACACGCCGTTGCCGGAGGCCGTGGCGAGCGGCGCGGAGCCGTTCTGGATTGTTGGCGCCATTGCCGGCGGATGATGCCTGCCTGAATTCAACCAAAGGAGTCCGAGATGCGAAGCGTGCTTGCTGTGCTGTCAATCGTGCTGATCTTCGCGGTACTGGTTGGCCCCGTGCCGGGGCAGGACAAGGAAGACCCCATCGTGGCCGCGGTGAAGGCGGGCCTGAAAAACCCGGCCAAGCCGTTCACGATGCTCGTCATCGTCAAGGTCAAGGAAGACGCGGGCGGCAAGTTCGAGTCGGCCTTCGCCAAGGCCCAGGTTGAGACCCGCAAGGAGAAGGGCAACAGGACCTACGACCTCAATCGCTCTGCCAAGTCGCCTGCCGAGTATCTCGTCTACGAGCGCTGGCAAGACCTGGCGGCGCTGCAAGCGCACATGAAGACGCCGCATATCAAGACCTTGCTGTCCGAGATCGGCGACCTGCTCGCCGGCCCTCCGGAGGTGAAAGTTCTCGTCCCCGTCGGGGAGTAAGCATGAACATCGAGCATGTGGCGATCAATGTCGCCGATCCCGTGGCCATGGCGAAGTGGTACGTCGCCCATCTTGGAATGCGTGTTGTCCGCAGCGTGGAGTCGCAGACGTTCACGCATTTTCTGGCGGATGAGACGGATCGCGTGGTGATCGAGATGTACCACCATGCGGCCGCGGGCGTGCCGGATTACTTTGCCATGAACCCGCTGGTGCTGCATATAGCATTCCGCACGGCGGACATGAAGGCAGCGCGCGAGCGCTTGCTGGCTGCCGGTGCAACCGCCGTGGGCGACGTGGCCGTCACGCCGGCGGGCGATGAGCTGGCGATGCTGCGCGATCCCTGGGGCGTGCCGCTTCAGCTCGTGCGCCGCGCCCGCCCGCTGCTTGACTAGCGAGGGCATCTCACTGATTGTCAAAGTCGATCGGCCAGGCGAGTCCGCAGGAGAAGCCGCCATCGACATACAGGACCTGGCCGGTCATGAACGCCGATGCGGCCGAGGCCAGGAAGACGGCTGCGCCGACCAGATCGTCCGGAACGCCCATGCGGACCAGCGGCGTGTTGGCGAGTCCCCAGTCTTTCATCTTCGGCTGCGACCAGAGCTTGTGCGTGAGGTCCGTGAGGATGAAGCCGGGCGCGATGGCATTGACGCGGATGCCGCGCGGCCCCCATTCCAGCGCGAGGGCACGCGTCATTTGTTCGAGACCGGCCTTGCTCACCGCGTAGGGCAGCACGCCCTTCAATGGCCGATCGTTGTTCAAGGAAACGATGTTGATTTGATTGCCGCGGCCGCGCTCGAGCATGTGCTTGCCGAACGCTTGCGAAAGCAGAAATGGCCCCTTGAGGTTGATATCGACGATGTAGTCATAATCCTCCTCGGTGAGCTTCTCGGCGAGCATGCGGCGATTGACGCCGGCGACATTGATCAGCGTGTCCACGCGGCCCAGGTCACGCTGCACGTCACGGGCAAGGCGATCGATGGCTGCCGCGTCGGCGACGTCGCAGACCAGCGGTCGAACTTCATGGCCGGCGGCGGCGATTTCGTGTGCTGTCTTGTCCAGCGTCGCGCGCTCGCGACCGGTGATGATCACGTGCGCTCCGCGCCGCGCGAACCCTTCCGCCAGCGCCCGGCCGATGCCGCGACTGCCGCCGGACACGAGCACAACCTGTTCGGCCACGGCGAAAAGCTCATCAGGCATGCGGCCCTCCCAAGCGACTGGATCACGGCGCCGGCAACCGGTCGTCGTTCATGGTTTCTTCATGTTCGTCGGTTATGGTACGTCCAGATACGCTGGGCGGCACTTGCTGACTCGTCCGTACATGAGCCGGGCCCCCGGTGTGGCCTGCTCCTCGCGCCCGCCTGTGGAACACACGCGAATGCTGAGGCACAACAGGCACTTGCTCGCGCTCTTCGCCGCGGGTCTGCTGATCACTGCCCTGGCTGTCCTTTCTCTCTGGCAAGGTATCGGTCCGCATGGCGAGACAGGCGACGGCAAGACCCAGGAGGGCGTTACGCCCGGTTTCCTGGATGTTGCCCAGGACGCCGGCATCCGATTCCGCATGACATTTCTACGCGGTGAACAGGGAGAGCAATTCAAGATCAACCTTTACGATCATGGCTGCGGCGTCGCGGTCGCGGATTTCGATCGTGACGGTTTCGACGACGTGTATTTCTTGAATCAGCTGGGCCCGAACGCACTGTACAGGAACCGGGGCGACGGCACTTTCGTGGACGTGACCAGGAAGGCGGGCGTGAGTCTGGAGGACCGTGTTTGCGTCGGCGCCACCTTCGCCGATTTCGATAATGACGGATTCCCTGACCTGTATGTCACCAGCACACGCGGCGGCAACGTCCTGTTTCGCAACATGGGGGACGGCACCTTCAAGGACGTGACGAAGCCGGCCGGCTTGACCCTGGTGGGGCATTCGCAAACGGCTGTGTTCTTCGATTTCGACAACGATGGCTGGCTCGATCTGTTCGTGACCAACACTGCCAAGTGGACAACGCAGGATTTTGTCGCTGCCGGCAAATACTACACGGGGGTCGTCGACATTTACGACCTGGCCAGGAGTCCCAAGGAATACAACGTGCTCTATCGCAACAACCGCGATGGCACGTTCAGCGACGTGACCGAGCGCGCGGGCATGAAAGGCCGGGGCTGGGGTGGCGACGTCGCCGTTTTCGATTACGATGAGGACGGCCAAATGGACCTGCTGGTGACCAGCATGTTCGGTCGCAGCCAGCTTTATCGCAACAACGGCAACGGCACGTTTTCTGACGTGACCATGAAAGCCCTCGGGCCTACCTCGTTCGGCTCCATCGGCGCCAAGGTATTCGATTTCAACAATGACGGGCGTCTGGACCTGTGCATCGTGGACATGCATTCGGATATGTGGGCGCCGGACGATGCCAAGCGCCAGGCAATCCGGCCGCACGAGAAAGTCCGCTATCGGCATCTCAATGGAGCACTGGATAACTTCGATCCCGAACGGTTTCGAGCGCGCGAGCAAGATGCCGCCGACCTGTTTCAGATCCGCTACAACGAAGTCATCTTCGGAAACACGCTGTTCAAGAATCTAGGCAATGGTCGATTCGTGGAGGTTGGAGAGCAAGCCGGCCTGGAAACCTTCTGGCCGTGGGGCATTGCCACCGGCGATTTTGACAACGACGGCCATGAAGACGTGTTCCTGCCTTCCGGCATGGGTTTTCCCTACTTCTACTGGGAAAACAAGCTGCTCATGAACCAGGGGGACGGACGCTTCGTCGATCGCGCGGGTCGGGAAGGGATCGAGCCGCCGCGCCTCGGCCCATTTCTCGCCGAGAAGATCGGCGGCAAGGACGCGGCGCGCAGTTCGCGCTGTGCCGCCGTCGCCGACTTCCGCACTGTCGGCCGACTTGACATCGTGACCAACAACTTCAACGACATGCCCTATTACTTTCGCAATCAGTTTCCGAAGAACGATTACATCGCCTTTCGCCTCACGGGCACCAGGAGCAATCGCGACGCCATTGGCGCGCTGGTGCTGCTGCGCATCGGCAAGGAGATCATGCTGCGCCAGGTCCAGGGGGCCGGCGGCTACCTGTCACAATCGTCGCGCATCTTGCACTGCGGTCTCGGAACCGGGCGCACGATCGATCGTGTCGAGATTCGCTGGCCCAGCGGCTGTCGTCAGATGATCGATCAACCTGCCATCAACCAGCTACACTCGATCATCGAGCCTAAGACTCCCAGCGCTTGATGTCGTCGACGATGCGCAGCACATCGTTGCGGCGTTTCTCGAATACCGCAAAAAGCGCGAGGATGGCGGCGCCAAGCACGATGCCGGATGCCCACCATACCCAGGTGTGCGCGCGATCGACGGCCGCATGCCAGATCTGCGCGAACAGCACCAGGAACAGAAACGTTACACCCAGGAACAGAAAGGCACGCACGCGCAACACGATCCCCGCCAGCACGCCGGCGACCGACAGCACCGCCAGCAACAATGGCAGCACTACCGAGTTGCCCAGGCCGGCGATGAACATGTCTGCGCTCGAGGACAGCAGGATCAAGAGCAAGCCGAAGTAGCGAAGGCCCGCGCTCTGATTCTTCCCCAGGCTGTCGCGATGCCAGTATTCGGCCGCCAGAACGATCAAGCCGAGCGGGATCAGCCACAGTTGCGGGTGCAGCAGGAAGGAGAGATTCTGCTGATGGGCGAAGATGACCCACAGCCCGAAGTTGGCAGCCAGGCTGGCGAGAAAAGCGTACGCCGATGTCCTGCGCATCACCGCCACCTGCAGGTAGAGCAGGCCGAGCAGAAACCACAGGAGCGCGTGCATGAAGTAATCTTGCGGCAGGTCGCGCAGGTTGCGGAGCAGCGGCTGAACGCCCGGCACGGCCTTGCCCAGCGCGTCCATCTCGCCGAGCGGGCGGACCAGGTACGCCAGCAACGGCAGGAGCGGCAGAAAGATGCCTGTTCGTTGCAAGGGTTCGGCGATCACCTCCAGCCCGCGGCGGCGAAACAACTCCGCGAGTCCCACGCCGGCAAAGCCCAGCGCCATGATCAGGAACGGCCAGTACTTGCCGATCACCGCCGGCACCCAGTCGGGCCGGTTGAGCCGCACATGCAAGAAGATGCAGACAACAATGAACTCCGCCAGCCAGACCAGCCAGGTTCGCCCGCGGTCGCCGATGACAAGGCCGGCCGGCGGCGCGACCGCGACGCGCAGCGCAACCACACCAGCCCCAAGCAACACGACGACAACCAGCACGACGAACGGGATCTCCAGCGGCGTGCGCCGCAGGGTCGGATCGTAGAGCGCGAATTCCATCACCAGCAGCAACAAGAAAACGGCCCCCGAGAGCTTCACGAGTGCCAGACTCATGGGACCAAGGCAGTCACGCCAGGGTGGCTCGGCCAGGAGTCGGCGGGCGATCGTGGCATATATCGCACCGGCGATGGCCAGGGCGGCGAATAGAATGGCCACGCGGTGCAGCCAGGGCGCGGTCATACCTGGATCGAGCGATGACCAGCCGGCTTCCACAAGGACAAGCAGGGCGAGGCCGTACGCCGCGTAGACAATCGGCTGCGCCCGGCTCATGCCGCGCGACATGACGTGGCCTTGCAAGCGTTGCCAGTCCTTGACCGCCCAGACGGTTGCCGCCGTTACCAGGCCGGCGATGAGCGGGCCAAAGACGCGATCTTGCCAGTCAGCGGACGTCAGGCATAGCCAGACGCTCAGTGCCAGCGCGATGGCTGCAATCACCGCCTGCGCGGGAAGAAACCAGGCTGACGGCAGTGGCTTGCCTCGCGCCGGCAAGCGCAGGGCCTGCCTGAAGCCCGCGAGGCGTGGTGCGCAGTGATAGGCCGCGCTCGCCTCGTAGAGGTAGATGGCCAGCAGAATGCCGGCCGCCCACGCCGCCTTTTCCGCCGGTAGCGCGAGCCAATGCAGCGCCAGGCTCATCGTGACAAGACCAATAGCATAGAGAGGCGCTAGCGGCAAGCCGGCGAACCGACTCGCCGGCTCCCACGCCGTCAGCAAGATCGCGAAGCCGGTGATGCCCAGCGTCCACCAGACGGCCGGAAACGGCAGACGATAGTTCACGGTCGCCAGGTCGGCGCCGAGCCCGACTGCCGCCAGCAAGATCAAGACGGCAAGCGCCAGCACGCCGGCAATGTGGGCGAATGGCGTTCCTGCGGCGAGCGAGATGTCGCTACGCCGTTCGCCACGACCGAAAAGGATGCCGATGATCGACCACGTCGCCGAAGCCGCCCCCAGGGCCAGGGCCTGCGATAGCAGGAACTGATCGAGCGGTGACAGCAGCTCGAGCCACTCGGCTGGCCGGCTCGCTTGCCAGATCAGAAAAGCGACGACATTGAAGAGCAGCCCGGAGACGGCCACGAACGCCGGCGTGCCGGTCCACAGCGCCATGGCGCCGAAGAGCGCACTCAAAGACAGCAGGACGGCCGACGACAGCCATGGCCGCCACGAGTCCGCCCAGATACCGAACAGTGACAGCACCACGACAACGGCTGCAAGTCCCACAACCCAGCGACATGTATCCACGACTGGAAAGAAGTCCGCCAGTCCACACCGCAAATCTGGGGCGACCTCGGCCTGTGCCGCCGTTGGCCGCCGCGACCCGAACCAGGAAAGCAGCAGCATGACAAACGCGAGCAGTGTCAGTGCCAGGCTCAGCGCGTGGAACGCCAGCCAGTCATTGTCATCCCAGCGCGTGGCGGAAAGCGCGCACAACGCGGCGAAGCCGATGCCGGCCGTTCCCAGGACGTGGATCGGCCGCCGCAGGCCTTCCTTGTGGAACGACCAGATCGCGGTCAGAGAAAGGGCGGCCCAGCTCAGCCACGACACGGGCGCTCCGGCTTGCGCTGTCCAGCCCGCCAGCTCCACATGCCCGGAAATCACCTCGGCCAGGGCCGGCACGAATAGCACGGCGTGACCCATGAACGACATGAACAGCAAGCCATCCAGCAGGATCGGATCGCGCCAGCGCGCTCGCGACAGCCAGAGCAGGCCCCAGAGCGAGAGCGTGAGAACAGCGAGTTGCAGCAGAAAAGCAACTTCAACCGCTTCAATCAGCCGGCCGGGAATAATCGCGAAGGGCAAGCGAGCGCTGACGACGGCGGCGGTGAGGACAATGCCCGCCCAGAAGAGATAAGTGCCGGCCTTCTCGCGAAACTCATATCCCACCAATCCCAGCACGATCATCAGCAACGGTCCAAGAAAAGTCACGACCGGGCCGAGGC
This sequence comes from Planctomycetota bacterium, assembly GCA_016873095.1. Lineage (GTDB taxonomy): Bacteria > Planctomycetota > Planctomycetia > Gemmatales > Gemmataceae > VGYC01. The sequence goes on along the minus strand of VGYC01000134.1, from coordinate 12,878 downwards.
GCGCGAAGATGGAGCCGGCCAGCGGCGCATTCGCAGGCGCGAGCAGCGGCTCGCCACCAAGAAACGCCATCATGAATCCCAGGCTAATGAGCAGCATCGGCATGACCGTGCCAAACAAGAGCAGCGCCTTGGCCTGTCCGGCGAGATCGTCGTCGCTAGACACGGGCATCTTCAAGCGCTCGGCGGTGCGGAACAGGTGCTCCCGCCACCAGATGCACGCCGAGCCGATCAGAAAGGCGAATCCCAGGAACCAGCGCGCCGCCGGGCTGATCGCGTGTTCGGCCGCGAAAGCTCGCGCAAGCAGTACGGGTGCAGTCACCGCCAGCATTGTCCAGCCCATGACACCGGCCCAGGTACGCCCTTCCCAGAGATAGCCGAGGAAGGTCAGCGCGAGAACGGCTTGCAGCAGCCAGACAATCCAGGCCTGGCGGGCTTCCGCGAGTCCCATCAGAATCAGCCAGGCCAGCGCCAGAGTCAGTATGGTCACCAATCCTTCAAGGCGCCTCTCGAAGACATGCCAGGCGTCTTCGATGAACTCCGGCACGCCATGACCGAACGAAAACCCGCGTCGCAGCAACATCCAGTAGAGTCCCACTCCTGCCATTCCCAGCAGGTACACGGCCACATGATCGCTGTCATGCTCGCGCAACCAGATGGTGCAGGCGAAGAGGACCGCGACCGCTACCGTGCCCTGTGCCGCCGCGAACCACCTGAAGCTCCGCCACGCGAATGCGAAGATGAACCAGGCGCCGGCGAGCAAGCCGCACAGGATTGTGCTCTCGTGGAGTCGGCCGTCCGCGGCCACGTTGGCCAGGAACGGCACAGCGAGGATGGACGCCACCATGGCGCTCATTGCCAGCGGCGCGGCCAGGTGGGAATCTTCCGTCAGCGTGCCGGCCTCATGCGGCTTGCCGCGCGTTTGCCACAGCCATGGCATGATCGCCAGGTAGGCCAGCATCAGCAAGGCAGCCGTCATGACCAACGAACTCGACCAGTGCGGCAGGAACCACGACAGCAGGTGAATAAAGCCGCCCAGCAGCACCCAGGAACTGAGGCCTGTCAGCCACGGCCATTGCCAGCGGCGATTGACCAAAAAGCCGGCGGCGGCGCTGACGGGGAACACGAGCATGCCCAGGCGGTGATCGCCGGCCACGAGCAGCATCGCCAGCACGGCGGCCACGCCCGCACCCACGTCATGGCACAGCGCATCCAGCCAGCGCCCCGAGCGCACCAGCCATTCCGAAGTCAAGGTCAGCAGCAACGCCAAGAGCAGCAACGTTGCCCCGGTGGCGGGAGAGAACGCCACCTTGAGCAAGTCCGCGGCCGTGCTCTGCAGCGTTGTCACACCGGTGGCCAAAGACAGAGCCGTCACGAATGCCACGGCGAGCGACGCCAGCGCCGGCCCGTGCGCGTGCGGCAAGCGAAACGCCAGGCCGACGGTCGTGAATGCTGCTGCGTTCAGTGCGCCAACGATGATGAGTGCCAGCGGTCGCGGCCAGCCCAGCAACAAGCCGCCAAGCATGACCGCCATGCCCGACAGCGCGATGGCCGTCCCCGCGAAGCGAACCAGGCCGGAACTGAGCCCCGGCTGGTTGTCGTCGTTTTCGATTGACGTGACAACAAGCCTTGCGGCCACCAGCGCGCCGCACAGCAGCAACGGCAAGCCGGCAATGGCGATGGGCACGGCCAGATGGCGAAACGCCGTCAGCGGTTGCTCGCTCCAGTAGATGATGAATCCCAGCGCAACCAGGGCGGCGAAGGTCGTTTGCCCCAGGAGCAGGAAGAGGGAGCTGGCAGGCCGAACCGCGATTGGCCCCTGTCGCGCCAGTCCCCAGCCGGCGAGTCCCGCCGCCAGGGCGTGCAGCACGACGGGAGCGAGGCTCAGGAGCGCGAACAGCTCGACGAAGGGTTCGGCGAGATCGAGCCAGCGCGGCATGAGCAGCTGGCTGGCCGACGCGCCGACGACAGCCGCGGTCAAGAGCAACGGTGCCGACAGCTTGCCCCAGCCAGGCAGCGAACCCGCCAGCACGCGCGCCGAGGCGAAGATCATCCACGCAAAGACGATGAGCGAGGCGGCCTCGGTTCCCCAGTCGAGCGGTCCTTGTTCCTGGCCGCGCGATAGCCCCGCCAGCACCAGGAAGTCGAGCGGTGTCAGCAGCGTGGCAATCGTCAGCAGGCCGCGGCTGGTCGCTTCCAGTTTCCAGTGCCGCAGCGTGTACAGGCCGGCGCCGAACAGCGCCGCCGTGATGGCCGCGAAGATCAGAAAGGGAAAATACGGGATATCCTCGAGCGTTCGCCACCAGCTGACGACAAGCGCGATGGAGCAGCCGACGATCAGCATGCCGCCGACCAGCTCGCCCCAGAGGATGTTGCGTTCCTCCATGAAGCCGGCCATGAGCTGGCCCCAGGAGGATGGCCGGCGCTCCGGCGAGGATCGCGGCGCGGCAGGTTCCGGCATCAGGATCGCAGCCGGGATCGGCGCGGGCGTCGCCGGTGAGACGTCAGCAGCGGCGCCGTCGGCGGGTTCGTCTTCAATGATCACGGGCAGGATCGCCGGTTCGTCGGCGACCAGCGACGCCAGCGCGCGGTCCACCTCGGCGCGCTCCTCGACCGTCAGAGGATAGGTGGACGCTTGCAAGAAGTGTCGCCGCGCCAGCGCGCGATTGTCCTCGCGCAGCGCAAATCGACCGGCTTCGAGGGCGGCGGGCAACGCTTCCGCAGCGCCAGCATGATTCCGCAGCAACAGCTCATAGACATCCAGCACACGCGACGTGAAGCCCGCCATGCGCAGCAGCCGCGCAAGGCACAGCAAGGCGGCGGGCGACAGCTTGGCTAGGTCCGTTCTGGCAATCTTGCGGTACCAGGCAAGCGCCTGTCGTCGTTGCTCCGCGCTCAATTGCTGTGCGTCCGGACAATCGCCGAGCAAGTTTTGCAGGACTTGCCACGGTGGCATCGTCCTGCCGGCGGTCAGGCGCGTCGTGGTAGGGTACTCCGATCCGATGGCTTGGCGTCGTGACCAGATTGCGTCCAGAAGCTCCGCCGCAGCTTGCGGCGACAGTTGCTTGCGGCGCACGAAGGTATCGATGGTGTCTTCAGTGATCTCCAGGTCGCGGAGCGTGCGCTCCGTGTCGCCGTCGCGCTCCAGTCCGCAGGCGGGACAGCTGTTCTCGAAGCTCAGGAGACGTTCGCCGCAGCGCGGACAATCTTGCCGGGAATGGAAGCGCGGCTCACGCCCGCGCGGCGGGGCGGCGGCAAAGATATTCTTGGCAACGGCCGCTCCCAGCAGCCATAAAAGATGCCCCACGCATGCGATCACCACCAGCGCCATCAGAAAAAACAGGGCACCTGCGCAGAGGTCCATGGGCTACCTGGCATGTCTCGCGGATACGCTGGAGAAGCCTTCTCAGGATAACAGCGCCGACCATAACCAGCAAGCAAGAGCCGAACAGGCCTGGATTTATTCCCGCCTGTTCCCGGCACCGCAAGACCCTCCGTGCTGCTTGCGAGCTGTTGTCGCAGTTGCGACAAAATCATCACAGCATCATCACAGCATCATCACAGCACCGGCGAAAACAGCCGGCAGGCGTTCTCCAGCAAACGGCCCGCAAAGGGGCGACGGCTATAGGCGGCCGGCTGCAACTGGATGGAATCGGTCAAGTCGTGGAGAAATTGCTCCTCAAGTTGCGCGACGGCCTGCGGCGAATCGATCAGACAGTTTACTTCGAAGTTCAGGTGCAGACTGCGGTTGTCGAGGTTGGCGGTGCCCACCGAGGCCCATTGTCCATCGACCAGCACGACCTTGGCGTGCATCATGCCCTTGGCGTATTGGTAGACCTTGACGCCGCTCCGGAGGACGCGGTCCCAGTGGTAGCGTGCGGCGAATTGCGGGATCCACTTGTCCGGGTAGAGTTGCCCGAGAAAGCGTACGTCGATGCCGCGATAGCCGGCCAGACGCAGCGCATCCAGCAGGCCGGCGTCCGGCACAAAGTAGGGTGAGGCTATCCAGACGCGTTGCTGCGCGTTGACAATGGCGGCGAAATAAATCTCGCGAATGCTCTTGAACTCACGGTCCGGCCCGGAATCGATGACTTGCACCGGCACGGTCCCCGCACCGGTAACGCCTGAGATGTAGCCGCACGACGACGCGGACACGTGCGCCTCGGTCTCGATCAAGCGTTCACCGGCGGCGAAATCCCAGTCCTCGCAAAAGATGCGCTGCAAGTCCTCGACGGCGGGACCGCGGATGCGCATGTGTGTGTCGCGCCAGTAGCCATAGCGCGGGCTCTTGCCGAGATATTCGTCCCCGACGTTCAGCCCGCCTGTGAAGCCGACCTGGCCATCGACGACGAGAATCTTGCGATGGTTGCGCATGTTGATCTGAAAACGCCGCCGCAGCAGATTGAGCGGCAAGAACACGCTGGATCTGCCGCCGCCGAGCAGGAAGTCGCGAAGCGCGCGCCACGACAGGGCATGCGAACCCATGGCGTCGTAGAGCATGCGCACCTGCACGCCGGCGCGGGCCTTGGCGGCCATCACTTTCAAGAACTTTGTGCCGATCTCATCCGCATGAAAGATGAAGAATTCAAGGTGAATGTGATGCCGGGCCTCCTCCAAGGCTTCCAGCATGGCTTCAAAGGCGGGCGGACCGTCGTGGTAGAAGTCGACCTGGTTGTCCGGGCTGCGCGGATAGGCGCCGAAGCGGTCGGCCAGACGCGTCAGCACCGCGCCCGCGCTATCCGGAACACCGGCATTGACAAGGATGCCGGGCGAGGCTTGTACCAGGTGACGCACGGAGCTGCGATATTTCTCAAGGTGCCGCCGCTTCCTCTGCAACGGCCGGTTCACGTGCTGATACCCAAATAGCAGGAACAGCAGCGGCCCGAAGAACGGCAGCAGCATGATGAGCAAGCACCAGGCAACCGCCGACGTGGAGTCAGTCTTGCTCATCAGCACCCAGGCGATGAAACCGGCGCTCAGGGCCAGGTGCGAGAACGTCACGAGCGCCGGCACCCAGTCGGCGATGTTCAGCCATAGATCGTGAATAAGCGGCATGGGGACATTGTAGCGTGAACCGGTTTACGTAAGAATCACGCCTTCCCGGCACCAACGTGCCTGGTCCACATAATCGTTAAATCCGAAACCGGCGTCAAGCTCGCCGGCGGATTGCGCCCGGGTAATTGCTGGTAAATGTGGAAAATAAGCCAAGTTCGATATATCTTGAAAGTCGAGCTTTCAAGTAGTGAAACCACAAACCATGTCACGCATCAAGATTCTTCTGACTGACGGCACCAGTCCCGCGGCACTGCAAGCGATCAACGCGCTGGGACTCGGAGGCCACCATGTGATCGATGTGTGCGATCCGCGGCCCGTGAGCTGCCCCGCTCGTTTCAACCGTTGCGTCCGCCGAACGCTGCGCTGTCCAAGTTTCAGCGTGTGCCCGATCAGCTACGCCGAGTTCCTGTTGCGCCGCCTGAAGGCCGAGCGCTACGACGTCCTGCTGCCGGCGCACGACCAGACCTACCTGGCGGCGCGTTTTCGCAAGGAGCTGGAAGCTCTGACGCGAGTGCCGGTGCCGGATTTCGCCGCTGTCGAGCAGATTCACGACCGCTTGCGGTTTTCCAGGTTGATGGAGGAACTCGAACTGGCGCAGGCTCCGCCACATGATGTGCCGCCGAACACGGCTCAGGGCGTATTCCAGCATGGCCGGCTCTTGGCCTTTCACGCCTCCCAGGTCCGCGTGCGCGGCAGTGCCGGTGTTGTCGTGCGCGAGGCGCTACAACAACCGGACGTGCGCGACGATCTCGCTCGCCTTGGCGCGCGCCTTGACTGGCACGGCGCCTTGTCCGTGGATTACTCCGTCGATGCCGCGACAGGTCGGCCCATGTACATCGAGGCGCACGCGCGGCTCGGCGAGACTGCCAACGCAGTCACCACCGGTGTGAACCTTCCGCAGTGGCTCGTCCGGGTGGCGCTTGCCGACCGGCCGCTATCCGCCATGCCGCCTCCGTCGGCTTCCCGAGCGACACGCACGCACAGCAGCGTTACCGGTTTGCTGTCAATGGCGCACGACACCGGTTCGCGATGGGCAATCGTGAGTCAGCTTGCCGATGTCATGAGTGAGAAGGGGATCTCCGCCCAAAGCTGCGACGAGTGGAATGCGCCGGAGGGCAATATGCTGCAGATGCTCCCCGCCGCCGCGACCATTCTTCGAATCCTGCTATGGCCAGGAACGGCCGACAGCCTCGTCAAGGAGCATTCTGATAGCTACGTTCTCTCCGAGCAGACGCTGCAAGTCATCCACAAGCTATCCGGCAAGTTGCTATGAACTGGCGCCTGGCTGCCATGGCTCCTCACATCGCTTACCCGAAGTTCTGGCAGTAGAACTTGGTTCCGTCGGCGGCGTTGCTGACAGCAACACCGATGAGCGTGTAGGAGGAGTTGAGGATGTTGGCACGATGGCCAGCAGAGTTCATCCAGGCGTTGACGACGGCGGCGGCGCTGGCGTAGCCGAAGGCAATGTTCTCGCCCCAGGCGCCGTAATAGCCGACGTATTCCATGCGGGTCTCCGGCGTGGGCCGCGTGCTCTTGTACTGATTGTGCTGATGGGCGGCAAACATTCCATACTTGGCGTTCAGTCGGGCCATGGCGTCGGCATGAAGCCGTGCGGCCTGGTTGAGCTGTCCGTCCAGGCTCAGCGCCGCAAGTCCGCGCTTGGAGCGCTCCACGTTGACCAGCCGAAGTATTTCCTGCTCGATGGCAGTCGACGTGACCAGCGTGCGACTGGGCGAGTCTTCGTGGACCGTATCGCCTGGTCCAGTGGTCAAGAAATCAGTGTCCGGGCCGCCCCAGATGACATCGGCGCCGGCTCGACCGTCGATGGTGTCGCTGCCCCGGCCGCCGTAGATCTCGTCGGGCCCACCCCCGCCACGAATCGTGTCGTTGCCATCGCCGCCGAAGATTCGCGACCACTTCCCCAGATTCAACGGCAGCGTGATGGTATCGTTGCCCGCCTTGCCGATGACCACGATCCGGTCGTAGGCGCTGGTCTGCACGTGCGTGCGATTGTTGATCCAGGTGCTGTTGCCGGACCGCGTGATGTTGAAGGTATCAGCAGAGCCGCTCCCGACGATGGTCAGGATGCGATTGTCCAGGATGACCGCCATGAGATCGCGGCGTTCCAGCGCCTCGACGCTTAGCGAGATGTTATTCGGCCGGGCCATTACGCTGCTCCTGAGTGGTTGTGGGACAACTCTCCAAGAGTAGCATTTTTCTCGCGTGCGGGCGCTGGCACAGGGTCGCGGCTTGCCAGCCGATTTTGCACACCCACGCGCGTCCCATGGTTGCTTCAACCCAGACTTACTGAGAAGTTACAAGATACGCGTCCCGGCAGATTCATCGCCGGGTCACCAGCGCAGCTCCACTCGCGGCGGCGGCAGGTTGCGGGTGCGCCGCGCTTCCAGCCAGAATTCCAGTGCCGAACCGATCAGGGCAATCAGGTGGCAGCGAACGGCCAGCTTCATCCAGATCGTTCCCGGTGTCCCTCCCGCACTGAATATGGCATCGAGATACGTATAGATCATGAAGACGAATCCAAGCAGGGCAACGCCGCCGACAATGGCAGACCGCCATGGACCAAGCGCCTTCACGAACGGCGGCGCCGGGGCCAGATTGCGAGCGAACAGGAATGCCGGCACGGACAACACGAAGGCCAGCAAGGTGATGAGCAGGTAGATACCGATGATGGCGTTGGCGTGCTCGCCGAAGCCGATGGTCCAGCCATTGAGGCTGCCACTGATGCCTCGGAATGAAAAAGCCGCCCAGGGCAGGAAACTGAGAATGAAAACGAGTCCCAGCCCGGTCGGCGCCAGCATGGAAACCACACGGTCGCTGAGCGTCCAGACCATGGTGCGCGAGTACTCCCCCGGGGGCATCGGTGGCGGCTCGGGGGGCGGGGGTTCGGTGGGAGACGGAGGTGACTGGCCCTGCGGGGAATCTGTCGCCGGCCCGGGCTGCCAGGTTGGCGCGGGCGGCGGAACCGTCGCAGGCGCCATCGTGTAAAGGTTCTCAGCCGGCGGCGATGAAGGCGTGGGCGAAACCGGCATGGGCGAAACCGGCATGGGCGCCGGCACGCCCGCCAGCGCCGGCGCCGTGAATGTCCCATTGCACAGCGGACAGCGCATCAACTGCCCCGCGTACTGGTCCGGAATCGTGAGCTTCTGCTGGCAATTGGGGCAAAGCAACTCCATGACCGATCCTCGTCGAGAACGTCACGCTGGTTCATTCAGAGTTATAGCAATTCAGGTGCGAATGTTTGCGTTTCGCGATCGCATTCCGGACGAGTCTGGACGGAGGCTGGAGTGGATCAGCAGCGGCGCAGAGCATGCGGCAGGAAATCTAGCAGGTCGCTGGCACAGAGACCGATGCCAAGCTCGTCTCGAACCAGGTCGCCTGCCAGGCCGTGAACATGCACGCCCAGTTGCGCGGCAGCAAACGGCTCCAGGCCTTGACCCAGAAGGGCGGCAATCAGACCGGTGAGCACGTCGCCGGTTCCGCCGGTGGCCATCGCCGGGTTGCCGGTCGTGTTCTCGAACCACTGCCGTCCATCCGTCACGATCGTGCCGCGCCCCTTGAGCACGACGATGACACCATTGTCCGCGGCGAAACGGGCTGCGTTATCGCGCCGCTCACCTTGCACAGCCGGGATGGTTGTGCCCAGCAGGCGCGCGAATTCACCCGGGTGCGGCGTGATCACGATGGGCCCCGCATGGTTCTTCAGGGCAGCGACATCTCGCGACAGGGCATTCAAGGCGTCGGCGTCCACGACCATTGGCTTCGATGTGTTCCGCAGCAGATCGACCACAAGCCGATCCAGATCCGCGCTTCGGCCCAGACCCGGGCCCAGCGCGATAACGTCGTTTTCCGCAACGAGCCGCTGCACTTCCTCGAGCGCCGACAAATGGATTCGTCCGTCACCGTCTTGTGACAAGGGGACGGTCATGTAACAGGGATTGCCGGCAGCGGCGATGGGTAGGATGTCATGCGGCACGGCCAGGCGCACCAGCCCGCCGCCGCCGCGCAACGCCGCGCTGCCGCATAGCACCGCTGCCCCAGACATGCCTCGGCTACCGGCGATCACCAGGATGCGGCCGTAATCTCCCTTATGACCATCCGGCGAACGTGGCGGCAATTTCGGCAGTTCGAGCACTTCCTCAAGCATGATCGTCCTCTGAATCTGGCAAGATGAATCCTAGCAGAGTTGCCGCTATTTTAGGGTCCAGTTGCCCAGGAAACTGGCAGGGGCGGCGCCGGGCCTGACATGGTCGATGCTCTAACGTCATGCCCTGCAATTCTTTGAATCGATGGTCTGGCCGGCCAATTCGGCGCGGCACGACACTTGCTCTTTTGGTCCATTGCTCCTCTCCACTTGTAACAAACCCACCCGCCATTCGTGGTGCGCAGCGTGCGCTAGCCGCGATTCATTGCCCCGGAACAACACCCATGTTGCGACGATTGACCTTGCTTGCCTTGGCAGGTAGTTGCACGGCCTTTGCTGTGGGCTTCGTGCTGCGCGATGAAGAACCGGTTGCGGCCGCTACCGACGTGCGCCGGCTCGACTATCCCCTTATCGCTCGTCGCACGCGTGAGCTGGATGAGCGGCTGCGAGCGTATCGGGCATTCGTCGCCGCCCGAAGCGCGATCGTGCGCGACCTGGCCGGCGGGCGGCCAACCATGATGAGGGCCTGTGAAAGGCTGCGCGAAACGGCGAGTTCCGAGTATCGCTGGTTTTTCCAGGACTTGCGCCGCCGCTATCCACTGAGCCTCAAGGAGCAGCTGGCATTCGTGCTGCTAGGGCAAATCGAGATGGAACTGGATTCCCATGTTGCTGAGGCACTCACGCGTAAACTGGAGAACGAAATGGTGCAGCCGGCGTTTCAGCGTTGGTCTCGCGAGCCCTTGCAAGGCGGGAATTGACCTAGCGGGCGCAAGCGAAAGCCCGCGGGCGCACGCCCGCGGGCCATCCGCTGCGCAATGATTGACGAAGCTCAGTGGCACGTCGGACAGTAACTGGGGAAACAGTACGGGGCCGCGCACGGCGAGTAGCAAGGCGGGCAGCACGGCCTGGGGCAACAGTACGTCACGCGCGGTGGACAGATGCAAAACTGCGGATAAGGCGGGCAAATGTCAAACACCGGACAGCATGGCCGCGGCGGACACAGGCAATCGAACTTCACCTCGGAGCAGCACGTGTGACAGGGGTTGCACGAGCAACTGCCGAAGTAAGGAAACGCTTCGCCGGGGCCGCACACGCCGCCCCAGAATGGTCCCCAGCATGGGACTGCCGGGCCGCTCAGGGCGGCCAGAAGTACGATGGCATTCATGGTTGCATTAACTCCACATCAGATCCGATTTTGATGAAATGGCTACGCGCCCGCAACAGCATCGATGTTAATGATTCGCCGAAACGTGGTCAAAGCTGACTGCCGTGAAAAGCACGCGCCACTCACGACAGGCGCCTGCAGAGAAGGCAAAAAGAGAAATCTCACCGGCAGCATTCGATGCTCACCATGCCCATGCAAGATTCGCGCAGCACATCTCCGTAGGCGACGCTGCCAGCGTCGCCGAAGTGGCGCAGTGATGACACATTGACGACGCGGCAACGCGGACGCGGCGACGCTGGCAGCGTCGCCCACGAAAAACGACTTCGAAGCGTCCAGGGATTCTCGAAAAGCAGGCTGGGCAAGTTGGGAAAATCGGCAAACTGCGGGCCTGGCAGGCGGCAAGCTGTGACATGGAACAATCTTCATAGTCGGCAAACTCGGACTTATGCACAGGGTTGAGTCAACCGATAACAAGGATTAGACGGCCCTGTATTTAGGATCGCGTTAGGAGGCCCGAGCAATGGTCCGGTCGATCTGCAAGGCAGCTCTTGGAACGGCGCTGATTACGTCGGTGGCATTGGTCGGTTTTGCCTGGAGCCAGTCACCTCCGGCGCCATTACCCGCCATGGATGGCACGGACTCGCCGCCCAGCCAAACCACCATGACGGTTCACGAAAACGGCAAGGCCATCCAGTGCCGGCTGATCAATTCATGGCGCTGCGACAATGGTGCTCGTGCCTTTCAGCTCGAGGTCCTGGAAACAGGCGAAAAACTGACCATGGTCGAGGATGGGCCGGGCACGTCGTTTCAGAGCAGGGCCGGGCGGATGCGCTCGCTGCCGATGCGGATTTTTCACTGGGGCCGCGGTCGCAACTCGCCTCCTGGCGCCCCCGTGCCGCCGCCGCAAATGATCTCGTCGCAAGACGTCGGCCAGCCCACCATTCTTGATGAAAGCAATCCAGTGCTGGTGCGCATCAGTCCGGATCCGGTTGCGCCTCCCGGCTACGAGATCTGCTCTTGCGACAACGCGCCGGGGACGACTGGCGCCACGCCCTCGAACAACAAGTCCTGCGACAAGATGAACGGCTCGATGATCTGCACGTCCAAGCCGGGCTTGCCGCCTGTTGCGGCCCAGAATGTGTGCGAAACGCCAGGCGCCGTATCCTCCTCTGAGCCACATTCGTCAAAGGAAAACACCACGGGTCCCTGTACACCGCCAGTCGCCGCGCCGGCGATTGGTGAACCGCCGTCCTTGCCTTCACAGATGCTGAGTACCAGCCCTCAGAAAAGCAAGGGGCCAGAGCTGATCCCGATTGATCCGACGCTGCCGTGCACTGTCGGAAATGCCTCGGGCATTCCCGCTCCGGGCATCAGTGGCTCGGGCCCGGCGACATTGCCTGGTGCCAATTTGGCGAACGCACAATCGAAGCCGGCGCTGCACATGATGCCGCCGGCCCATACGAAGTCCCCCGGCATGGCGGCCGGGTCGGCCCAGAACGCGCCGCCGCGTGGTCTGGTTGGACGCTTGCGTGGCGCCCTCAACCCCAATGACAAGAAGGCCACGAACGGTAAGGCCGACCAGCCTCCGGAACCGTTGAGCAATCGCATCAGCCCCGATCCGCTCAAGTCAACCGGTCCACAGCTCGCCGACATGGCGCGCGGACAGCTGCCAGCGACCACAGCGTCCGGCACGCCTCCGGGCATGCTGCCGTCCGCGTCAGCCGATCGGACGCCTGCCGATCGGACAGCTGCCGATCGGACGCCTGCGGCGCCGGGCATGCTGCCTCTGCCGGCTACCTCTGGAGTACAGCCTCCGCCCGCGACCTCGATGGGTACTCAGTCCACACCGGGAATGTTCCCCACGCCCTATCCCGGCAATGACCTGTCAAGGCCGCAAGGAAGCAAGGGGCCAGAGCTGATCCCGATTGATCCGACGCTGCCGTGCACTGTCGGAAATGCCTCGGGCATTCCCGCTCCGGGCATCAGTGGCTCGGGCCCGGCGACATTGCCTGGTGCCAATTTGGCGAACGCACAATCGAAGCCGGCGCTGCACATGATGCCGCCGGCCCATACGAAGTCCCCCGGCATGGCGGCCGGGTCGGCCCAGAACGCGCCGCCGCGTGGTCTGGTTGGACGCTTGCGTGGCGCCCTCAACCCCAATGACAAGAAGGCCACGAACGGTAAGGCCGACCAGCCTCCGGAACCGTTGAGCAATCGCATCAGCCCCGATCCGCTCAAGTCAACCGGTCCACAGCTCGCCGACATGGCGCGCGGACAGCTGCCAGCGACCACAGCGTCCGGCACGCCTCCGGGCATGCTGCCGTCCGCGTCAGCCGATCGGACGCCTGCCGATCGGACAGCTGCCGATCGGACGCCTGCGGCGCCGGGCATGCTGCCTCTGCCGGCTACCTCTGGAGTACAGCCTCCGCCCGCGACCTCGATGGGTACTCAGTCCACACCGGGAATGTTCCCCACGCCCTATCCCGGCAATGACCTGTC
>VGYC01000133.1 GCA_016873095.1 Planctomycetota bacterium | reverse complement strand
CCCTCACCTCCTGAACCACGCACCGCCAGGCCTCTCCCCTCCTGGCGAGTTTTGTATTAAAGACTATCTTACTCCGTGGTCCAAAAAATGGGGTCCATTACAGTACGCTTTGGCCCCATCCGCCGAGGCCAGGTCCGCCCACAATCGCTGCAAATGATCCGGCGCGGCCTTTTGCGGTTTTTGGTGCAAACCAGACGACCGGCTAACATCCCAAACCAGGGCAGTGTCGTTGTGAAATGCAGATGCCAATCGACGGCCATCGGGCGAAAACGACAAGGAGGTACACCGGGATCGGAAGCCTTCCAGTTTTAGGATCTCTCTTCCGGTCGCGGCCTCCCAGATTCGGATGGCGGGCAATGGAGTGCGCTTGTTCGAGGACGCCCGGTAATGCGAGCGATGGAAACTCTCCGAGGTTGCAACGAACCGACAGTCGGGCGAAACAACCAGTGCGTCGATTTCAGGTTGGTTGAATGCCAGTTCGCGCTCGCCCTTGAAGTCCTTGTCCGGGATGGGCCACTTGGCCAACTTGATGTTGCCGTCCCGGCGCAAGGACAATCGCGCGATCACGCTGCGGGTGGCGATTTCCCACATGGCGACCTCGCCGCCGCGCGACCAGGCGAACAGGAAGCCGCCGTCGGGCGAGAAAGCAGGATAGCCCGACCATCCTTCCGGCGTTCCTTCTGCTCGCGTCCAAAGGTCTTCATCGGCTTCCACATCGCTGAGAAGCAGGCCATTGCCAAGCACGATCGCCGCCGTCCGCCCGTCCGGTGCGATGGCTGAGGGCCAAGCATTTGTCTCTTTCCGATGGATTTTCTTCAGGAGTCTTCCCGTGCGTGCGTCCCATTGGTGGACCATCGCGCAATTCGGATAGCCTGCATCTTCCACATGCGTGCTTAGAGCAAGAAGAGTGCGTCCATCGGGGCCAAACGCCAGCTTTTCAATAGAGAATCGTTCCAGACGGGGATGCTCCAGCTGAAACTGCTCCTTCCCTTTGGCAATGTCCCAAATGATCGCTGTTGGAGGCCACTTTGTTTCTTCGCCATGGTATCGAGCGAAAGCGAGTTGCTTGCCGTCAGGGGAAAAAACACCGTAGGCCGCGTTCGCCGGCAACTCATTGCAAACGGTGCCCACCACTGAATCACATAGAAGAGCACGCTTCAAGTTGCCAACGAGCAAAAGACGTCCATCCGGTGAGAAGGTTGCCTTGCCCCACCCAGCGGCAGGAGTTTGCTCAGGATACAACGGTCTTCCGGCAACGATATCCAAGAGCTGGACGCAGCCGGATACACCGATTGCGACCGTCCTGCCGTCAGGCGAGAATGCCGTGTGATATGATTTGCTGAACCATTCAACATGTGCGGGTTCGCGAAGTCCGGTGGGCAGAGGGACCACGGAATGACCGTCCGCGATGGCTTCAAAGTGCTTGAGAACTTTCTTGGTCGCCAAGTCCCATAAGCGAACCTTGTTGTCGTGACTGTGCGAAACCAGCGTTTTTGCATCGGGACTGAAGGCGAGGAATCCGACAGTGGTCATCTTGGCCGTCAAGCGATCAACCAGTTTGCCGCTGGCTAGGTCGACGAGCGTGATCTCATCATTGCTGCCAAGCGCGAGAGTCTTTCCATTGGGCGCGAAAGCAATGCTCAAGTACCAGCCTTCTCCTTTTCCCTTGAACTCGCGCAACAGATCGCCGGTCGTGGCATCGATGAGGCGCAGGAGCTTGCGCGGCGCCTTGTAGGCGCGGATTCCGACGGCGAGAATCTTGCCGTCCGGGGACAGAGCTGCATCGGAGAATACTGTCTCCGCCGCATTTCGGACCAGATGTTTCACGAGTTTGCCATCAGGTTCGAGCAGATCAATCGATAGTTCCGGAAGCTCCTTGCCAATGACGTAGGCATCCGCGTGCTTTCCATTGTGAACAGCGATCATGCGGTTGGCGTCACTCACGACGATAAGTCGATTGCGATCAGGAGAAAGGAGGATCTGCTCAGCGTAATACTCGTTGCCGCGACCTTTGCGCAGGAAGGAGGCCTGTCGTTTCCCCGAACCTGTCGCCCAGATCTGAACCTCGCCCAGGTTGGTTCGGATGCCGAGCCACTTGCTGTCGCGAGAGAAGAATACCACTGGGCTGCGTTCTTCCACGTCAATGTGCCGGATCACTTTGCCAGTGCCAGTTTCCCAGAGATACACCAGGCCGCTCGAATCGCCGGCCGTCAGCCACTTGCCGTCCGGAGAAAACGCGGTTGACTCGGAGACGACGACCGACTTGCCCGGCTTGACGGCCAGTCCCCCAAGCGTGCCGCCGGTATAACGACGTGATAACAGCAGCGACAAGAGCGTCGTCTTGCCCGACTTCCACATGCTTGTCAACAGTGTCATGCTGCCGCGCGCGACGAGGCCATGCCACAGCCAGTCGGCCTGCGGCCGCTCCATCGACGCAACATCTTTGCTCCAAACTTCTTGCGATTGCTGGGCGATCATGGGCTTCTCCTTGGGCCGCGGGAAAAAGGTGTCACATCCGGGTGGCGCGCGCTGACATGAATATCATTTTCAGGAGTCAGGGGTCAGGAGATAGCTGAATTATCCCATGAATGGAATGGCGTTGCCAGCTCAGCAGTCTTGTAAGATGTTGCAAAATGCCGAGAGTTTCGCATCATTGCAGGGGCGAAAGAACCACGGATTTCACTGATAGCACGGATGAGTTGCCTGGAGACAGCCTGATTCAAGCTGTTCTTCGATCCCACCGTTACCGCTCTCCATTCGGAGCCATCGTTCACATGCAGAACAGACTTATCAGTTGCGTTCTCGTTGCACTTATTGCCGCAACCAGCGCGATCAGCCACGCACAAACGACGGACGCCGACAAGATCAAGGTTGGTGCCGACGACTGGCCGTGGTGGCGCGGTCCGAATCGCAACGGCGTCGCCAACCTCAGGCAGAAGCCACCGCTCAAGTGGAGCGACTCGGAAAACATCCTGTGGAAAGCGCCCGTCCCAGGTCGCGGCTATGGCTCGCCGATCGTCGTCGGTGATCAGATCTTCCTGCCGACCGCCAATGCCAAGGACGAAACGCAATCCGTCCTTTGCTACGATCGCAAGACCGGCGCCCTGCTCTGGCAAACTCTGATTCATCGGGGCGGCTACGAAAAAGGCGGCAACGCCAAGGGCTCGCTGGCCTCCGCCACGATGGCATGCGATGGCGAACGCGTCTTCTGCAACTTCTTGCACGACAAGGCCATCTGGACGAGCGCCTTGAGCCGAGCCGGCAAAATCCTGTGGCAGACGAAAATCACCGACTACGTGCTGCATCAAGGGTTCGGCTCCTCGCCGGCGATCTATGAATCGCTCGTGATCGTCTCCGCCGACAACAAGGGGAAAGGCGTGCTCGCGGCCCTGGAGCGCAGCACCGGCAAATTCGTCTGGAAAGTGAGCCGGCCGCAAATGCCCAATTACGCGTCGCCGATCATCCTCAAGACGGCAGGACGCGATCAGCTCTTTTTCATCGGCTGCGAGCTCGTCACCAGCCTGAACCCGCTGACCGGCGAAAAACTCTGGGAAGTGCCCGGCGCCACGACCGAATGCGTCACTTCGACGGTCACCGATGGCCGACTCATGATCACCAGCGGCGGCTTTCCCAAGAATCATGTCGCCGCCGTGCATGCCGACGGCTCCGGCAAGACCGCCTGGGAAATCCGCAACAAGGTCTATGTGCCCTCGATGATTCATCATCAAGGCCATCTCTATGCCGTTCAGGATGAAGGTTTCGCCGTGTGCCTGAAGTTCGACACCGGCAAGGAAGTCTGGAAGCAGCGCATCGCCGGCCCGTTCACCGCGTCGCTGGTGATGGTCGGCGATAATCTCTTTGCGACCAACGAAGCCGGCCGCACGTTTGTCTTCAAGGCAAGCCCTGAGCGATTCTCCGCAGTCGCCGAAAACCAGCTCGGTCAAGAAACGCTGGCGACGCCGGCATTCTGCGGCAGCCGCATCTATGTGCGCGGCGTGGTGCGCGAGAAGGGTCAACGGCAAGAGATGCTGTATTGCATCGGCGCCGCGGATTGACGCGCGCCTGAATTGCGTCTTTCCGGGAAAGTAGTTCGTCGATGGATCGCGGGATTCCTGAATCTGACTGGAAGGTTTTTCGCGAACTGCGTGCTGTCGCTCTCGACCGTTTTTGCGGGCGCGTCCTCGCATGTTGCGGCCCTTTTGTGACGGCTCGCCGCAGCCGATGAGCGGGGCCTAACCAGCGCGAAACGACCGCCTTGTCGTTTCGTGCTGCCAACGCTTTAGAACCCCCAATCCCTTCGTCTTCGTCTTGATGGGTACGATGACCCTGTCGCACATCACGTACAAGGTCAGCCATCGTCGCCGCAACAGCTTGCCGCAGGCCATTGGATGGGCTTGCACTCAGCAAGGAGTTTCCGAAGGCGATTGATGCTCATTGCAGGTGTCGACGTATGAATGGCATGGCAATTTGGGCAGACGGGTCGCAGGTCTTTGATCGGGTCTACTTCGTACTCTTTGCCGAGACTGGCGAGTTCACGCAGATGATGAACGTGAATCACCGTTTCGCCTACTTTTCCGTAGAGGTCTGCCATTTTGTGTCCGCATACCGCACAGGCCCGACCATGATGTTTAATGCACTTCGTTCTGGCGCTTCGGCTACGCTCGTAGGCATTGACGGGAATGGTTCTTACTGCGCCTTCACGATACTTGACTGAGGTATCGACTTCCTCCGGGATGAGGGCTTTTGCGAGCCGATGATGGCCGTTGATTTTTTTCAGCACATAGCTTGCGATCTCGTCCAGCGGACAGATAGTTCCTTGGTAGTAGTGCTTCTTGACGAGGTCATGGCTCAGATGGTTGATAGAAAGGGTTTGCCCGGCGAGGCTTTTGCACTTCCATCCTCCAATAGCGGGCCGTGTTTTCGTGTGGTCGGGCAGAAATGTGATGACCGGTTCAGAAAAACACCACCATAACCGTCCATCGTAGAAAGTTACCCACAGCACGTTTTCATCGGATTCGTAAAACTGCTTGATTTCGTTTGCAAAACGTGTGGACTTACTCTTGTCAAAGCCTCGTCGTCGGAAATCTCGCCAGATGGCGCTCCAGTTCCCAGCGAGGGACTGCGCGTGATCTTGTCCATCGAAGCCCAACCTCAATGTCTGTGTCTTCTCTATGCACTCCTGCTCCCAGCAACCGCCTGCGCCTAGCTTGATGTATTTGATCTCACTCGGCTTGATCGCTAATGTTCGTGTAGTTGCCATTTCGCTTCCTTTTCCCAGGTGAGGTGGAGCCATCTCACTGAAGGACATCGCTTGCACGCCTGAGCCCGTGGGCAGGCCTGGCGCTGGCGTTGCACGACGTTCGGCCGAACGAGCCCTTGCAGCCGCCCAGCTTGGCGCCACGGCGTTCCGCGGCGCGCAGGTCGCTCGGCCGGCAAGGTGGCTGAGCTTCGTCGTTTTCGCGCCGCTTGCAAAACGATCAGAACCCCAGTCCCTTCGTCTTCGTCTTGATGCGTGCGATGGCCCGGTCGCACATCACGTACAGGGTCGAGCCATCGTCGCCGAAGCAGCAGTTGCCGGTGTTCACGCCCGTGGCCAGGGTGCCGATGTGCTTGCCCTCCGGCGTGAAGATGAGCAGGCCGCCGGGGCCGGTCGCCCAGAGGTTGCCCTTCACGTCGACTTTCAGTCCGTCGGGCAGCTGCATGGCCGGCTCGCCGTCGGCGGTCTTGCCCTTCTTGCCGACGGTTGATGTGTAGTCGGCGAAGACCTTGCCCTTGCCGAGCTTGCCGTCGTCGTTGATCGGGAAGCTCATCCAGATCGCCTTCTTAGGGTCCGAATTGGCGACATAGAGCGTCTTGTTATCCGGCGACAGCCCGATGCCGTTGGGGTAGGTCATCGCCTTGGTCAGCAGGGTCAGCTTGCCGTCCTTCGACAGACGAAAGACACCCTTGAAGTTGAGCTCCAGCTCGGGGAAGACCCACGGCTTGCCCTTGAGCATCCGGCCATACGGCGGGTCGGTGAAGTAGAGGTCGCCGTTCTTCGCGAAGACGCCGTCGTTGGGGCTATTGAGCTTCTTGCCCATGTACTTGTCGGCGAGCGTCTTCTTGTCCTCGGGCTTCTTGCCGAGCACCAGGCGCGAGACTCGGCGATCGCCGTGCTCCATGAGGACGAGCCGGCCTTCAGGGTCCACGAGCAGGCCATTGGAGCCTGGCTCCATGTAGTCGTCACGCTTGCCCATGTAGCCGGAGGGCTTCAGGAAGACGGAAACTTTTTCGCCGTCCTTGTACTTCATGACCGCGTTGTTGGGGATGTCGGAGAACAGCAGGAAGCCGCCTTTCTTGACCCAGACGGGGCCTTCGGTCCAGGCGAAGCCGTCGGCGAGTTTCTCCAGAACGGCGTCCTTGTCGAGGAGATCGTCGAAGGCAGGATCGAGCCGTTCGATGGCGCCGATGGTGGATTTCTTGGCGCTGTCTTCCGCGTGCAGCGGGAGGCAGACGACGAGCGCGAGAATGAGCCAGCGAATTTGGAACATGGTGTGTGCATCCTCCTCGGGAAAAAAGGCCTTGCCGGGAGCATATGCACCGAGGCGGGCAGGCTCAAGGGGCAGATCGACGTGACAGACAAGTCAGCACCCAACGCGATCTCCATCTGGGCCGTGAGCGCTCCAGCCAGTTCGTCCGCTAGGCCGGCAGATTCGCGCGCGCCTCGGCCAGGCGTTTCAGATTGACAAGCTCCTTTTCCAGCGCGCTGCGGCTCGACTTTTTCATGAGCCAGCCCAAAAGAAAGAACATCACCTTGATGAAGCCCTTGCCGTGCACACTTGACCGTTGCGTGACGCGGGTACGGCCGCCGAGATCCTCGAACAGGTACTCTGCCTCGATGTCAAACTGGCGCCCTTTCATGAACACGGCGTGGACGGTCGGCGGTTCGTGACGCGTAACAAGGCCCTCAAACTCCATCCGGGTTCCCTTCTCCTCAGTGGTGACCCGGAATGTGCTTCCCACTCCCTCCGGCTTCTCGTCGATGACCTCGTCCTTGACGACGATGATGCTCCACTCGGCAACGTTGTTGATGGTGTAGTCGAAAACCTCCTTGATCGGCCGGTCAATCTCGATGCTCATCGTTGTTTGCATGGTCTTCTCCGCAAGTCCGGCCCCTCGAGCAGCAAGCACCTTCAGCCGCCGCCGCATTCGCCGCAGGACAGCGACGGGTTGTCCTGAAACCCTGAATGTTCATGTTCTTCCCGTGCCGGTACTTGTCGTGGCGCGGCGGCTGGTCTTGTTCACGTACATGGCGGCGTCAGCCTGGTCGGCCGCGTGGGTAAGCCCCCGCCTCGGGTCGCGGACGGCGATACCCAGGGATGCCTCCACGTTGGCCGCCGCGAGCGCGGCCGCGACGTGGTCCCGCAGACGGCCGGCGCCAACCGCGTCGCACTCGATTCCGAGGACCGCGAACTCATCGCCGCCGAGACGGGCAACCATGTCCTGTTTTCGTATGGCCCCTTGGATGGCCGAAGCGGCGCGACAGATCAACTCGTCGCCGGCCGCGTGCCCCTGGGTGTCGTTGACGCGCTTGAGGCCATCGAGGTCGATCGACAGCACGCACGCCGGGTGCCCGTAGCGGCGGCACCGGCTCTCTTCGGCGGCGCTCAGCTGGTCCCAGCCGCGGCGATTGTACACGCCGGTCAGACCGTCCGTCAGGGCGTCGGCCTCGGCCCGCTCGGCGCGGCGGGCGTGATCGGTTGCCCGAATATCGGCTTCGAGGACGGTGCAGAGCAACCGGGCCAGCACCTCGATGAGGGGAAGTTCGGCGGCAATCCCCGTTGGCTGAGGCGTGGGGTGGATGGCGCACAGCGTACCGAACAGCGAGCCATCCTCGCGCGACAGCGGCACGCCGACGTACGCGCCGATCCGGACCTGCCGGCCGATTGGTGCCGCGGCGTAAGCCGGCACGTCGGCCGATCGCGGGGCCACGCATGGGCCACGCCCAAGGACCATCTGCGAGCAGAACGAATCCGCCCACCGGAACACATCACCTTCTTTGACGCCGTAACCGTGGTCGGCGGACTGCAGCACAATCCAGTCGTCCCCCTCGGTACGCGTCACCATCCAGAGGTCGAAGCCCAGCCGCTGGTGCAACAGGTCAATGACGGCGTTGGCCGCGGCGTCGAAGGTCAGGGAGGAGGTTCTCGAGCATTCAACACCTCAGTCAAAACCTCAGGCGAGGTTCCGTTCCGCATCGCGCAAGATTCCTGCTGCACTGAACTGCGAAGGCGTGGTTGGAGTGTAGCGGTGTGTCGCGGTGGCTGGCAAGCGTTTTCCCGCCATGCTATGGTCGCAACATCGAGGTCGAGCCTTCGGAGCCGATGCGCGGCGGCGTTGTCACCCCAGCGATGGAGCGACCTGACCGCTGACATCTTCGATGCACTGGAGCAAATTATGGCGTTGCCCGATGAAATGAGGGCCGAACGCCGTATAACGATTGAAATTGCTGATTTCAATGAACCGATGGAGTTCTCATGGTAGCGGCGAACACGCAACAGCTTGGCAGGATCGTGCAAGTCATCGGCTCGACCTTCGATGCCGAGTTCGAGGAAGGGCACCTGCCCGAGATCTACAATGCCATCCGGATCGACGATGAATACAAGGGCGTGAAGCTCATCCTCACCGGCGAGGTACAGCAGCACCTGGGTGGCAACCGCGTTCGCTGCGTGGCCCTCGGCTCGACCGACGGTTTGGTGCGCGGCATGAAGGCCGTGGACACCGGCAGCCCGGTCAGCGTCCCGGTGGGCAAGGAAACACTGGGGCGGGTCTTTAACTTGCTGGGCGAGCCCATCGATGGCCGTGGTCCGGTCAATGTTACCGAGCGCCGCCCGATTCACCGCGAGCCCCCCGCGTTCTCTGACCTTACTCCCAAGTCGGAAGTGTTCGAGACCGGCATCAAGGTCATGGATCTGCTCACGCCGCTGGTGCGCGGCGGCAAGGCCGGCCTCTTCGGCGGCGCCGGCCTGGGCAAGACCGTCATTCTCCAGGAACTCATTGCCCGCATTGCCAGCTCGCACGGCGGCTTCTCCGTGTTCGCAGGCGTCGGCGAGCGCACCCGCGAGGGCAACGACCTCTGGCTGGAAATGCAGGAAACCGAGATCGGCAAGACCGGCCGCTCCGTCCTCACGCAGACCGCCATGGTTTTCGGTCAGATGAACGAGCCGCCCGGCGCCCGTCTGCGCGTGGCCCTGTCGGCCCTGACCATGTGCGAGTGGTTCCGCGATTCCACCGGGGCGGACACGCTGCTGTTCGTGGACAACGTCTTTCGCTTCTCGCAAGCCGGCTCGGAAGTGTCGGCGCTGCTGGGCCGCATGCCCAGCGCCGTCGGTTACCAGCCGACGCTGGCGACCGAGATGGGCGAATTGCAGGAACGCATCACCAGTACCTCGCGCGGCGCCATCACCAGCGTGCAGGCCGTTTACGTCCCCGCCGACGACCCGACCGACCCGGCGCCGGCCAACGCCTTCCAGCACCTGGATGCCTTCATCTACCTGGAGCGCAGCATTGCCGAGAAGGGCATCTACCCGGCCATCGATCCGCTGGCATCGAACAGCCGCATTCTCGACCCGCAGTACCTCGGCCAGGAACACTACCAGACCGCACGGCGCGTGCAGCAGATCTTGCAGCGCTACCGCGAGTTGCAGGATATCATCGCCATCCTCGGCGTCGAGGAACTGAGCGAGGAGGACAAGCAGGTTGTGAACCGGGCCCGGCGCATCGAAAAGTTCTTGTCGCAACCGTTCATCGTGGCCGAGGCCTTCACCAACCGCCCCGGCAAGGTCACGCCATTGGCCGAGACGATCCGCAGCTTTAAGGAACTATGCGACGGCAAGTGGGACCACCTGCCGGAAAGCGCCTTCATGTACGTCGGCGGCATCGACGAGGCCGCCGAACAGGCGAAGCGCATGGCGGCGGAAGGGAAATAACTTCAATGAAGAATGAAAAATGAAGAAATGAGAATGAACAATCACAAGCTCGGTTTTTCTTCTCATTTTTCGTTCTCGATTCTTCATCTGCTTGGGATTCACAATGGAAACTGCCAAAGCCACCGACAAGCACTTGCAGTTCATCGTCGTCACGCCGGAGAAGGCGTTGCTCGATGAGCCTGCTGATTTCGTGGCGCTGCCGATGGTTGACGGCGAGCTGGGTGTGCTCCCCGGCCGGGCGCCGCTCATCGGGCAGCTCGGCTTCGGCGAAATGCGTATGACCATGGGTACGACGACGCGTCGTTTGTACGCTGACGGCGGCTTCGCCCAGGTGCGCGACAACGTCGTCACCGTGCTCACGCCGCGGGCAATCCCGGCCGAGGAGATCAAGCTCGAGGATGCCCGCAACGCCCTTCAGGCCGCCCAGGCGGCACCGGCCACGCCGGAAACGCAGGACGAGAAGATCAAGGCTCAGCAACGGGCGCGGGCTCAGGTACGGATGGCGCAAAAGATGGCGGAAACGTGATCTCGAAGCTCGAGACGCCGGTTCGAAAGGCTGCGCTAAGCGCGGCAGACATCCAGATCGATTGCGACAGCATTACCAGCCAACGCGTGTATTCGGGAGGGCGAGGCTCCTGCCGAGCCGTCGCTTGGTCCTCGGCCGTGAATGCAACTCCTGCTTAATCAGCCCGTTCCACTCGGCGCTCAGTTCCTTTCGATCTCGATCACAGCGCGGCTGCGCAGATCATGCAGGATACGCTTGAGTTCGCGTTCGAAGATCTCGCCGCGGAGCTTGTTGGCGATGATGCGTTGCGTTTCTTCGTTGAAGGGGATCTGGCCCGCATACTCGCGGCGGACGACGCGGATGACGTGGCAGCCGGTGGAGATGTCCACGACCGGGCCGACCTCGTTGTCGTGCATCTCGAAGAGATAGCGCTCCAGCTCGACGGGGCGGATCTCGCCGCGGCGCTGGCCGAGTCCTTCGCCGTCCGGGTTGGGGCCGTCGTTCTCGGGCAGCAGATTGGCGATTGGCTCACCCTGCCGCAGGCGGTTCGCCAGGTATTCCGCACGCCGGTGCGCGTCCGCCAGCGTTGGATGCTTGGGACCGACCGCGATGAAGATGTCTTGCCATTTCACACTGTCCACGCGCTGAAACTGGTTCCGGTGCGTCTTGTAGTATTCCTCGAGTGCGACGTGGCCGATACCAGGCTTGATGAGCGGCATCACGCGGCTGGCGACGTATTCGTTGGCGATGAACTTCTTCTCCTCCATGCGCTCCCATGACTCCATCGTCATGCCCTGGGCGCGGAGCATCTTCTGGAAGACTTCTTCGGTCAGCTTGTTGCGCTCGCGCGTCTTGCGCACCTCTTTCTCGAATTCAGCCTTGGCGATCTTCTTGATTTCCTTGAGCGCCTTCGATTTCACGGCCATCAGCTTGGTGATCGCGTCCTGGTAGAGCAACTCGCGGTCGATGAACTGGTCGAGGACGGCGTTGTAGACCTCCGCATGTTTCTTGGCGCGTTCGGCTTCCGGCAATTCCTGCAGCTTGAACAACGCGGGCAAGACGGCGAAGTAGATCTCCTCGTCGAAGATGGGCTTGCCGTTGACCCAGGCGCGGACCTTGACCTGCCGGCCGCCCTCGAGCGGATCGTGCTTTGGCGCGGATTCCTGGTGCGAGACGCGCTGGAGCGGCGGAGGCGTCGGCCGACCCAGGGTGACCGGTTCCGATCCGGGTTCGGCACGCTGGGCGCGCGACACGCGCGGCATATCGCCCGGTTCGAGATCAGCGGATAGCGGCGCCGGCTTCATACCGACCAGTGCCTGTCGGTCGGTCACGCAACCCGCCAGGGCAACCAGCAGCATCCCAAGAATCGACGCCCGCCCGGACATGATGAAATCCCCAGGTTCACGTTTCGCGCTCGGCGGCAAACCTGCTTGATCGCCAAGCCTCGACAGTTTCACGGCGACCGCAGAACGTAAACCCAGGCCTATACCTCCGGCCCGGGCAAACGCAAGAGATATTTGATCGCGGCATACAGAGCATCCGGCGCAGATTCTTTCGGTCGGAGGCGGAAGTAGGCGCTGACCTCGTCCACGATCTTCAGCCGGCCGTCGGCGCGCGCTGCCAGCCGCTTCAGCCTTCGACCATTTCGATAGACAAGCACCAGGTCCACCGTCCCGGTCGGCAAGAAGGCGCTCGTACCGGCCTTGCCGTCCTGGCCGACTTCGACCAGCCTGCCTGGCTTGCCCGGCTCACGCTTCACGCCGCTGCCTTCCAGATGCACGGAAGTCACCTGCCAGCGCGCCGCCAGCAGACGCAACTCCGCCAGCCGCAGCAGCCATTCGACCGGCTCCGGAAACGGACCGAAGCGGTCGCGCAGCTCTTGCCGGAAGTCTTGCAGCCGCTCGAGCCGGCGGATACGCGACAGCCGGCGATAGACCTCGACCTTCTGTCTTTGTCCCGAGATGTACGAGCGCGGCAGATACGCCGGCCAGGGCAGCTCGACGTTGACCTCCAGCGGCGTCCGTGTCGGCTTGTTCTGCGCCTGCCGGACCGCGTTCTCCAGGAGCTGGCAGTACATCTCGTAGCCGACGGCGGCGATGTGCCCGCTCTGCTGCGTGCCCAGGATGTTGCCGGCCCCGCGAATCTCCAGGTCGCGCATGGCGATCTTGAAGCCCGCCCCCAGCTCCGTGAATTCCTCGATGGCCTTGAGACGCTTCGATGCTGTCGGCGTCAACGGCCGATCCGGGTCCAGCAGCAGGTACGCGTAGGCGCGATGCTTGTATCTCCCCACCCGGCCACGCAGTTGATGCAGGTCCGCCAGCCCGTAGATGTCCGCCTGGTTGATGAAGATCGTGTTGACGTTGGGGATGTCCAGCCCGCTCTCGATGATCGTCGTCGCCACCAGCACGTCGGCCTCGCGGCGGACGAAGCTCAGCATCGCATGTTCCAGCTCGTGCTCATTCATTTGCCCGTGGCCGACGAGCACCCGCGCCGCCGGCACGATCGACCGGATCTGGTCGGCGATGGCGTTGATGTTGTGCACGCGGTTGTGGACGAAGTACACCTGCCCGTCGCGGTTCAGCTCGCGCAGCATCGCATGGCGGATGAGCGTGTTGTCGAAGCGGACGATGCGCGTCTCGATGGCCAGCCGATC
This sequence comes from Planctomycetota bacterium, assembly GCA_016873095.1. GTDB lineage: Bacteria > Planctomycetota > Planctomycetia > Gemmatales > Gemmataceae > VGYC01. The sequence goes on along the minus strand of VGYC01000133.1, from coordinate 8,782 downwards.
GCGTGGCGGCGTCTCCAGGTTGCTGATGTCGCGAATTCCCAGGAGCGACATGTGCAAGGTCCGCGGGATCGGCGTCGCCGTCAGCGTCAGCACGTCCACCGTCTGCCGGAGTTGCTTGAGGCGTTCCTTGTGATCGACGCCGAAGCGCTGCTCCTCGTCGATGATGACCAGGCCCAGGTCCTTGAACTGGACATCGGCGCTGACCAGGCGATGCGTGCCGATGATGACGTCGATGCCGCCGGCGGCGAGGCGCTTGAGGATGCCGCGCTGCTCGCCGGACGTGCGAAACCGGCTGATGCCCTCGACGACAAAGGGATACTCCGCCAGCCGCTGGCTGAACGTGCGATAGTGCTGCTCGGCGAGGACGGTGGTGGGGACGAGCACGGCGACCTGCCGGCCGTTGTCGATGGCCTTGAAGGCGGCGCGGATGGCCAGCTCCGTCTTGCCGTAGCCGACGTCGCCGCATACCAGCCGGTCCATCGGTCGCGTGCGTTCCATGTCGCGCTTGATCTCCGCTGCCGTCGTGAGCTGGTCCGGCGTCTCCTCATAGGGAAAGGCCGCCTCGAACTCGCCCTGCCAGTCGGTGTCGGAAGGATAGGCGATGCCCGGCTGGGCCTCACGCAACGCCTGCAGGTTCACCATGTCGCTGGCCAGGTCAAGAACGGCCGACTCGACTCGGCTCTTCTTGCGCTGCCAGCTCGTGCCGCCGAGCTTGGACAGTTCCGGATCGGTCCCCGAGCCGCCGACGTACTTCTGCACCAGCTCGATCCGCGACACCGGGACGTAGACGCGCGTGCCCTCGCGGAACTCGATGATGAGGTGCTCTTCCGTGTGGCCGTTCTTCTCCAGCACCTCCATGCCGCGGTAGCGGGCGATGCCGTGGCTGACGTGGACGACGAGATCGTTCTCGTTGAGATCGAGGAAGCTATCGATGGCGCGGGCCTCGAGCTGCCGTCGCGGCTTGACGACACGCGCCTCCTCGCGATGAAACAGCTCATGGTCGCTCAGCACGACAATGCTCAGGGCGCTGCCATCCCGCGAAGGCGACCCCTGTGAAGGCAAGCCTTGGGAGGGCGAGCCTTGTTGGGAGGGCGAGGCTCCTGCCGAGCCGTCTCGGACGTCGCCCGTTCGACTCGCCTGGTGCCTCTTCCTCCCCGCGCTTCCTCTCGCCAGTCCGACCATGCGGAAACCCGCGTGGACCCGGCCGATGACCAGGCGCAGCCGATTTGACTGGGCGAGCTTTCCGGCGGCCAGGACTTCGCCGAGACGTTTCTTCTCGGCCTCGTTGTGACAGGCGACAAAGACCATGTCGTTGGCGGCCGTCGTGTCCAGCTCCTCGCGGACACGGGTCACGTCGCCGCTGAAACGCTCCACCGATTCGGCTTGGAGATGGCAGGTCGCCTCCACGCTGGCGGCCGGCATGGCCGTCAGGTTGATGCTCGGAAAGCGCAGCACCTGTGCCAGCGCTCCCGACAACGAGAACAGCCCCTGGATGTCGTCCACACGCTCCAGGTAGTGCTTGCCCTGCTCATGGAGCTCGTCAGGCTCGACGAGGATGGTCCACGATTGCTTGCGAAGATAGTCGCAGACATGGCCCGTCATCGACCCGATGACGCTGCCGGTTTGCTGCTCGGGCACGTTGGCCGTCAATTCGATGCCGTCGAGCGTGCCGAGGCTGCGTTGCGTCTCGGCGGAGAACTGGCGGATCGATTCCAGCTCGTCGCCAAAGAATTCCAGGCGATAGGGCGCTTCCGCGTCGAGCGAGAAGACATCGACGATGCCGCCGCGGCGGCTGAACTCGCCGGGGATCTCGACCGCCTGCATGTGCTGAAAGCGATGCTCGACCAGCCAGCGCGACAGCTCCTCGATGTCGACGACGTCGCCGACGCGCAGCCGGCGTCGCTGCCCGGCGAGCTGACCACGATCCGGAACTGGCTGTAACAGCGCCTGGATCGTGGTGACGATGAAGCGCGGCGGCGTATCGGCTTCCAGCATGCGCAGCGCCCGCAAACGCTGCCCGCCGACCTCGTCGAGCACCGTCTCCGAGGTGGGCAGCGCGTCCCACGCCGGGAACACCAGGGCCTTGTCGCCGCTGAACGTCAGCAGATCATCCACCCAGGCATCGGCATCGCGTGGATGGGCCAGGACGATGAGCAGCGAGCCGGGCGCATGCCGGCCAAGGGCGGCCACCGCCAGCGCCGCCGACGAGTTCCAGGCGCCGTCGATGGTCCCGGCACGCCCCGCCCGCAGCGCCTCGACAAGCGCGAGGAATCCCTCCCCAGCGTCAAGCAACGCTGGCAAATCCTCGAGCCCGGCGAATTCAACGGACGCACGACGCGCCGGCATGAAGGGAATTATAACGAGTGTTGACGTTTCGCGTTCGCCGGCAACCGCTTGCGACAGGCTCCCGCAAAGCTCTGACTGGCTGCGACGCTTGCCAAAGTTTTTCTCCGATTGTCTTGCATAACCGGAAAAACCGATCTATGCTTCAGTTGTCCAGGCGATTTTGGCCTTGGACATGGATGGGGCAGTATCCACTGTCCTCGACAAGGGCAAACCCGTCGTGAGGCGGGGACGCAAAGCCATGGGCTCTTACCGTCCGACGTAGGACGGATAAGGCTGCCAGGCTACCGAAGGGATGGACGGGACCCGTAAGTATGCTTGGTGGTCCGGGCTTCCGCAAGGCAGCCCGGACATTTTTTTTGCGCCAGCAAATAGGCAGCCGAGCCGTGTCCCAGACGATCGCATTCGTCCAGATGATTCGTCCAGGATTCGTCCAGAAAATGACATACACCCCCTCGGCAAATCATCTCGAAGGCAGCCCATGAACGCAACACACTACCTGGACAACAGTTGCGTTATTCCAGCGTAGGTTCTCAATTTCCCTGCGTGCGGCACTTGAATTGCGTTACGCTTACGAGTTTACACACCCACACGCGTCCCTTGGCCGCTTCAACCCAGACTTACTGAGAAGTTCCATTCCAGCCCCCGGGGCGACCCTGATCCGCCGGACGCAACTGTTGACGGCCAGACTGTACCCCACCAGGGGACGATCGGACCAAACCGAAATTCCACGATTTGGTGTCGGCCGCGGGTGTTCGGTGTTAGAACCCCGCCTGAATGGCGTTTCTGTCAGCCCAGGCCGATTGACCGTGCGCTGGTCCGAATCGGCAGTTCAGAGGATCGCCGCTCCGCTCACTTCGGACTCTTCACGGCCCGGTACTTGTGCTTGCCCCAGGTCAGGATGCCGGTCTTCGCGTCCAGCGAGGCCTTGATGTTGCCGGCACTGATGATGCCGGTCCTGGCGTCGTAGGTGTACTTGCCGGTGACGATCACGTCGCGATTGAGCCATTCGAAGGTCTTGTCCTTGAAGTCGATGCGCCAGTGGATCTGGTTGACGGTGCCGTCGCGGCGCTCGCCGCCGGTGAGCTTCTGCAAGGACAGGAAACGCTTGCCTGCCAGCGGATTGGCCGGCGCGTCTTGCGCGTCGCCCGTGGGTCCGATTGTCAGCGCCGCTACCATGATGATTCCGGCCGATGTTGCGATGTGAACCATGAGAAACTCCGCTGACTTGTCGTTGATCTGCTGCACGAAATCCTATGCGTTCGCTGCCCGGTTGCCAGATCCTGTCCCCATTGTTTCAGGGCCTCTTTTGACTCTCGGCGGCCAGCAGATACGCTCAACTTGGACGATGGCCTATTGCAAGCAGGGGCGCAGCGTGGCTGAGCGCGGTCGCATCATGGCATTGATCCCCGCCGCCGGGCAGAGCCGGCGCATGGGGCGGCCCAAGCTGGCGCTGCCGCTCGCCGGCAAGTCGATTCTTGAATGCGTGCTCGATGCCCTCCGCCAAGCCGGCGTGACCGACGTGCTGGTCGTGGTCAGCCCGCTGGGAGACGCGGTGTCGGCGCTGGCGGAAAAGGGCGGCGCTCACGTGCTGCGCCTCGCTGACGAGACCCCCGACATGCGGGCCACTGTGATTGCCGGACTGGAATGGCTGGAACAGCGTTTCCAGCCGGCCGCCGACGATGCCTGGCTGCTGTTGCCCGCCGACCATCCCGTGCTCGACCCTGACGCCATCCTGGCACTGATGCGCTGTCGCCTGGCACATCCGCAGCAGTCGATTTTCATTCCCTCGTTCGGCGGCAGGCGCGGCCATCCGGCCTTGATCGGCTGGCAACACGTCGCGGCCCTGCGCTGTTTCCCGCCGGGCCAGGGGCTGAATCGTTTTCTTCGCGAGGCCGGCGAGCAGGTGCGCGAGTGCCCGGTCCGGTCTCCGGGAGTGCTGCTCGATCTCGACACCCCGGAAGATTATCAGCGCCTGCTGGATGGTCACTTCATGGACACGTAGCAGCTCTTGGATTTGTTTTCCGGACTGAAAATCTTGATGCGATAGACCGCGTCGCGCGGCGGGTACCAGATGGCGGCGACCAGGTCGCCGCTGTTCTCGACCCGGGCCACCAGGCGGCCACGGTCGTCGAACACCTCGATGGCCAGATCGTCCTCGCGGCTGCCGCCGCGGGCGATGACGCACGCGCGCTCGCCGCCGCGAAACGATTCCTTGATCTCGAATGCGCCGTCGGCCAGGCTGTTCTTGGAGCCGAGCGAGCGCGGTCCGGAAACCGGTGCGCCCACACCGGCGGACCACGCCACCAGGATCATCAGCACGGCGACCAGCGTTCCGGCAACACATCTCATACGTGGGCTCCAGTCAACATGTCAGCGAATGGCCATTTCCAGGCTGGTCAATGCCATGCCAAGGTTGCGGACCTCGTACGTGTACGGCTGCGCGCGCGGCGGGAACCATTCGACCGCCAGGTCGTCGCCCGGATCGTCGTGGGCCACGCAGTTGCCGTTCGGGTCGAACACGTACAGGCCCATGAGAATGTTGGGCAGTTCACCAAACACGACGATGCTGGACCGCTCCCGCCCGCGAAATGTCCGTGTCTCCGTCGACGACATGCAAGGCGGCAACTTCAACGAGCGCTTGTCCGTCTCGCCTTCCGGCGACGCGGTGCCGCTCGCCACCATCGCCAGTAATAGGCCCAGGGCCGCGACACGAATGGCGTTTGGCATGATTCCTCTCGGTGCGTGCTGGTCGGCCAGTCCGGCTTGGCACGAGCCTCGCCCTCCCGGAATGTGACCACGAGGCCGACCCTCCGATAGCATACGAGATTGTCGCGTCGCTTCGAGCCGCCGCATCTTTTCGAGAAAACTAAACCGCCGTCGCGACCCGGCCGAATTAGAGAGGAGGGCCGGACAGCCCGCCCGGCCCAGTTTCCCGGACTTGTCTTCCTTGCCGAACACACCGCTGTGCCACCGGGTTTTTTCGTCTGCCGCGCGGTTTTGTCTCAAGATGCTGGTCGCATTGCAGGAGCGCCGAGACTCGCCGACATGAACCACCTGGTGGCGGTCATCTGGAGCTTGGGGCTGCTGGCCGTCTGCTGGCCGGTCGCTGGCACGCGCGCCGGCTGGCTGCACAAGCGCGACCTGCCCGCCTATCTTACCGCGTGCCATCACGGCCCGGATTGCCAGGCCGGTTACTTCTATCGCACCTTCTGCGACCCGGCCGGACAGTGGCAAGTCGAGTTGCTTCCCTATTTCCCCGAGCCCGGCGACCTGCTGCTGTTCGAGACGAGCAACAAGGCGATCACTTTTTGTTACAAGGTCGTGGGTTCCGGGGCGCCGTCACACGCCACCATGGTCTTCAACCGCCCGGACGGCACGCCGGCCCTGCTCGAAGCCGGCCCGGATTTCGTGCAGAGCATCTTCCTGCTGGAACCGTTGCCGCGCATGCGCGACTACAAGGGCTCGGTGATGATCCGCAGGCCGCGCGTGCCGGTGTGCCCGGAGCGGTCCGCGGCCTTGACCCAGTTCGCGCTCGAGCAGGAAGGCAAGGATTACGCTCTGTGCCGGCTGCTCATGCAAGGGACGCCGTTCCGCTGTCGCTCCGGGCTCCGCAAGAAGTGCTTCGCATGCACCCGGCTGGACCGTGAGCGCTGGACCTGCTACGAACTGACGGTGGCGGCCGGCGTCGTGGCCGGCACCATGGACCCGCACAAGTGCCTCGGCAACGCCATGTACCCCGGCGACATGTGCACCGACAAGCATTACGACCTCAGCAAGACATACACCCCGCCCTACCTGTGGACCGAAAAGCCCATTCCCGCCAGGCTCGTCTGGGATCCAGAGGCGAAGAACCATCGCCTGGAACGCGAAGAGGCGTTGCCACCGCCGGCGCTGGAATCGAAAGTTCCGTAGGAAGGATCAGGCGCCTCAGGCCGCCTGCGTTTGCCACGGCAGCGCCGCGCTCAGCGGCTTGAGTGCCTTCAGGATCAAAAACCTGCCCATCAGGCGGGCCAGCAGGGGCAGCGGCAGCCAGCGCCACACGTGGGGCACTTCGGAACGGCGCAGCTGACGCTTGTGCACCCGATGATCGATGAAGCCATCGAACAGCTGACACAGTTCGGCGCCGCTGAGCCGGCGTGGGGTCGCGTGTGTGCGGGTGGGAAGGAAGGCGCGATACCAGTACAGGAGCATGGTCGACCAGTAGTCCACATCGCGGCGCGAGCGCGTCACGGCCAGCACCTTGCCGCCCGGTTTCAAGACGCGATAGACCTCGTACACCAGCGGACGCAGGTCGCCGGCGGCGGCATCCAGGCTGCTGATGCAGGCCACGTCGATGCTGGCGGTCTCCAAAGGCAATGACACCGGCCGGGCGTGGATGAACCGGCCCAGCAAGCCGCGCAGCTCGAAGTTACGGCGAATCAACTGCAGCTGCGGCATCGACGGCGTGCAGATGATCACATCTGCGCCGTGCCGCGCGTACTGCACCCAGTCCGTCCCCAGCCCGTGTCCCAGCCCCAGCAGCGTCTCGCCGGAATGCTTGGCAAACTCCAGCAACCGCGGAATCCATCGGCCATGCTTGCTGTGCCGCTGGTTCTCGATGTTAAGGAACCATTGCAGCGAATACGGTTCCACTTCCCCTTCACCGCCGGTATGCGCGGAAGAAAAAAACGGATGCAGCGATTCCTGGGCGAACAGCCGGCGGGCGAACTCTAGCGGATAGTGCGGCCCGGACACCGGCAATCCCGTCACCGGCACGCTCGACCCAGGCGCGTCCTCGAAGGACGCGTATGGTTCCTCGAGTCCGGTCCCGGCCGGGCCGTGCGTTTCCAGGAGTCTCGGATAAAAATCTGCCATGTCAGCTTTCTCTGTGCCTCGTTTCCGGCGCGGTGCGTGAGGTAGTCCATACGCCCATGATGGTCAAGAGCAACACCCGGTGCGCGGAGATTGGGGCAGATGCATAGGACAGTCGTGCGGATTCTGAATTCACCACGCGCGAATAAGCTGCAAAGGCGGGTCGAACGAGCTTTTGCCGTTCCTTCCGCCCGACATGCCTGACCAGCCGAACATTCGCTGCCGGCGCACATTTCGCCGCTAACGTCGCCTCCGCGATTTGCTATGATCCTCTTGATCTTGCGGACAGCCAAGGCGGCCTCGACAGGCTGCCATCCCCCAGACTACGGCAGCGCGAATGCCTGAAGGCGATCGATCCCTGGCGGTGCTGCCCGCCGACCACCCTGGCCGCGGTTCCATCGAGGAGATCGCCAAGGTCGGCGAGCGCGCGGCGGCGTTGACCAACCAGATGCTCGCCTTCAGCCGCAAGCAGATCCTTGCTCCGGTGGTCGTGAACCTGAACGCGTTCATTGCCGATATAGAGAAGATGCCCGGGCGGCTCATCCGCGAGGATATTCGCCTGACGCGCGCTTTCGACCCTGACCTGCATCCGGTCAAGGTCGATCCGGGGCAAATCGGCCAGGTGCTCATGAACCTGGTCGTCAACGCCCGCGACGCCATGCCGGACGGCGGGCAGATCTCGATCAAGACCGCCAACGTGGAGCTGAACGAGGCCGCCGCCCGCGACCTGTCCGGCATTCAGCCCGGCGTCTATGCCGTGCTCACGGTGAAGGACAGGGGCTGCGGCATGGACGAAGCGATCCGCAGCCATATCTTCGAGCACGACCGTATCCGGGGAGTTGCAGCGTGGCTTTTCGAGTTTTTTTGTCCGGTTTGCGATGGCATTTCCGTTCTAGCTGGTAGTGGCGCGTTCTTCCGGGCGCAGCGGGGAGTTTGCCGTGACAGCAAAATCGAGTCTCTTGCGATTCGAGTCCGCCAATCCTGCTGACGGCTTCCTATCCTGCGATGACTGGGTCAACATTGGCGTGGTGTGCCGATTCACGACGCGCGAGCTTGAGGTGGCGGTCCTCTTGTTCGAGGGCCGCAGCCGCAGCCGCATCGCCCGCAAGTTGCGAATCAGCGCCGAAACCGTGCGCGTCTACATCGATCGTCTGTATCGCAAGCTGCGCGTGGCGAGCAACGTCGGCTTCGTGCTGCGCATCGTCCGCGTGCATCTTTCATACATCGCGAAAAGTGCAGGTCACACAAAGATGTGACTGGTGTCGAACATGACCGCGGGTAACTTGTGCGAATGTGTTCGTACCTTGTCTCGCTTCCCGCGAAATATCCAGGAGTTCGCCATGACTCGTCGCTCGCGCAAGATCCGTCCGAATCTCGAGACCCTCGAAAGCCGTTGCTTGCTAACCACGGCAAGCGTCACGAGCGGGGTGCTCTACATTCATGGCACGAGCTTGGGTGACACGATCATCGTCCGGCGTGTCAACGACGTGTCCGTCCGGCCAACCGCGTTCTTGACTGACATGGTCTAATCTCCGCAAAGGAGGTGGCCATGTCCACAACAAATCAGCGACGGGGTAGCAAGGAG
>VGYC01000132.1 GCA_016873095.1 Planctomycetota bacterium | reverse complement strand
TGAGATACTTATCAGACTCCCGAAAATGCCAGGGGTTTCGAGTTTTTTCAGAAATCTCCGCTGCTAAACGCCTCCGGGTTCGCTTGGTTGAGGGCTAGGGCCTGGCCGAACGCTCGCCATACTTCACGAATTCTCGTGCCACGACGCGACTTGAGCGTCTACGCAAACAGCCCGGCGATGGGCCGGCCGTTGACGAGGGGATGCGGTCGCCCGAGTTGGTCGTGAAGCAGCATGTCGGGCTCCAGGCCGAAGGCGTGGTAGATGGTTGCCAGGACATCTTCGGGTGAAACGGGCTGGGTCTTGGGGTAAGCGGCGTCGGCGTCGCTGGAGCCGTAAACCTGGCCGCCGCGGATGCCGCCGCCGGCAAATACTGCCGACTGGCACATGCCCCAGTGGTCGCGGCCACTGGTGGCGTTCAGTCGCGGCGTGCGGCCGAACTCGCCGAACATCGTCACCAGCGTATCCCCAAGCAGGCCGCGCTGCGTCAAATCCTCCATCAGCGCGGCGAAGCCCCGGTCCAGAGGCGGCAGGTTCTGGTTGGAAATGAGCCGGTTCGTGGAGTCGTGGTTGTCCCAGACGTTCTGCACGCGGGCGCCCGGCGGAATCCACATCCAGGTAATGGTGACCAGTCTCACTCCCGCCTCGACGAGGCGCCGTGCCAGCAGGAAACTCTCGCCGTACTCGTTGCGGCCATAGCGATCGCGCAGCCGTGGATCTTCCCGGTCCAGGTTGCAGGCCTGCTTGGCGGCGGGCGATGAAACCATGGCGAACGCTTTTTGCCAGTAGCTCTCGAACCCGGCGGTGGACCGGCTCGATTGCAAGGCCCGATCGTTATCTTCCAGCACGCGCAGCAAGCCGCGCCGGGCCACGAGCCGGACCTCGTCGAGATTCGGCGGCAATGTCACGCCGTGCGTCGGGGCGTTGCTCGACATCGGGGCGGCGAGCAATTCCATCGGGTCATGGCGCGGGCCGAGGAAGCCGCCGTAGGTGCCGGCATAGGTAACGCCGTCATGGCCGATTGGCCTGGGAATCGTCACCGCGGCCGGGAACACGCTCGGCGGGCTGAAGGCCGACACGACCGAGCCGACATTGGGAAACTCGTCCCGGCGGCGCATGTTGCGCGGCGAAACCAGACCCGGATTCAGCCGGCCGGTCATGGTGTGATACACCGATGCCTCATGGATGTTGCTGCTGTGCGTCAGGGAGCGGACGATGGCCGTCTTGTCGGTGTGCCGCGCGAACAGCGGCATGTGTTCACACACGTCGATGCCGGGCACCACGGTGTGGATCGGTCTGAAGAGGCTGCGGATGCCGGTGGGAGCGGCTGGTTTCATGTCCCACATGTCTTGTTGAGGCGGCCCGCCCCAGAGGTACACGAGGATACACGACTTGGCCGTGCCGGCGGCACGCCGCGGCCGCTCGGCCGCCTGGCTTCGCTCGCCACGCAGCAGCTCGGGCAACGTCAGTGCGCCCAGCCCAACCTGGCCTAACCGCAGCATGGCATCCCGACGGTGCAGCATGTCGAACTCCTTGCATGAGCCTCGCAGACAACCAGTGCATCTCCTAACGAGAGTAGCTGGAAAATGGCGGCGGGTCAATGTTTTACGACGGCGTGCTGTCATTGCGGCGTGCGGTTCAGATAACCGAGCGTCTCTTCCAGGCTCACCACGTCGGCGAAGCGGGCCTGAATATCGAAGAGTGTCCATTCGTGGGCAATCTCGGCGCGATCCTGGACGGCCTCGCGGATGATGATGGGCCTGAGTTGCAATGACTTGGCATCCGTGGCCGTGGCGCGGACGCAGGCGCTGGTCGAGCAGCCGGTGATGAGCAGCGTATCGACCCGGCGGGCGATCAGGTGGCCGGCCAGCGCGGTGCCTGCGAAGGCGCTGGCGTGGTCCTTGTAGACGATGTGCTCGCCCGGCTCGGGGCGAACGCGCTCGTCGATCTCGCAGGCCCGGCGGTCCCATTTGCGAAAGCGTGGCGAGAAATCGGCGGCCGACTTGAGCTGCGGCGTCTCCTTGTAGGGCGAGGTCGTGTAGATGATCGGCACTTTCTTGTCGCGCGCCGCCGGCAGCAGCCGCTGGAGCGCCGTGATGGCGAGGTCCAGCCGCGCCGAGCCGCCGGCATAGGCCGGGTCCGTCCAGCCGTACGCCATGTCGATGACGATCAGCGCCGGGCACACGCCGAAGCCGAAGCGCGCCTGAAAGATGCCGCGCTCCTTGTAATACGCATCCACCTCGGCCATCAGGCCGTGCAGTGCCGAAAATGTGTCCATGTCGATGATTGTACGGAACGAGCCGCGGGGCGCTTTCATTGCTGCCAACAGTCGCCGACTTGTTGTACCTGAAGGAAACAGTTGCTGGCCTCCATCCTACCATGTAAATTGATTCCATCTGCAATCGGCGGACGGGATGGTCTGCCCCATCAGGAGATAAACCAATGGCGACGGCGACGGCGACCCTGCGGAAAATGTTCATCGACGGCAAGTGGTGTGCGGCGGACGGCGGGCGGACCCTGGAGGTGATCAACCCGGCCAACGAGGAGGTGCTGGCGGAGATAGCCTACGGCGGCCGGGCCGAGACGCGCCGCGCCCTCGAAGCCGCCCACAAGGCCATGCAGTCGTGGATGAAGCTCACCAGCTGGGACCGCGGCAAGATCATCAAGAAGATCGCCGACATCATGCGCGACAAGGCCGACGCCATCGCCCGCACCTTGACACTTGAACAAGGCAAGCCGCTGGCAGAGGCCAAGGCGGAGATCCTGCACTCGGCCGACACCTTCGAGTGGTTTGCCGAGGAAGGCAAGCGCGCTTACGGCCAGGTCATCCCGCACGGCGCGCCGGGCAAGCGGCACATGACGCTGAAGCATCCCGTCGGCGTGGTCGGCGCCATCAGCCCCTGGAATTTCCCGATCACGCTGCAAGCCCGCAAGATCGCACCCGCACTCGCCGCCGGCTGCACGATCGTCTCCAAGCCCGCCAGCCAGACGCCGTTGTGCCTCATCCAGCTCTTCGAGTTCATGGCCGAGGCAGGCGTGCCGGTCGGCGTTGTCAACCTCGTCATGGGGCCGGCGCAGGAGATCGCGGACGAGTTCCTGGAGAATCCGATCTGCCGCAAGATCAGCTTCACCGGCTCGACCGAGGTCGGCAAGCAGCTCATGAAGGGCTGTGCGGATCAGATGAAGCGTGTCAGCCTGGAACTGGGCGGGCACGCGCCGTTCATCGTCTTCCCGGATGCCGACCCGGAAGTCGTCGCCAAGGCAGCGGTCATCGGCAAGTTTCGCAACAACGGGCAGGTGTGCATCGCCCCGAGCCGGTTCTACGTCCACAAGGACGTGCACAAGAAGTTCACCGAGGTCGCCGTCGAGACCGCCAAGAATCTCAAGCTCGGCAACGGCCTGGAGCCCGGCATCGAGATCGGGCCCATGTTCGAGAAGAAGGCCATGGAAAGCACGTCGGTCCTCATCGAGGACGCCAAGAAAACCGGCGCCAAGGTTCTCACCGGCGGCAAGCGTAGCGATCGCTTCGAGAAGGGCTACTTCTTCGAGCCGACGGTGCTGTCGAACCTGTCAGCCGAGGCCAAGATCATGACCGAGGAGCCATTCGCACCTGTGATGCCGCTGCTTGATTTCAGCAAGCTTGAGGACGTCATCCAGCAGGCGAACAAGACACGCTATGGCCTGGCGGCATACGTCTTTACCAACGACCTGACGGTGACGTGGAAGATGGCTGAAGGCCTGGAGGCCGGCATCATCGGTATCAACGAGCCGGTCCCGGCCGTGCCGCAATGCCCCTTTGGCGGCATGAAGGAAAGCGGTCTGGGCCGCGAGCTAGGCCACGACGGGCTCGAGGCATACCTGGAGACGAAGTACATTGCGCTGCGGCTGCGGGAGTGAACTTGCGGTTCGGGCGCGACGGCAGGCGAGAGTGTCGTTGCCGAGGAAGGGATGGGGGCGACAGCTTCGCAAACCAGCGGCCTGGTGATGGGTCCCGAACTCGTGCTGGCCCCGGCCGCTATCATCTCTTGAGCCTGCATCCCGGCTTATGTCTATTCTGCTGAGCCGATTATCACATCTCCGGGAAGCCGAGATGGCGGCAACATGCGCTATGTTCGGATTGCATGCGCGCGCCATGTGCGTATTCGCACGAGCTACTACGCTTTCGCACAGCACGCGGGGCTGACTGAACTCAAGACACAACTCGCGGCCTGATCCACTGTAATTTGTTCGCGTTTTCAGCGTATTGCGACGCTCACCTCATCGACCCCGTCGAATTCACTTCGTTTGCTGGAAATGGCCTCGCATTTGCTCTTTCTTTTAATGACCTTTTCAATGGGGATGACAAGGAGCGGGTCATGCGGCGTATCCTTCTTTGTGCAGGTGTCAATGGCAGACAAAAAGCGCTGCAATGGCTGCGGGCGGCGGTCCAGGCACGACAGCCGGATGGCATCTTCTTCGCTGGCGGAGTGCTGAGCGAGGGGCGACAGTACACGGCACGCGACGGCACGTGCTGGGGCATGACGTTCGATGATGCTCTGTTCGTTGAACGCTTCTTTGCGACCCTCGGCGGCCTCGGTGAACCGCCGGTCTTCTGCGCCGTGATCCCCGGACCGATGGACACGCCCCTTACCGATTTTCTGCGCATGGGCATGCACGCCGAGACCGAGTTCCCGAACGTGCATCTGGTGCATGGCTGCCTGGTGACGGAGCGTGATGTCGCTGTCTGTGGCATGGGCGGCGTCCTGTGCGATGGTCCTGCGTGCGAGAACGGAGCCTGCTCACGCGTGCTGGCCGAGTACCATCTGCGTTCGCTGTGGTCGGCCAAGCAGCCTCGTCGCGCGCTCCTGCTGCCGACGCCGCCGACCGGGAGCCTGGGCGGGCCAGCTGGCCGAGCCATGATCGGAGAACTGATTGATAGCATTCACCCCGCTTTGTGTGTCGCCGCCGGCCCAAGCGCAACTCGCGGCAGCCAGCGCGTTGCCGGCACGCTCATTGTCAATCCGGGGGAACTGGCATGTGGTTGGGCGGCGTTGATCGATTGGCAGCTTCCTTTGGAAGACCAGGTTGAACACCTAGATCTGCGGGCGCTGGGACGCGTGGGTTGCGTGGAAGTGGGCGTCGGAGATTGAGTCGATTCTGGGTTTGGGAGTTTGAACGTGGAGCCGATGACGACGAATGAAGCACCGCAGGAGCTGCCAGCGCAACAGGTGGAATTGCCGTTCGGCGGCAGGCTGGGCATGTTCCTGCTGTGTCTCGGTTTGATTGTGCTGGCAAGCGTGACAATCGGGGACGTCGTGGTGCGCTTGCTGGCGTGGATATTCGGTTGGTGACAAACCAGTGGAAGGAGAGGTATCATGGAGATTCGTGGTTTTGCCAAGACTGTGGTGACGGCCCGGCCCTACGACGCCATCAGTCGAGTCGCGTGCCTCATGGAGGAACACAACGTGGGCACGGTGGTTATCGTGGACAAGAATCGTCCGACCGGGATCATCACCGACCGCGACGTGGCCCTGGAACTGGGCGCGCGTGGCACGGCACTGCACGCTCCGGCTTCGCGGGTGATGACCACGCCGGTGGAGACAGTTTCCTGGACTGCCAATCTGGTAGAGGTCACGGAGTCGATGCGTGACCTGAAGGTGCGCCGGCTGGTGGTGGTTGACGATGCCGGGCATGTGACGGGAATCGTCACGCTCGATGACCTGCTCGAGATCATCGCCGACACGATGTCAAACCTTGTGCGAGGAATCGGGCCGGAGATGATGGTGAAGTGAACCACGGCCGGTGACTCTCGAAAGGAGAATGGACATGGTTGCCACATTGCAACGCTGGTCAACGCTTACGGCTTCGGATCTGATGAGTCAGACCGTGGTGCTGCTGCCCAGGGAGATGTCGTTGTGTGCCGCAGCCAGGCTGCTGGCGCAGGCGCACGTCAGCGGCGCTCCGGTGGTGGACGATAATGGCTGCTGTATCGGCGTGCTTTCGAACACGGATTTCTTGCACTACGCCGAGCGCGAGGGCCGCCGGCACGGGCCGTGCCACACCGAGGCCATGCATGCCTGGCAGATTGTGGATGAAGACGACAGCCGCGACGAGCGCGTGAGCGATTGCATGACGCGCGATCCAGTCACCGTTCCGCCACACACGTCCATCCAGCGACTGGCGCGGATGATGATCGACGCCCATATCCATCGCCTGATTGTCGTGGACAAGGACGATCATCCGATCGGCATCGTGTCGAGCACCGATATTCTGGCTGCCGTCGCCCAGGAAGTCCCGGCCTGACGGGGCCAGTTCATTGCAACCGAAAGGAGCATTGCCATGACCGCCAACAGAACTGCCAACGCACCGCTTCTAGTCCTGAGTGCCCATACGGCCGCCGACCTGATGAATGCCAATCCGGTGTCCATCGACCATGACGCCACGGTGCGCGAGGCACCGGCCTTGTTCAACAACCGTGGCTTCAGCGTGGCGCCAGTGATCGATGACGCCGGCCGTCCCATCGGCGTGCTGAGCAGTTCCGACATCCTGGTTCACGATCAGGAACGAACGGAACATCTGGCGATGGGCCGCGGCGTGGAGAATGCGCCTGTCGAGACCGATGCCGGCGAGCGGCTGCGCTTCGGCTTCCACGTCGAGAACGTGGACAAGACCCTGGTCAGCGATCTGATGACTCCCGCCGTCTTCTCGGTCGCACCGGACACGCCCGCCGCCAAGGTCGTCTCGGATATGCTGCGACTTCACGTCCATCACCTGTTCGTGGTGGATGCCGAGCGGACGCTCATCGGCGTCATCAGTTCACTGGACGTGCTGCGAAAGCTGACCTTCGCGTAGGCGACGATGCCAGCTGGTGACGATGCCAGCGTCGCTTGTGAGCGTCGCTTGTGAGCGTCGAGCACGGGTGACGCTGGCAGAGACCAAGAATTACCCGGGCGCGGGTTCAATGACGGCTGACATGGATCCCTGGCAACGGACAATGTGGGGATCGGGGCCGAAAGCGTGGATTTGCTCCTGCTTCAGTTCGGCGCGCTCGCGCGTGGTGGTGTCCACGATGACGCGGCCGTTGGTGTGTACATCCCAGGCCATCTGATAGCCGCGCTCTGGCGGATGGCCGAAAAGCACCTGTAGCATGTGGATGACATATTCGAAGCTATGATCGTCATCGTTGATGAGGACGACGTTGTAGGGGGGCTGGCGCTTGGTTTTTTCCTCGCGTTTGGCCCGCTGCGAGGTTTCGGGAAGCGTGATCGTCTCGGACATGGCGATGCCCTTGTTCGATTGTCAGAAGTTGCGTTGCGGTGTCCGTAAACGGACGTCTACTCCATTCTACCAAAGCAAGCGACGGTCAGGTCGTCGTGCTGCTTGCAGCCGAGGAAATGCTGCTTGGCGGCGGCGACGAGGCGTTGGCCCATGGCTTTCGCAGTCATCGGGCCGGAGGCCTTGAGGGCGGCGTAAACGCCGTCCATGCCAAAGTCGGCCTCTTGCTTGTTCTTGGCTTCGGTCACGCCGTCTGTGAACAGCACGATCACGTCTCCCGGTTGCATGGTGATCGTCGTCGCTTCGTATGGAATTCCGTCCATGACGCCAAGCGGGTAACCGGTCTGGTCAAGAGTGGTGGCCTCTGTCATGGCACCGTTGGCCTTGTGATAGAGCACTGGAGCGTTGTGCCCGGCGTTGACGAAGGTAACCTGGTGCGAGCTTGGATCCAGCAGGCAGGCGCCGAGGGTGACAAACTTGTCGAGCATGCCTGCTTCTTCCATGAGTTCATTGAGATGGTAGACGGCGTCGGCTGGGCTAGGCTGGGTCAGCATGCAGAAGCGTGAATCGGAACTGACCTTGGCCATGAGCAGGGCAGCCGGGACGCCCTTGCCGGCCACGTCGCCGATCATGACGGCGATACGCGGGCCGGGCAGCGGTATGAAGTCGTAGTAGTCGCCACCCACTTCCTGGGCTGCCTCATAGTGGGCGAAGAACTCGTAGCCGGGCAAGTCGGGCGGCTTTTTCGGCAAGAAGCTGCGCTGCACTTGCTGGGCCGTCTTGAGGTCGCGTTCCAGGCCGGCGCGTGCGACCAGATTCTCGTGCATCTTGGCGTTTTCAAGAGCGACTGCTGCCTGCCCGGCGACTGCCATCAGCAATTTCAAGTCGTCGGCGTTGAATTTCTTGAAACGATCCTGAGTGTCGAGCTGCAATACGCCCATCGCCTTGCCGGTCTGGCGGCCGGTCAGGGGAGCGCACATCACCGAACGAATCTTGCAGTCGGCGATGCTCTGGCTGAGATCGAAGCGCTTGTCCGCTGTGGCGTCCTCGCTCAGGAGCCCCTCGCCGGTTTCGATGCAGCGGTTGACGATGCCACGGCTGAACCGGGCCGGCCCCTCGTCCTTGCCGTGCCGGGTTTTCGACACTTTCGGAATCAGCTTGCCCTGATCGTCGGTGATGATGACGAAGCCGCGGTCCGCCTGACGAAAGACCTGAAACAGGCTATCGACGATCTTGGGCAGCAATTCCTCGACGTTGAGCACCTGCGTCAGGTCAGCGGTCATGCTGAGAAGGAAGGCGAGTTTCTCAGCCGGCTGTGTTTGCAGGATTTGCTTGCTGCTAGTGCTGATCGTGGCTTCGACCGTTGAGGAGCTTTCCTCGTTATCCTCCTCGACGGCTTCTTCGCCGCGTCGCAGACCGTCCGGCAGCGGTGGCTTGGGGGACGATTCCTGAAAAACAATCAGGAAGTTGCAGATCTTGATCTTGTCGTTGTCCTTGAGCAGGGTGCGCGCCGAGATTGCCTGGTTGTTGACAAAGGTTCGGTTGCGGCTCTTCATGTCCTCGATGTAGAACTTGCCCTGGATCTTGCGTATGACAGCGTGCTCACGGCTGACGGCCGGTTCGTCGAGCACGATCTGACACTCCGCGTTCCGGCCCATCACCATCCGCTCGCCGTCCAGAGATACAGTGGCCCCCTGATTCACTCCCTTGAGAAAGTTCAAAGCCGCCATCGGAACTCCCGCCGTGTACGCCGCCGTGTATATGAAATTCATGAAGGTAGGAATGCTTGATTCTAACAAAGGCAAAATGGACATGCAAGGTTCCGGCAGACTGGCGCAGCACTTTTCCGCGCCAAGCTGATGGCGGTCCGGGCGTGGAAAGGGCGAAGGTGAGTGTGTGGTCTGCCTCGGTCACCTTACTTCGTTAACTCCGACCGAAGAGCCAAGGCAGCCTGGGTTGCTGGGGGAATCTGGGCGTGTTACAAAAAGACGGTTTGCTCGTTTGCAGGTGGCGAGCCTACAATAGATGGGGACCAGATTGCTGCCTTCAAGATTCAGCGCCCGCCATTGCCTTACCTTTCCCGTGCCGGCATCGCCCACGAAGTTCGCAGCCTCAAGAATCTGGTTGACTGTTTTGGGAGATTGGTCAGAATGTACTCGTTGCGCGGTGGCGTCAGTCCCAGCGAAAGGACCATTTCATGAAGCGAGTGCTTGTCAGCGTCTTGGCGTGCATTGCGGCCGCCATTTGGGCGATCCCGGCGCGTGGGGCCGAGCAGCCTCCGCAACCTTACGTGGTAGTCGTCGGCATCGACAAGTATGCCGACAACCACATCCTGCCGCGCAAGCATGCCGAGGCCGACGCCCAGGCCTTGTATGACCTCTTCATCGCCAAGGAGCACCTTGGCGTGGACGACAAGCACATCAAGCTGCTCCTGGGAAGTCCGGACAAGACGCGGCCCAATGAATTGGCGACGCGCGGCAATATCCTCAAGGCCCTCAACTGGCTGCATACCCAGGCCGGCAGGGACGATCTCGTCGTACTGGCCTTCATGGGGCAGGGTGCTCCGGTAGGTGAACGCCTGTGCTTCTTCGCTACCGATTCCACCTTCAAGAACCGGGCCAAGGACGCCGTTGCCTCAGGCGACATTGAGCAGGCCATCGAGAAGGTCAAGAGCCAGAAATTCGTTGCCTTCATTGACACGCATTTCCTCGGCTTCAAGAAGGGCAAGGAAGCGGTGCCTGACGCCAATGTCAGCGACCTGCTGCGCGTCTTCATGGGCAAGGAGGACGCCAAGGGCGGTTCGCCAAGTCGCGTCGCCTTCATCGCCAACACCGGCTTGAAGCCATCGCCGGCTTACAAGGACCATGGCATCTTCACCACGGTGCTCCTTGCCGGACTCAAGGGCAAGGCCGACGTCGAAGGTTATGAGCCCGACGGCGTCATCACCGTCGGCGAGCTGGCCAAGTACGTCCGCGCCGAGTTGCCGGAACTGGCCCGCAAGGTCGGGAAGAATGACACGGAAAAGGATCAGCTGCCCGTCATCTTTGAGGGGCAGACCAGCGATTTTGTCATTGATCTAAACCCGAAGGCTTATCCGAAGGCCCACGAACGCCTCGCCAAGTTCGACAAGCTGGCCAAGGACAACAAGCTGTCGCATGAAGTCGCCGAGGAAGGGCACAACCTGCTGAGTCGGATGCCCAAGCTCACCGCCAAGCAGACTTTACGCAAGGCATACCAGAAGCTGGCCGACGGTAAACTTGAGCTGGCCGAGTTTCTCGATCAGCGCAAGGACATCCTGACGGCCACGCACATTACCGAGCAACAGGCGGGCAAGTACGCGATCATGGTGCTTCGTGCCGCCAAGCTCGTGCGGCAGAACTATGTCAAGGACGTCAACACCGGCCAGCTCATCGAGTACAGCATCCGCGGACTGTATCGGCAGTGCAACGAGAAGATCCCATCGAAGGTCCGCGAGCGCCTCGACAACGTCAAATCTCTCAAGGATGTCGATCTCATCAAGCTGCTCACCGAAGCCCGCATGCACCTCGGCAAGCGCGAGGATCTGTCCGGTGACAAGGACATCACCTACTCCTTGCAACCCATGCTCAGCAAGCTCGACAACCATACCGGCTACATTGACCCCGAGACTCTTGTCCGTCTGCGGCAGGATGTGGAGGGGCAGTTCTCCGGCATCGGCGTGCAGATCAAAAAGAACAACATCCGCGACCAGCTGCAGGTGATCACACCGATCAAGGGGAGCCCCGCTTACAAGAAGGGTATTCAGGCCGGCGACATCATCACCACGATCATTCGCGAGGTTGAAAGCGACGGCACGCCGCTAGCCAAGCCGGAAGTCATCCCCACCAAGGGGCTATCCACCGATATGGCGGTCAAGAAGATCCTGGGCAAGTCCGGCACCAAGGTAAAGCTTCTCATCGAGCGCGAAGGCAGCGAGAAGCCGCTCGAATTCACTCTTATTCGTGGCCAGGTCAAGGTCGAGACCGTCCTGGGAAGCAAGCGCAACGAGGACGATTCCTGGAACTATGTCATCGATCCCGAGAACAAGATTTGCTACGTCCGCCTCACCCAGTTCTCGCAGAATTCACACAAGGACCTCGAGCGAGTGATGAAGCAACTCTCCAAGGCGGGCATCAAGGGCTTCATCCTCGACCTGCGGTTCAATCCGGGCGGTCTGCTCGACGAATCCGTCAAGATCGCCGACCTGTTCATCGACGACGGCCTGATCGTGACGGTTCGCCCGCGCAATGGGCCGGAGACCTCCTACGTCGGCAAGAGCGACGGCTCGTACACTGCCTTCCCGATGGTGTGCCTGGTTAACGGTTTCAGCGCCAGCGCCAGCGAAATCGTGTCTGCCTGCTTGCAGGACCACAACCGGGCGATCATCATGGGTACGCGATCCTACGGCAAGGGCAGCGTGCAGACCATCCAGAACTTCGACACGGGCGGCAAGCTGAAGCTGACCACGGCGACGTTCTGGCGGCCCAGTGACCGCAATCTCAATCGCGCCAGCACCCAGGGCCGCGAGGAGGACGAATGGGGCGTTACGCCCGATCCTGGGTTCGTACTCAAGCTGCCCAACAAGGAACTGAACGAATTACAGGACCATCTGCGCGACATAGAAATCATACAGCGACCCGACAAGCGCAAGAGCACTGCCAGTGGGCCTTCCCACTTCCAGGATCGCCAGCTGGAGATGGCACTCGAGCACTTGCGCGGCCAGATTCGCCGTACCGCCGTCAAGACCAACGGCAAGGCGGAGACGCGGAGACAGTGAATCGAATGGTGAACGATGAATGATGAACGGAAGACGGCCTCGTGCCGTTTCGCGTGTCGTCATTCATCGTTCATCATTCTCGCGGCATCACCATGAAACACTCGCCAGCGGACCTGTCGCCTCGCGCCGAGTTGCTGTACCATTTCTGCCGTTTGCAATTGCCCGGCGTGGAACTCTCGCGGCAGGCCTGCGATCAGCATCTGCAGCGCACCTATCAGCTTCATCAGAGCAAGTCGGACAATCAGGCATCGTGGTCGGCCTATCTCGACAATCTCTATCCGCTCGACTGGTTCGTCGTGGCGGCATGCCTGGAAGGCAAGGACACAGCGTGGCAGCAGCTGTTTGCATCACGGGCCGGGCGTGGCGATTGTCTGCTCATTGACGCCTTGCGTGCCCGCGCCGCCAGGCTGTATCCGCGCAATGAAGAGAGGCAGGACAGCGCCGTCAACGAATTCTGGTCGCAGCTGTACGTTGCCGAATCGGAGGGGGCATTGCCAGTGCTGGCCCGCTACGACGGACTGCGGCCGCTGGTCCCGTGGTTGATTCGCGTCTTTCAAAACTGGCACATTTCGCTGTTGCGCCGCCGCGCCGGCATACAGGCGTTGCCAGAGGATGACCTGGCGTTGCCCTTGCCCTCCGAGTCTGAAAGTCGCTGGCACGAACTGTTCTGTTCGGCGGCACGCGACTGGCTTGCCGGCTGCAAAGACACCGATTGGCTCCTTCTGGGTTTGCGTGTCCGCTACCGACTCAGTCAGCGCGAGGTTGCGCAGGTGCTTGAGGTTCACGAAGGGACCATCTCGCGGCAGATCGACGCCCTGCGCGAACAGTGCCTGGAAATGGTCGGTCGAAGGTTGGTGGAAGCGGGCTGGACTGGCGACGACCTGTCGACATTCGTGAAGACGGAGATGCAGAATCTACTGCTCGATGACCCGCGACTATCGGCCGACAGCATGGCGCGCCTGCTCGCCAAGCGCGGCAAGAAGCTCGCGCCCTGAAGGTCTTCTCTGCCAGCCAACGCAAAGTGATACTCGACTCTTCAGCCAAGGCAGTTTCGCCACGGGGTCACCGGCCCACCGAGAGACCCGTTCCGGCTAGCCGGCTTTTCAACAGTTCATCCTCATACTCTGACGGCATCTCCAGGTAGTAATTGTTCATCTCGGCGAACCACCCGTCGGCGAAGCCGGCAACGTTCCCGTCATTCAGGTCGAACGCGCGGTTGAAGCAGCCTCTCAGGATTCGGTCGTTCAGCTCCAGGTCGCGGGGCAGGCGATCCAGCTCCTGGCTGTAACGGCGCAACGAGCCTAGCTTGTTTTCACGAGCCAGGTAGTAAACGAACGCCCAGGCGGTGGAACGGGCGATCTCCTGATCGCGCTCCGCTCGTTGCAGCACGCCAGGCTTGGCGCCGACTGCCATTGCCTGAGCCACGGAACCGCTGGCTCTCTTGAAGAAACCGTCGCTGATCACCTGCATGAGCGTGTCCTTGGCAGAGTCCAGGTGCTTCTTGCGCTTGTGATACTTGAAATCGACAAGATTCGTCCAGCTCGTGATGCCAACGCCCGGATAGAAGGCGCCAGGCGGCGTTTCGAAATAACTCGACAGCCCATACTGGATCCATTCCGGCACGGCCACGTTTCGCGGCAACAGGCCGGTGGCAAACAGCAGCTGGCGGGTGGCTTCGTGGCTGATCGTGGTTCGCTCGGCCTGGGCTTCGTTGGCTTTCTCAACCAGTGTGAGCGTTTGCAGCATGGAGACATTGAGGTCGTTCTGCTTGGCGTCCTGGTGTGCCCACACGGCGCCCGTGAGCAGTTCCTCGCGATTCAACTTCAGGCTCTGGCAAAACCCCTGGTTGTTCTTGCGGAGCAAACCGTACGTCTCGTCCAGGTGCTCGGAGCACATGACGATGACGTTATCGCGGCGCGGCAGGAATCCGTCGCCGACCAGCGGCAGCGCACCCCAGGCTGCGTGCTTGCCCAGAAACTCCTTGGCGCCGTTCACGAGCACAGCCATGAGGCGATGCCGGGGCATGGGCGGCAACGATTCCGGGCTCCGCAATGCGAACCAGTAGAAGAACTTTTCGTACGTCTCTTCGAGTAATTTGGCCCGACGCTCGATCAGATCGGCAGCGGCGACATTGGTGAGCAGATTGTAATGCCCGGCGGCGCTAGGTCTGGACTGGTAACCTTCCGCCTTGAGATCATTTGCCAGGTCAGCCTGAGCTGGGTCGTCGGATTCGGGCGGTTTCTTGAGGTTTTCTTTTACCTTGGCATAGGCGGCAAGTGCAGCCTTGACCGAGGCGGGAACTTCTGCCGGCTTCTCATTGGCTTTCTCCGGCGGCTTCTCGATGGACATTTTCACGTCGTTCATCGCCGCGTGAAACTCTTTCATCAACCCGTGAGCGAGCGCCCACTCCGCGAGGCGCAGCGCCTTGGCGGGAGTCTTGCCTTCCTTGGAGATGGCCTTGGCACGCTTGATGTAATCGAGCGGCGTGGCGTCCTTGTTGATGTAGAGCACATGGTCAATCGGGACGACACAGTGCTTGCCCCAGGGATGTTCAATGGCAATGTGCGTCATCTTGTCCATGGTGAAGACGGGCGCCGTTCGACCGCGAAGTTCGAGATATGCAAAGGCCCAGCGTGGCGGCATGTTGTCAACAGTGTTGCCCTTTCCCTGTCCCGGCAAACCTGATTTGGGTTGGTTCGGATTCAGAGAACCGCCAGGGGGCATGGGGTTGCCGCCCTGATTTCCAGCCGGGCCCTTTGGAAAGCCACCACCGCCCGGATAACCGCCCTGATTGCCGGGGAAACCGCCTTTGGGCATCCCACCCGGCATGCCTCCTGGCATCCCGCCAGGCATGCCACCTGGCATTCCGCCCTTTCCGGAGCCAGGAAAGAATCCTCCTGGACCCGTGGGCGTGCCGCCCGGGAATCCACCAGGCATGCCCCCCGGCATGCCCCCCGGCATCCCGCCGGTCTTGCCGCCGAGCAGACCTCCCGGGCCTTTGAAGCCGCCTGGGCCGCCTTTCATTTCTTTGCGCGGCACGAGCGACAGAACGGCGCCTTGCTTGGCGCTGCCGTCACCAACGGACGCCTTGTTGACGTCAACCTTGATGACGAGGTAGTCGGCGCGCGCACCGATCAGCACGAACGGGATGAGAACAACGGCGTACAGGCAGCGTCGCATGTCCGGACCTCCGCACCACAATCCCTTCCTCCCTACCATTGTCTATGGCGCGAAGCTGTAGAGCAACTCGAATTTGTGTGAGATTGGCAATTTCGACTTGGCTGTAGCTGCGAACCGTCTCCGTCTTTGCCGGGGCGTCGCAGTCCATTGCAGTGGTTGTTTGCGAATCTCCTCGCAACCCGAGCGTGCAGGGGTATAATCGACATTAGCCCATGGAGGTGCAATCATGAGCTTCAAGTGGGACCGGGTGCAGGTGTGGTCGGTCGAAGTGCCAGACGAGCCAGGCTCGGCAGCTGCCAAGCTGGCGTTTCTGGCACAGGCTGGCGCCAATCTCGAGTATGTCGAGATGCAGCGACTTTCGGACAAATCGGGTTACGGCATTGTCTATGTCGCACCGGTCACTGGCCCGACACAGGTTCGCGCCGCCAAGTCTGCCGGTTTCATCGAAGCGAGCAGCCCGGTCGTGCGCCGCATCGAGGGGGACAACGAGGCCGGACTGGCGCACCGCCTGACGCAGCAATGGTCGATGGCCGGCATCAACCTGCACGGATTGACGATGACCGCAGTCGGTCACAAATTCGTCGGCTATGCCACGTTCGACTCCGTGGCGGACGCCAATCGCGCCGCACAAATCCTTGCGGATCTTGGTACGGCTAGTGCGTGATGCCGCGGCAATCGAATCCGGCCGAAGACACGGTTTCAATTCGTAAAGCGAAATTCGCGAGAAATGGGAGTGTCCGATATCGGCCTAGTCGATGACGCGATACGGCGGCAGGACGGAGATGCCCTTGAACCAGCAGCCGTTCTTCTTTTGCCCGTAGGAGAAGCCGTGCTTCTCGAGCATTTCCAGGAAGGTGAACTGGTCGTGGACTGGCGCGCCCGCATTGAGGCACCAGTTGACGTAGGTGAGATATAGTTCGAGGGCGGGGTAGCGGGCGTTGCTGGCGACCAGGCAGCACTTCTTGACGAACCGACTGAGCGGTTTCAGCTTCTTCATGGTACGCATCCCCAGTTCATACGAGTTGCCGGCGAGTCAGTCGGCCGCGTCCGGGCAGTGGTGTGCCTTCGCGAGCCTCCTTTTTTGTAAGCCCCAACCTGTCAAATCTCCATCGGGAATGCAAAAAATCGTGTGTTTTTCTAGAGTCTGAGTGGCGACCGTGCTGATTGGAACGATTGTGTCGGCGTGGAACGGCGCAGGAGAATCACACGGGGCAAGCCGTACCGATTGGGGTGATAAAATCACGCGAAAACCACGCCGCCTCGACGATTTGGCACGTGGAGCCCGGTCGTGAAATTCGTGACGTTCGCCGTGGGCTATTTCTTGCCCTTCTTGTCGTCGGCCTTCTTTTCGGGTGCCTTCTTCTCGGCGGCCTTCTTGTCGCCCGCCGGAGCAGCAGCGGCTGGAGCGGCCGCCGCTCCCTCGGCCCCCTCGGCGGCTTTCTCTTCTTCCTTGGCCTTCTTCGCCTTCTTCACCACCAGCTTCACGACCTTCACTTTCGGCAAGCCAAAGGGGCTGCGGCCAGCGGGCCAGCGTTCCTCGTCGATGAGCTTCTTGATACGCTCGTCGCGCGTGAGCACGTTCCGGGCCCGCACGAGTTGATTCTTCCGCCGCAAGCTTTTGTCGATCGACATCGCCTTTTCCTTTGACAACTATTGCCGGGGATCATCTTAAAAGCGGGAGCATGATTGGACAAGGGGCGCGGCTCGATGATAACCTCGGTCGCTGCTTCTGGCCGCTTTGCAGGTACTGCGCCGGCGAATACTGAAAAACCGGGTGTCGTCGCATAGAATGAGTGCATGGAGGCCGATTCCCCGAATCCTGCCGCTACGTCCGCCGAAAGAGGTCTTCCTCCGGTCGCGCCTCCTTCCGGACGCTTCATCGCGCAGCTTTTTCTGGTGCCGGGCCTGATCGTCACGTTCGCGGTGCTGTTCATTCTCGGCTTGAATTATCTGTTCGTCGAAGCTCGCGACGCGGATCATTACTTGCAGCGCCTGAAGGACGCCAATCCCGATATCCGGTGGCGCGCGGCGCACGACCTCGCGCAGGAATTGAAGCGGACTGAAAGCAAGCTGCGTGTCAATTCTGGGTTCGCCCTTGGCCTGGCGGAGCGGCTCAGCACGGCGCTCGACGAGTTGCAACAGAAAGAGAGCATCATCGCCCAGCAGATCAAGAGTCTGCCGGAGCATCAGCAAGATGCTGGCTGGTTGAAGGCAAAAGTGGAGCGCGATTATGCCGGCTTCCTGGCGTCTGCGCTCGGCGATTTCGTGGTCCCCGTCGGCATCCCGCTGCTCGCCAGAATGGCGCTCGACACCGCCAGCCCGGACCTCAAGGGCAACACGGATCTGAGGAGAAAAGCCGTCTGGGCGCTCGGCAACCTGGGCGAGAACCTGAAATCGTTCGCCAAGTTGCCGGCCGAGCAACAGTCCGAGATCCGGAGTTACCTGCGTGAGCAAGCGTCCGGGAGCGGCGACCGAGCCAGCTGGGCCCGCGTGGCGCTGCGCCACCTGGAAACGCCGGCGCAGGCAAACGCCGACGTCGTGGACGTGCTCGCACGCTGCGCCCGCGACCAGGATCGCTTCCTCCGCCGCTTGACGGCCCTGGTGTTGAACTTTTGGGATAGCCCGAGGGCTGACGCGATATTGCTGGATCTGACCCGTGATGATGGACATGGGACGCTGATATCGTCGCCGGTGATCGATTAGCCCCGCTCGCGGACTGGACGCCGAGCCGCAAGCGCAATGGGAGCCTGCCGTGCCCGATGAATCCGGAATGGTGAAGCGCGGCTTGTTGCTGCTGGGGATGGTCGGCATCCTTGCCGTCGCCGTGCTTTTGATCCTGTTTCGCAATCGCGCGCCGGCCACTCCCAAGGTGGAGACGCCGCCCGAGGTGCTGATCGGCGCGCTGATCGCGCCGGGCGCCGGTTTTCCCATGTCGATCAACTGGGTGGCGCTGCAGGCACTCGGCGCCAACCTGCCGAGCGCGCCCGGATGGGAGATCAGGTATACCGCCACACGCGTCCTGGCCCATCGCGGCAGCCCGAAGACCCCATTGCCCATTCTCTGCGAGATGCTGGACGCGGACCAGCAGCAGCGCAACTTTCGCAGCCGGCTGCCGGATGGTCGGTTGATCGCGGATGAGGCCGCGGCTTATCACGAAATCCTCATCGCGCTGAAAGCCGTCGGCGAATGGCGCAAGAAAAGTACGTCGGTCATGGCGGACCATCCGGAAATGGTGAAGCTTCGCGCTGCCATCGAGAAGCTGACCGGTAGCCCGAACAACGTTGTTCGCGCCCGCGCCCGCGAAGTGATGCTGACAATGGATCCCAGGACCTGAGGAGCACGCCAATGGCCGCCAGCAAGGAACAGATCATCGCCGCCCTGTCAAAGTCGTTCAGCATGGAGGTGGAGACCGTCATCAACTACCTCGCCAACAGCCTGGACCTCGAGGGCGTCCGCGCCGAGTTCATCAAGCAGGCGCTGGCGACCGATATCCAGGAAGAGCTGACGCACGCCCAGCAAATCGGCAATCGCATCAAGCAGCTTGGCGGCAGCGTTCCGGGCAGCCTGAGCCTGCAGTTCAACCAGAAATCGCTGCAGCCGCCCAGGGACACGACCGACGTGCTCACGGTTATCAAGGGCGTTCTCGCCGCCGAGGAGGACGCCATCGCCCAGTACAACGCCGTCATCAAGCTCACCGACGGCGTCGATTACGTCACGCAGGACCTGGCCATCACGCTCCTCGGCCAGGAGGAGGCGCACCGCCAGCAGTTCGAGGGCTATCTGAAAGAGTACATGAAGAGCTGACGATGAGCGATGAAGGCTCATCCGTCCAGAATATTCGTCCAGGATTCGTCCAGAAACAGGCATACACCCCCTCGGCGCATCCTCCCAGATGGCAGCCCATCACATAACCGCCTACCCGGCCAAGGGTTACATTATTCCAGCGTTGGTCCTCCCCGGGTGCGGCATGTTTGATTGCATGGCGCTAACAAGTTTTACACACCCACGCGCGTCCCTTGGCCGCTGACCGCCGACCGCTGCTCTGAAAGCTGACCGCTGAAAGCTGAACATTACGTTGCCACATCCAGCGGGCTGCGCACCCGCGACGCCGCCTTTTGCATCACGTGTGTGTAGATCATGGTGGTGCGGACATCGTTATGACCGAGCAGCTCCTGCACGGTGCGGATGTCCTGGCCCATCTCCAGCAGATGCGTCGCGAAAGAATGCCGCAACGTGTGGCAGGTGACGCGCTTCACCCAGCCGAGCATGCGCGCTGCGGTCGTCACGGCGCGCTGCACGGCGGATTCATGGACGTGATGCCGGCCAATCTCTCCCGTACGCGGACAGTGCGACAGCCGCGTCGAGGCGAACAGGAACTGCCAGGCGAGCGCATGGTCGGCATGCGGAAACTTCTTCGTCAGCGCCGTGGGCATTTCCACCCGGCCCAACCCTCGCGCGAGATCCTTTTCATGCAGGGCCCGCCGCCACTCGATTTGCTTGGCAAGTCGGTCGCGCAAGGTGGTCGGCAGCATCACAAAGCGGTCCTTATCGCCTTTCCCCTCGCGCACCGTCAGCTGGCCGCGCTCCAGGTCGATGTCCTTCATGCGCAGCCGGCAAGCTTCCAGGAGTCGCAACCCGCTGCCGTACATGAGCCGACCCAGCATGCCGTAGGGCTCTTCCGTGGGCAGACGGTCCAGGGCGTCCAGCAGTTGGGTCACTTCGCCGCGCGACAGCACCAGCGGCACGCGCACCGGCCGCTTGGCACGCACCGCATTCAGCTGTCCGATCTCTTTGTCGAGCACGTGCTGATAAAGAAACAACAGCGCTGCCAGCGCCTGGTTCTGCGTGCTCGCCGCCACTCGGCCCGCGACCGCAAGATGCGTCAAGAACGCCTCCACCTCCGCCGTCCCCATCTCCGCAGGATGGCGGATCCCGTGAAAACGAATGTAGCGCTCGATCCAGTGCACATAGGCCTTCTCCGTGCGCAGGGAAAAGTGCTTCACCCGCACGCGCTCGCGCACCTGATCGAGGAGTTTCATCGCGACTCCTGGCTACGGCGATCGTTGGCTGGCTTTTCACGCCTCCAAGCGCGCTACACCGCGGCAGCGTGGATATTGCGCAAGTCCAGCCCGCGTCCATATAGTTCCGATAGTGTACAAACGTATCATCCGCAACGTCAAGAAAATTCTCCGCTTGCGTTGCTCCTTTCCTGACGCCTGGTAGAATCCATCCCGTGTCGATTGAATCAATGGTTAGGCCACTTCACGCACTATGACACTACGACACCTCATCACGATTATGGGTCTTCTCTCACTTCTACTTGGCGGGTGCAGCAAGCAGTCCGCGCCACCGACTGCTCCGAGTCCCGATGCACCCGTCCTGAAGGTCGCGGTCTTTGCTGACGGACGCTTCACTGTCGACGGCACAGCAGCTACGATTCAGTCACTTCAGGCGTCGTTGCGCACGTTGAGCGAGAAGCAGGGAGTGGTTTGGTATTACCGCGAGGCCGGCCAGCAAGAGCCGCCACCGATTGCGATGGAGGTCATGAAGACAGTGGCTGATGCGCGGCTACCGATCCAGCTCTCTAGCCGCCCCGATTACTCGGACTACATCGACGAGAACAGGCGCTCCGTTACAAAGAAGCCAAAATGAACGAGACGCGGCCTAACCAAGGCGCTGCAGCGAACCGCCGCCCCGCTGGGCAGTCGGAGGGTTCGGGTAATTTGCTCGCGACTGTTGCAGCCGACCGGGCGTTTCCGGCGGCGGTCGCTGAGCTTGATCGTTCGGCGACGGAGGGCGCACTGATGGGACGGCGTCTCGGCGTGATCGCGGCGGGGGCGGCCCTCGGCCTCGTCGCCGGCGTGCTGGCCCCGGTCGTGTTCGTCGCCGCCTGCGTCTGGGGCGACCGCATGGAGTGGTCCGACCTGACTAAGCCGGAGCTGGCCCCGTACATCGCCGTCCTTGTCGCCCTCGGCACGGCCAACGGCGCGGTCGGGGCGTGGGACGGGTGGCGGTCGGGCCGGTGCCGGGCGTGGCCGGTGGCCTGGGCACCGGGCCTGCTGTTCCTGTTCCCGGCGTGGCTGTGGGCGCAGTCCCCGTCGGACTCGAAGTCGTGGGGGGTGGCGCTGTTGGCGGTCGGCATCGTCGCCCCGTTCGTGTGGGTGGCCGGCCGGGTCGGGCAGGAGGTCGGCGTCCGGGGCCGCAAAGGCACGCCGAACCATCCGCTGCAGCAGACCCCCGCCGCATAGGTTGTTTCCGACCCATAGCTCCCCGGGCGGCGGGGGCTGCGGAGCGGGGTCGTTCGGGGACAAGAAAGGCGGCTCGATGGGTAAACGGACATGGACCTGTGTCACTTGCCGCAAGTCTTACCGACGCAAACCATCGCTAAAATCGGTCGAATGTCCTACGTGCCACCGACCCTGTGAATCGGCTCCTTGGTACGTTCGCATTCCCTCGCCGAAGCTGACGAAAGAATGGGATGCGTTCTGGTTGGAGTACAAGGCTAACAAAGCTCGACAGGAAGATGCCGAGCGAGCGGCTCAGAAAGTGGCGGCGCTCCATCCCGAGCCGAAGAAGCGCCCAGTAAAGCCTCGCGTGTCATACATCGACGCCATATGCGCGCCACTTATCAAAACGCTTGAGCATTCCGCTGGCCTGCCAGCGCATCAACTCGCAGGCCATGCTGCCAATCTGGACTTTTGGGTGAGCGAGACTGTATTGCTAAGGGTTCCTGGGAATCGGCGTGTGTGAGTCTTTGGGCGGTGCGGATAGACTATGGTCACCGAGCCCGAAGGAGTCAAGCTCATGCCGAGACAGTCGAACCTGACCGTGGCCCAGCGA
>VGYC01000131.1 GCA_016873095.1 Planctomycetota bacterium | reverse complement strand
GCGCTTTCAAGCGACGCCACAAAGAATACGATCGCCTGAACAAGCCGCGGCACGTCATGCGAGCCCGATTGCTCGGCAAACGAAAGGCGGCATAAGTTAATGGCATTCAGGCGGAAGCCCAAATGGTTCCAGCGCTAGGAGCGACGCGAAGCTGGAGAAACTGCTCAACGAAAAGCAATGGAACGCGGCCCGGGACCTGATCGAGGAAGAGCTGCTCTTTAACCCCAGCGATCACTGGTTGTGGCTGACGCTCAGCTCGACCTACTATGAGAACGGCGACTACAACAAGGCCGTTGCCTGCGGCAAGCGCGCCGTCGAGCTGGGCCCTGGCTGCCCGCTGGCGCTATGGCACTACGCCGGCGCCCTGTACATGACACATCAAGAGACATCGGCATTCGCCATCTGGACCGTATTGCTCAACACCGACATCGAGCATATCGCCCACGGCGAGCATGGTGAGGGCATGCCGTGGGCGTTGCAACTCGTCAACGACGTGCACTACCGCCTGGGTCGCTTCTATCAGTGGCTGGACAAGCCAGAGCTGGCCCGAGAGTCTTTTGAGAAGTACCTGCATAATCGGGCACACGGCGTGGGCAGCATCTATGATGGTCAAAAAGCCGAGACAATCTTGGAAGAGCTCAACAAAGCGCCGTCATAGTTCAGCTCCCCGGGGGGAGTATTCGCGTGGACGACGACAAACTCCAAGAAGGCGCACCAAGGTTTCAAGGCGCGCCGCTGATGCGCGAGCCGAACGGTTCGTTTGATGACAAGCTGAAACAGATTCCGCGCCGATATTGGCCGTCCGCTCCCCGCGTTATCGCGATTTCACTCATGGCCTGCATCTTTCTCGCGTTGCTGCTGCCACGCCTCTTTCCGCCTTCACAGCCTCGCATCGAAATGGACGATCAGTTCCTGCTGGTGACATTGCAAGCCAGCGCCGAGTGGCAGCAAAAGCACACGGTGCACCTTCTATGCCAGGGCGAAGCGGTGGCGTTGCCGGTTGTATTTCGAGCCAGGGAAAGGGAAGAGATGAAACTAGTCCGCGACGAGCCGCGACTTCTGTTCTTCGGATTGGCTCTCGGGCAGTGCACTTCAGGATCTTGCCACCGGCCGAGTGCCGCGTGGAATATGAATTTGGAGGGATGATCTTCGAGCAAGGCGAGCAAGGCTCATCGAACATCAAGGTTTCCACCGTTAACCATGTGACCGTAACGGCCCACGGAACCAAGGTGAAACACCATATAGGTCCAGGCGGCAAGGTACTCTGGGGATTGGATGATATGATTGGACTCGGACAACAGGTGAAAAGCCTGGTCGCGCAGGGAAAGGTCATCGATGTGCCATGAACATCATAAATAGATCAGGGGAGTCGAACATGCCACGGCAGCAATTTCTTCTTTGTCTCTTTGCCGGGAGCGCTCTCATGACATCCAGTGCCCATGCCGACGTTACCGGCCCCGTCGCTTTCGGCAAGACCGCGGCCGGCGAGGCCGTCGAGATCTACACCCTCAAGAACGCCAGCGGCATGACCGTGAAGCTCATGACGCTCGGCGCCACCGTCGTCGAGCTGCACGTCCCCGACAAGAACGGCAAGACGGCCGACGTCAACCTCGGCTTTGACAGCGTGGCCGGCTACCAGTCGGAGGACAACCAGTACTTCGGCTGCACCACCGGCCGCGTCGCCAACCGCATCGGCAAGGGCAAGTTCACGCTCGACGGCAAGGAGTATCAGCTTGCCATCAACAACGGCAAGAACCACCTGCACGGCGGGATCAAGCGCAGCCTCGACAAGGTCATCTGGAAGGCCGAGAAGGTCAAGAGCGACGCCGGCTCCGCCGTCCGCTTCAGCTACACCAGCCCCGACGGTGAGGAGAACTATCCCGGCAAGCTCGACATCGTTGTCACTTACACGCTCACCGACAAGAACGAGCTGAAGATCGACTACGTTGCGACCACGGACAAGGCCACGCCGGTGAACCTGGCGAACCATCTGTACTTCAACCTGTCTGGCGGCGGTGCGGCGACCGTGCTCGCCCATGAACTGCAAGTGCACGCCGACAAGTACGTCCCGACCGACGATGAGCTGATCCCGACCGGCAAGATCGAGCCGGTGGCCGGCACGGCGTTCGACTTCAACAAGATGACACGGCTGGGCGCCCGCATCGAGCCGCTCTACAAGACCGGCGCGATGGGCTACGACCTGTCCTACATCCTCAGGAAGCGCGACGTGAAGACGGCCGCGGCCAGGCTGCGCGATCCCGCCAGCGGCCGCACGCTGACGGTCTACACGGACCAGCCTGCGTTGCAGGTCTACACCGGCAACTTCCTCAAGGGCCAGAAGGGCAAGTACGGCAAGACCTACACGCAACGCAGCGCCATCTGCCTGGAGACCGGCTTTCTGCCCGACGCCGTTAACCACCCGAACTTTCCGTCGATCATCCTGCGGCCGGGAGAGACGTACCGGCAGACGTGCGTCTATGCGTTTGC
This sequence comes from Planctomycetota bacterium, assembly GCA_016873095.1. Classification (GTDB taxonomy): domain Bacteria; phylum Planctomycetota; class Planctomycetia; order Gemmatales; family Gemmataceae; genus VGYC01. The sequence goes on along the minus strand of VGYC01000131.1, from coordinate 19,652 downwards.
GAATGAGTGATCACCACAGTGCCGTCTTCTCGTCAAGCCCAAACATGCGGTTGAAGTTCTGCACAGCGACGCCGCTGGCGCCGCGGATCAAGTTGTCCTCGCAAGCTAGCACGACGATCCGGCCGCGGACGACACGGAGCGTGATGTCCACGAAGTTACTGCCCCATGTATCCTTCGTGCCCGGCAGGTGTTTGACCACACGCACGAACGGTGCCTGCGCGTAGTAGGTGCGATAGAGTTCGAGCAACTCGCTTTCGGAGAAGGTGCGGCGCGGCTGGGCATAGATCGTCGTGAAGATGCCGCGATCCATCGGGATGAGGTGCGGCGTGAAGATGATCTCTACCGGCTCGCCGGCCACGTCGCCGAGGGCTTGCTCCATCTCCGGCGTGTGCCGATGCTGGCCGACGTTGTAAGCCGCCACGTTCTCGTTGCACTCGGGAAAATGCGTGTTCAGCTTCGGCGTTCGCCCGGCGCCGGAAACGCCGCTCTTGCTGTCCACGATGATGCCGGTCGGCTCGATGTGCTTGCCGGCCACCAGCGGGGCCAGGCCGAGGATCGCCGTCTGCGGATAGCAGCCGGGGTTGGCGATCAACTGGGCGGTCGGCATCTCGTCGCCATAGATCTCGGGCACGCCATAGACGGCCTGGGCCAGGTTGACGAGATCATGATGGCTCTCGCCGTACCACTGGGCATAGAGGTTTGGATCGCGAAGCCGATAGTCGGCGCTGAGGTCGATGACGCGCACGCCGCGCTCCAGCAACTGTGACAAGGCGCTCATGCTGGCGCCGTGCGGTAAGCACCCAAAGGCGCACTGTACGCCGCGCGCGAGCAGGCGGTCCGCGTCGAACGGTTCCAGGCGCAGGTCGAGACGTTTCGTCAAGCTGGGGTGCGTCTCGGCTATGAGGGGAGTTCCCTCCTGGCGCGAGGTGACGGCGACGATCTCCGCCGCCGGATGGCGCAGCAGGATCTTGATGAGCTCAAGCGCCGTGTAGCCCGTCCCGCCGAGTATCGCAATCTTGACCATGCGTGCATTATACGGGGATCGGCAATGCCCCAGACGAGCGCCGCCGTCGTTTGCTGGGCGGTTTCGCGCGAGGCAGGCGCGCGAAACCGCCCAGCGATGTTCGGCCACGCTCGTCTGGATAGAATGATCGCCATGTACGACACTCTGCATGCCGCTTCCGAAGCGATCCGCCAGCGTCGCGTCACGCCGCTGGAGCTTGTTGAACAATGCTTGACGGCGATCGACCATTGGGAGAAACACGTTCACGCCTGGGTGTTCATCGATGGCGCCGCGGCGCGGGCGGAGGCCAGGCGCCTGGGCGAGGAACTTGGTGCCGGCAAGTATCGCGGTCCGCTGCATGGCATCCCCATCGGGGTCAAGGACCTCTTCGATGTATTCGACTGGCCGACGGGCGCCGGCTGCCCGCGCTGGGCCAGGAGCATCGCCCGCAAGGACTCGATGATCATCGACCATCTTCGCCAGCGCGGCGCGATCTTCCTGGGCAAGACAGTGACGACGGCCTTTGCCAGCTTCGATCCACCGGTGACGCGCAATCCATGGAACCTCGAGCGCACTCCCGGCGGCTCGAGTAGCGGCTCGGCCGCAGCGCTGGCGTGCGGCATGTGCCTGGGGGCGCTCGGTTCGCAGACCGGCGGCTCGATCACCAGGCCGGCGTCGTTTTGCGGTGTCGCGGGACTGAAACCCACCTTCGGACTGCTCAGTTGCGAGGGCGTGGTGCCGCTGGCGCCCTCGATGGATCATCCCGGACCTATGGCTCGTTCCGTCCGCGACCTGGGCATTCTCCTGCAAGGCATGGCGGGCGGACCGGGCGTCGGCGAATGCCCGGTGCCGGACTTGCAACGCCTCCTTGGCGAACCGTTGACGGTGCCTCGCCTTGGTCGCGTGCGCGGCCTGTTTGAAGATCGCGCCGAACCGGCCATGCAAGCCATGCTGGATGAGACGTCGCGCAAGCTGCGCGAGCATGGGGCAAAGCTGTGCGATCGCGCCTTGCCTGCCGGCTTCGCCGAGGTGCTGCCCCGACATCGCATCGTCATGGCCGTCGAAGGCGCGGCCTATCATGAGCCGTTGCTGCGGCGTCATCCCGAGGATTATCCGCCGAAGATCCGCGGACTGCTCGAGGAAGGGCTGGCCTGTGCCGCTCCAGAGTATGCTCGTTGCAAGGCGCACCAGGAAAACCTGGGCGACGAGATGTGGGCGTGTCTCGATGAGGTGGACGCCCTGCTCACGCCGGCGACAACTGGGCCGGCGCCGGATGCGAGCAGCACCGGCGACCCGGCCATGAACTCGCCGTGGAGCTACACCGGATTACCGACGGTATCTTTTCCCGTGGCGCTGAGCAAGGACGGCCTGCCGCTGGCGATTCAGCTTGTCGGCCGGCCATATGACGAGGCGCGGCTCATGTCGGTGGCGCTGTGGTGCGAGCAGGCGCTGGGAGTGGGCAGCATGCGCCCGCCGCCGACACCGCGTCACGGCTAGCCGGGACGCCGATCATGCCAGTCGGTTTCGCGCTCGAACATGCGGGCGACCTGGAGGAGTTTTTGTTCCTCGAACGGGGCGGCCAGGATCTGCAGACCGATGGGCAATCCTGATCCCGTGAAGCCGCAGGGGATGCTGATGCCCGGGAGGCCGGCGAGGTTGGCGCTGATCGTGTACACGTCCGACAGATACATGGCCAGCGGGTCGCCGACCTTCTCGCCGAGCTTGAAGGCGGGCGTGGGCGAGGTCGGGCCGATGATCACGTCGCAATTGTTGAAAACCTCGTCGAAATCCTGCTTGATCAGCCGCCGAACCTTGAGCGCCTTGACGTAATAGGCGTCGCGATAGCCGCTGGACAGGACATGCGTACCAAGCATGATGCGGCGCTTGACTTCGGCGCCGAAGCCCTCGCCGCGGCTACGGCAATACATGTCGATGAGGTTGTCGAACATTGTCGCGCGGCGACCGAAATGCCCGCCGTCGTAGCGGGCCAGGTTGCTCGACGCCTCGGCGGTGGCGACAAGGTAATAGGCCGCCACCGCAAAGCGCGTATGCGGCAAGGATACGTCGCGGATCGTGGCCCCCAGACCCTGGTACACCTCGAGCGCCGCGCGGACGGCTTTCTCCACCTCGCCGTCCAGTCCCGCGCCGAAGAACTCGCGCGGTACGCCAATGGTCAACGGCCGTAGCGGCTGCTCGCTCATCTGGGCATAGGCGGGCACCGCGCGCTCGACGCTCGTGCTATCGCGGGCATCGTGCCCGGCGACACATGCCAGCAGGAGTGCGGCATCCGCGATGTTGCGAGCGAACGGGCCGATCTGATCCAGCGAGCTGCCGTAGGCGATGAGTCCGAAGCGCGAAACTCGCCCGTAAGACGGTTTCATGCCGACGATGCCGCAAAGTCCTGCGGGCTGGCGAATGGAGCCACCGGTGTCGGAGCCGATGGCCAGCGGAACCTCGCCGGCCGCCACCGCCGCTGCCGAGCCTCCGCTCGACCCGCCTGGTGTCCTTTCGAGGTCCCACGGATTCCGGGTTGTATGATAGGCGCTGTTCTCGGTGGATGAGCCCATCGCGAACTCGTCCATGTTGGTCTTGCCGACCAGGATGGCGTCCGCTTGCCGCAGGCGTGCCACGACGTGGGCATCGTATGGAGGGGTGAAGCTGGCAAGGATCTTGCTTCCGCACGTGGTGGGCTGGCCGCGTACGCACAGGACGTCCTTGAGTGCGACGGGGACGCCGGCAAGCTGGCCGAGCGCTTCGCCGCGTGCGCGCTTCTCGTCCACCAGGCGAGCCTGATCCAGTGCTCCGGCCTCGTCCACGTGCAGAAACGCCTTGATGTTGCCGTCGCGCTGGCGGATGACCTCGAGGCAAGAGTGGGTGATTTCGCGGGCCGAGGCCTGGCCGCCGACGAAAAGCTGGCGAATCTCGGCGGCGGAAGTGTCCATCATGGCCATGTCGTCAATCGAGGACGGCGGGGACGCCGAAATAGTTGCCGCGGCGGTCAGGCGCGCTGGCCAGCGCCTCATCCACAGCCAGCGACGAGGCGGGCACATCTTCCCGGAAAACATTCTTCACGTCGAGAGGATGAGCCAGTGGCTCGATGCCATCCGTGTTCAGTTGTTGAAGCTGATCCATGTAGCTGACAATGGCGTTGAGATCGCGTGCCAGGCCATCGATCTCGTCATCGGCGAGTTCCAGTCTCGCAAGATGCGCGATCCAGCGGATTTGCTCGACATCGAGGGACATGGGATGTTCTCGTTGCCAGCGACGCGCGAGCGCGAAACGCAAGCGGCGCTAGACCTTGCCTGCGAGCTGGAAGGGCTTCTGCTTGAGGGGACGCTTCACCATGCCGCTGCGGATGGCCTTGACGGATACATAGGCGTGTTGCACCTTGCCGTCGATCTCGACCTTGATGCGTTGCAGGTTGGGCTTGAAGGTGCGGCGCGTCTTGCCGGTGACCTTCTTGCCGACGCCGCCGAGGTATTTCGCCTTGCCGCGCCGCGCGTACTTGTATCCCAGTGTGGGTTTCTTGCCGGTGATGGCGCACTTGATGCCCATGAGATTCTCGCTCGCAAAAGACCGTCGGGCGAAAGGTAAAGTATAGCGACCGACCCGTCCGCGACAAGATCGGCATGTCAGGCACTGCCTCCCTGGCGAACAGCGCGAGGCAGTGCCTGCGACGCGGCGCGGTCTTTTTGGCAAAATTTCGTCTGACCTCTTGATTCCGATTTTTGGCTGGGTATAGTGGGTGGTAGGTTGTGGTGGGAAGTGGGTTATTGTGGGAAATCAGCCGATTCACCAAGGATGACCCGTAAGCCACGGATGGCTTTCTCTTTCAAGGCCCAGTGGCATGTTGCTTACCGGAACGCATCCCCGCACCCTGGACGAGAAGAAACGGTTGGCCTTGCCCAGGCGCATCCGCGAGCAGCTCGGCGGCATCAATCGCCTGTACATCACGCAGGGGCAGGACCAGTGCCTGTGGCTGTATGGTCCGGCCGAGCTCGAGAAGCTTGCAGAGAAGATTGACCAGTCGCCCGCGACCGACAAGGAAGTCCGCGACTTTCGCCGCTTGTTTTTCGCCGGCATGGAAGAAACCGATATCGACCGCAACGCCCGCATCTTGATTCCCGAGCGGTTGATTCAGTTTGCCGGCTTGCGGCACGAGGTGGTCTTGCTGGGTGTCCGTGATCGCCTCGAACTATGGGACAAGGGCCGCTGGGAGGCATACCTCGACAAGAATGCCTCGCGCTTTGACGCCGCGGCAGAAGGCGCCTTCCAGCGCGGAAATTGGCAACGCAATCGCTGACACCGACGAGGGGCTGTCGTGTCCGACCGAAACTGCCAGTGACGTCGGGCCAAACTCCTGATTGATCCCCCAATCTGATCCGTCAAGGATTGCCGACAGCCCCTTGACTTTTACCCGCGACCTGGTCGCGGATCGAAATAGTGTTCAGTGGTATTTTGTGAAAAATGAAAACTGAAAACTGAACACTGCTACGGGGCCGGAACAGAGAAGCTTGGCCGTCAACTGCAACGACCATCACTTGGTCGGGAAGGATAGGCCGCGCAGCAGGTCGAGGTCGCGCGTGCCCAGCTTCTGGATTTGCCCGGGCGCCATCGAGAAGGTGAAGACGGTCTGATCGCCTTCCGGGCCGGCGACGAGGTAGAAGTACTGCACGGTCTTGACGCCGTTCCAGATGCCGGAGACGGCCAGCCGGCACGACCAGAAGCCTGCGTGCGGGTCGTTGTCCTTGCACGTGCCCTTGTCGAGCACTTCGTCCGCTTGCCAGCCGGGGATATTGTTCATGGCTTCCTTGAATTCGTCCTCGGACAGGTGCTTGCCTGGCTCGGCTTTTTTCCAGGGCGAGATGGTCGCCTGGGCCACGAAGTCGCCACGGTCCATGAGCCGCAGGATGACGTGGCGTTCCGTGCGACCGATCAGGTGCCACTCACGGGCATGCAGCAGTTCGAAGCGGCCCTGCGCATCGACGTAGCGCAGTCGCGTGTTCTCCTTCGGCGGCGCCCCGCTCAGCGGCGCCCACAGCAGAGCGAGATCGTTCAGCTTGTCGGCGTCGCCGGCCTCGAGCGGAGTGCGCTTGAGCTTGATCCGCGCCTCGGCGTTCATGATCGGGCTGACCGGGCCCTGCTCGCGGTCGTCGTCTTGTTTCCAGTCCAGAGAGATAATTCGCTTCTTGCCGACGTCGAACTCGCCCTTGGCCTGGACGGCGAGCTTGATGGCGGCGCCTGCGGTGATGCCGCTGGCCTTGCCCTTGACGCTGAAGCGAGCTGTCTGACCGGTGACCTCGTCGAGCGTGCCGGTGAAGTCTTGATCGATGAGGCCGTCCAGATCGCACAGGGCCTGCACGGCCGCGCTCGTGAGCTTCCAGGTCTCGCCAACCTTCACTTCCTTTCCGGGCAGGATGCCGGGCAGGGACAGCGTGTCGAAATGCTCGGTCAGCTCGAGTTGCTCGCGCGAGAATGGCTCCTTGGCGAAGGAAACCACGCGGTCGCGGACGCGCTGCGCAATGGCCAGCTGCTCGGCCGGAAACTTGCGTTCGGAGGTATCCTTGTCGATGTGAATGGTGGCGGTTGCTGAATGATAAAGCCGCGCCGCCCGATCCACCAGGCCGGCGGGACCGGCCTCCAGCGCACGCTCGACATACTCGTGCCGGGCCTGGGCCGTCTGCTTCATTGCCGTCAGTTTGCCCTCATGCTGGAACTTGATCTCACCAGTCAGATCCAGATCCAGCTCGATGCGAAAATGTGCGTCTTTGAGCGGCGCCTCGCTCAGCGACACCGACTGCGCGCGGGCCAGGCCGGCAACGCTCAGACAGGCGAGCAATGCAAGTGCAAATCGCTGGCGGAACATGGATCCTTCCTCGTGACTGGGGTTCGATCATGGTGCCATGGCCACGGCCTGGCATGGCCATGAAGTAATGGCAATGTGTCGTCAACTGCCCTGTCTACTCAAGGCGCGGGCACAGCAGCCAATCACTGCTGGCGATAGGGCGGTGGCACGGCCCGGGGCGCCTCGCTCAGGTTGCGTGGCGATTCGCCCGGCGCTTGCGAGATTTCACGCCGCACGTCGCGCTCCAGCTCGTTCTGGCGAACCTGGTCGCGCAAGAACACGATCGGGTTGGCTTTCTCGCGCAGCTCCGCGAACACCTTGGGAATCTCGGCCTGGAGCTTGAGTTCCTTGACCTCCTTGAGCAATGCCAGCCGCTCGGTCTCCAGGTCGTGTCCCGGAACGGGCGGCACCCGGGCGTCGCACTTGAGGATGACCCAGCTCGTGTCGGGCGGCGGCATCTGGATGAGCCGGCTGACGTCGCCGGGCTTGAGACTGAAGGCTTCTTTCTCGATGATATCGACGGCAAAGTTGCGATGGATGGGCGGCGCCTTGCCTTCACGTGAGGCCAGCGCCGAATGTGGTTGCTTGCGGGACCATTCGCGGAACTTCTCCTCGCTGCGGCTGACCTCGGCCCAGATCTCGTCCTTGCGCGTGTCCTTTGGATCCAGCACGATCCAGCGACAATCGACCTTCTCGCCATAGCGCGCCTCGAAGTGCTTGCGCAGGTCCTCGTCGGTGACGACCACCAGCTTCTCGCACAGCTTGCCCATGGCCAGTTTCGGGCGGATGACATCTTCCTTCCACTCATACAGCGTCTTGCCGCGCGGGCGCAGAATCTGGTTTTCGAATTCCTTCGGAGGAATGGAGCCGCCCGCCGCCCCCAGACCCGCCAGATCGATTCGCAGTTGCGCCTCGACGTCGTGATCGGTGACCGTGATGCCCTTGGCCTGGCAGGCCATCTCGACAATGCGGCGATTGATCAAGAAATCGACGCGCTGGGCGCCGAAGCGAGCGATCAGGTACTCGCCCAGTTCTTCACGCGTGATGGGGATGTTGTTGTGGATGTACGCGACCACGCGCTTGTTGTAATCGTTCGGTCCGGTGCCAGACTGGCGATCCCTGAGCATTGGCTCCGGCGGGTCTGCCTTGACCTCGCCCATGCCGCCGTGCCGGCCCCAGAAGAACGCCAGCGTGCCGACCACGAGCATGGCGGCGGCGACAAAGATCCGGTTGCGAAGTTGCCGACCGGGCCACAATGCCTGCAAGCGCTTCAACATGATTCGTGCCTCCCTCGAACGTCCGCGGGGTACCTCCCCGGTTTGGCGGCCTCATAGCCGTTCTCGCGTCGGCAAACAAGAGCAGGGCGGCGACCAAATGTGACCATGCCGCAAGCCGCGGGATCAGCACAACCTGGGCAATCGGTGTACGGCTCGGAAGGAGCAATGTTCAGGCATTCGTGGCCGAAAACCGCTCGACGAGGCTGCGCCGAAAACCCGTAGCGCTACGGGTAGCTGTCAAGGTCAGTCGGAGCATTTTTCTCTGAAAGCTGCGACCGTGACTCTCGCAGAATCTGGCCGACCACTCGAATGCGTGCCGTAAATAATCCACAGTACACAGATTGCAACGACGAGTGGTCGGCCACATAGGGGGTAGTCGTTTGGCAGACTGGCCGACTGGTGAACGTAAACGAAACGGCGGTTGCCACTCCGGTTGCGAGTGCCGGCTTGCCGTACACTGATCTCATGCGCTGGCGTGCGATTGCTGTCCTCGTCCTTCCCCTGGCGGGGTTTCATTTATTGCCGCCCCTTGACGACGCGCTGCACGGCCAGGTCGTGGACAAGCATGGACCGGTCGCGCAGGCGCGGATCCGCTGGCAAGGCTCGGACACGTTCGCGCTCTCCGACCGGCTCGGCCGTTTTCGCATCGCGCGGCGCATGGGAGGCGATCGGCCGTTGACTGCCTGGAAGCCGGGCTACCGGATCGCCGCTCAGAACTTCGCCCGGGCTGTACGTTTCACTCTGAGCCCGCTGCCGGACAGCGACAACGAGGGTTATCACTGGCTGGATCCGTTTCCCGATCCGTCGAAGCCGCACAACTGTGCGAACTGCCACGGGGCGATTTTCGATGAGTGGCGCGGCAGCGGGCACGCACGCTCGGCAAGCAACCCGCGCTACCTGGAACTGATCGACGGCCGCGACGCGAACGGCCAACTGTTCGAGAACTGGAACCTGCGCCGCCAGCATCCGCTGGGGGTCGGCGTCTGCGCCACCTGTCACGTGCCGACGCAGGCCGACACCGACATGCCCTACGAGCCGCGCCGCGTTCCCGGCGTGGCGGCACGTGGCGTGCACTGTGACTACTGCCACAAGATCGCGGAGGCACCCACCGACAAGCTCGGCACTCGCTTTGGCCGCGACGGCCTGCGCTTGCTGCGGCCTGCCGACGGCGATGCGCTGTTTTTTGGCCCGCTCGATGATGCTGTGCGCGCGGGGGAATCCTTCGGGCATCTGCCTCTCTACAGCGACAGCCGCTACTGCGCATCGTGCCACGAGGGTATCGTCTTCGGCGTGCCCGTGTACGCGACCTACAGCGAATGGAAGGCAAGCCCTGCTGCCGCCAAGGGGCAGCAATGCCAGACATGCCACATGGCGCCGACGGGCCGAATGACGAACATTGCGCCCGGTCAGGGCGGCATTGTACGCCGGCCGATGACCCTGGCCAGTCACGCTTTCCCCGGCAGGCAGATCGACATGCTGCGCGGCTGCCTGAGTCTGGATCTTGCGGTTGCCGCCGCGGCGGAGGGCGTGCGTGCCACGGCCACCGTCACGGCGGACAACGTCGGCCACCGCGTGCCCACCGGCTTCATCGATCGCAACCTGGTCCTGGTGCTGGAGGCCCGCGACGCTGACGGCCGTCCTACGGCCTTGCGGCATGGCCGGACGCTGCCGGCGCATGCGGGCAAGGGCGTCGCCGGTCGGCCCGGTTTGCTTTTCGCCAAGCAACTCGTCTCGGCGGAAGGGAAGTTGCCTTCGCCGTTCTGGCTGCCGCACGAGGAAATCACCGATACGCGGCTCCACCCCGGCAAGTCGCAGTCCGCTTCGTTTCAGTTCGCGCCCGGCACGAGCCACATCCAGGCGCGATTGCTTTACCGTCGGTTCTGGCCTGAAGTCGCCACGGCGCGTGGCTGGACGGATAACGAGGTGGTCGTGTGGGAGAAGTCCTGGATCATGAAGCGCTGATTGTCGCACCGACTTGCCCGCACAGTTGCTGGGCCTCGGCAGCCGTTCGAGCCTCGGCAATGACGCGGACGATGGGCTCGGTATTGCTGCCACGCACGTGCACCCAGCGGTCGGGCCAGTCGAGTCGCAGGCCGTCGAGATGGCTTGCCCTGGCATCGGGCCAGTGCTTCGCCAGCGCCGCGTTGACCTGCGGCAACCGGGCTGCGGAAACGGTGTGCTTGTCCTTGACAATGTGATACGCCGGCAGATCCGCGACCAGGTCGCTGAGCTTCTTGCCGGTGCATGCCAGCAATTCCAGGACGAGCGCCATGCCGATGAACGGATCGCGGACCAGACCGACGCGCGGGTCGATAACGCCACCGTTGCCCTCGCCGCCGATGACCGCGCCGGTTGCCTGCATCTTCTCGACGACGTTGGCCTCGCCGACCGCGGATCGCTCGCACGGCACGCCGAAGCTGCTGGCCAGATCCTCGATCAGCCGCGAGGTGGACATGTTGATGACGACGGGACCGGGTTGTTGCCGCAAGCGCAGCGACACTGCCAGGGCGAGCGTCAGTTCCTCGCCGATGTACCGGCCGGTCTCGTCGATGATCGCCAGCCGATCGGCATCCGGATCGAGGACAAGTCCGAGGTCGGCTCTTGCCAGCGAAACGCACGGTAGCACGGAAGCCAGGTTGTCGGCCAGCGGCTCGGGCGCATGCCGGAAGCGACCGTCGGCATCGCCTCCCTCCACGGTGACGCGGCAGCCCAGCGCTTCGAGGAGTGAACGTCCCAGCGGGCCGCCGGCGCCGCCATTGGCGTCGAGGAATACGCTGAAGCCGCGCTTGCGAATGGCGGCGACATCCACCAGCTCCAAGACGCGGTCGCGATGCCAGTCGCTGGCGGTTGTGCATGGCAACACGGTTCCGAGCCGATCCCAGGCGACGTTAGCGAATGAGCCAGCGTCGAACCGTTCCTTGACAATCTTTCCCTCGGCAGCGGTCAGGACCGCGCCATGAGAAGAGAAGAGCTTGAGTCCATTCCATTCCGCGGGATTGTGGCTGGCCGTGATCTGCATTCCCCCGCGGGCACACAAGCGGCGAATGGCCAGACCGCACGTCGGTGTGGAAACGATGCCGAGGTCGTGCACGGTGCAGCCGGTTTGCAAGAAGCCGGCATGAACGGCGTGGCGGAGCATGGCGCCGCTCGGCCGGCCGTCGCGGCTCAGCGCCACCGCGCCACCGCTCAAGTGGCTCCCCAGCGCGCTGGCGAACGCCAGCGCTTTCTCGGCGGTCAGCCCCTGGCCCACGATGCCGCGGATGCCCGAAACGCTCACGATCAGGGCCCCGTCCGGAACTGGAATTGCCGTCATGCCCGCATCTCCCATTCTTTCCGCAAAACCATCAAGTCCGGCAAAGTTCCGCGCCGATGATGACTGGAAGGACTCTACGACTTTATGAGACCCCCGCGGCACAAGTCAACCTGGAGAGCCTTGCAAGGGCGGCGAATTTCGCTCCGCAGTGCCACGCCGCGCCGCTCGCTTGCCCTGCTTTCCCTTCTTCTCGTAACTGCTGCCGGTTGTGCCGGCGACCGCAGCCATGTCGAAAAGAACCTGATGGCCAACCGCGATCAGCAGCGACGCGACGGCGTTAATGAGTACTATCTGGTCGGCTTCCCCGATGTCCTCGAGATCGAGGTTGCCGGGCGTGATGAATTCTGCGGCAAGGCAGCGGTAGGCGCCGATGGCCGCGTCTTCCTTCGCAATGGCCAGGGGATTCGCGTGGAAGGCCATACCGTGGCGGAGATTACTCGCGACCTCGCCGAACGCACTGGCATGTCCGCAAGCGACATTCGCGTCCGAGTTGTCGAGCACCAGAGCCAGCAGATTTTTCTGATGGGTGAGGTCGTCGGCTGGCAGCGGACCATTGCCTATCAGGGCCAGGAAACCGTTCTGGATGTACTGCAGCGCGTAGGCGGTATCACGCCGGGAGCGGCGCCGAACGATGTCTACGTCGTCCGCTCCCATCTCGTCGATGGCCAGCGCCCGGAAGTCTTCCGCGTCGATCTCGACGCCATTGTCCTGAAACGCGACACCAGCACGAACATACGCGTGATGCCCTTCGACCAGATCCATGTCGGTGAGAGCCGCGAAGCCAGATTCATCAAGTGCTTCCCGCGCTGGTTCCAGCCCATGTGTCGCGCCCTGTGCGGCACGCGCCGCGCCACCAAGGATGGCAAAGGCATCGCCAAACGCGGCGAAGCACGCTCGCAAGCCTCCGCGCCGCCCGGCGCCCCGACTGCGCCAATCATCCCCCCCGAGCCGACGCCGGTGGAAGACACGCCAGCGCCCGATCGCCGCCTGCCCTGAGATTCACCACCCGGCCCTTGGCCATGCCTGCTACTTCGGCGGTCACGTCAGACGACGCCTGGTCTGTCGAAATTGCTATAGTTTCTTTGAACCTTTCGGGTGCCAGGTCGTTAGTTTGTTGGGCGAGGCTAGCCGCATGGGGCGGGCGGAGGAAAGCGACGATGTCCTGATGGCCGGCGTGGTCCAGCGCGACCAGGGGGCCTTCGAGGAAGTTATCCGCCGGCACCAGGGCTGGCTGCGCTCGCTGCTGCGTGGCATCGTTCGGGATCAGGGCCTGGCTGAGGACCTCGCCCAGGAGGCGTTTTCCCGTGTTCATCAGCGCGCCCACACGTACCACGGCAAGGGCAGCTTTGTCGGCTGGCTGCGCCGCATCGCCGTCAATCTTGCCAAGGACGCACTCCGCAGGCGTGCCCGAGGCAAGGCCGTCTCGCTGGACGACGATTCTTCTCCGGACGTCATCGACCGCCAGCCCGGCCCCGCGGCCGTTCTCGGGTCCAAGTTTCTTTCCCAGGAAGTCCGGGATGCCATCGCGACGCTCTCCGAGGAACATCGCGCCGTCGTGCTCATGCGCTTTTTCGACGGCAAGAGCATGCAGGAAATTGCCGACGACCTCGGCTGCCCGGCGGGCACCGTCAAATCACGACTGCACTACGCCTTGCAACACATCCGAAATCTGGTTCTCATCGATGAATGAGTTGAACTTTGCTGACTGGAGGCAAACGTGACCGACACGACCATCTTGAAGATGCTTGAGGAAACCAGCGCGGCCGTCGCCAAGATGAAATACTGGATGCCGGGAGGCGACCTGGTGCCTTCTTATAATTCGATTCTCGAGGCAGCCAAGGCCAACCATCCACGCGACCGCTTTCTGCAGTCGCTGCGGCCGTTGCCCGTCGGCAAGGATCCGTACGCCATCAATCCGCCGCAGCTCAAGGTGCTCTTCGGGCAGCTCCGGCTCGTCCTGGAAACGCTCGCCGCCGCCCCCGAAGCCGGCGCACGCGGCCGCTGATGCGAGCTCACCGCGGAGCTTTTGCGAATTCCGCCAGGGACCGGTGGAGTCATTTCGCCATCGGCTCTTTTTGCTTCGGAGGCAGCTGGCCAGCGGGGATAAGCTTGTGCCAGCGGTCCTGAGCGGCACGGCGGGCCTGCGCGGGCATGGTGCCGACGTAAGGAATGTCGCGGCCGGCCGGCACGAGCCGATACAAATGCCAGGCCGCCAGTTCGCGGATCGGCAGCAGGTCGTTGTTCAGATAGTGGATCAGTACCTCGTAGGTTTCCGGCCGGGCAATATTCTGCGGTGTGTAGTAAGTGCTGTGCAACAGCTCCATCAGACTCTCTGCCTCGCCCGGACGGTATTTCTTCTTGAGCATGTCGAAGAGACGATACTCGCCGTCGCGATAATAGCTGATCCACGATTGCAGCGATTGCACGGCGGACTGGCGGACGTCGTAGAACTTGCGCGGGTCCATCGCGTCTTCCTGGATCAAGGCCTCGAGTAGCGCGTTCAGGTCGTCAAGGGCGGCAAAGGAGCGCACGGCCAGCCGGGCCTTGGGCGAGTTGCTGCCCATGACGGCCTCCGCCAGCGCGACATCCACGTTCTTGCCGCTCATGTCGTTGCTGAGTTCGTCACGCGCACGCAGCATATCGGCGCGAATTTTCAGGTCCATGCCCGGCGGCGCCGGTGGATTGCTCGACAGCGTGTCGGGCAGTTTCTCCAAGTTGTGCGGTCCGGACATGCCCTTGAAGCTCTCCCAGAGCACCAGCGTCGGCCCGCTCTTGCCGGGCGCCTCCAGGCGATACGTCGAATCGGTGTAGCTGAAATAAGCTTCACCGCCGGTGACCGCCACCGCTAGCATGGCGGCCGGTCCCACGCGATTGGCATGCTTGGGATCCTTGTAGAATCGCTCCGTGAACGGGAAGAATGTGCGATCGACCACCACCTCCGAGCCCTTCTCGTGCACCGTGATATCGAAGTGCTCCTCCTTGGCTTCCGGATGAGTTGGATTCTCGAATCGGAGTCGAACGCGCACCGGCCGATCCGTGCGGGTGTTCAGCAGGGCGATGCGTCCGCGGCTCAGCGTCATGTCGAGGTCGAAACGCTTGGGCTGATGAAGCTGCGCGCGGCTCTCCAGCAGCGGCGGCACCGGCCAGAGTTCGGGCAGGTAGCCCCACAGCGTCAAGCGCACGCCGCTTTCCATCTGAATCTGGCTCTTGGCCCCCGGGAGACTGACAAGTGGCCGGCCGGAGTACACGTCGGGCTTGTTGAGGCCCAGACGCTTCCAGTCCTTGTCTTTTTGAAGTTGCAGCAGGATGCTCGGGTTGTTGTTTTGCAACGGCAAGAACTTGCCGACGACCAGCGGCTCGTTGTTGGCCGGCTCCAGCGGCAAGCGCGTTGGTGCGGTCACTTCTTCCTTGTCCGGCGGCTTCTTGTCGTCGATCTTGCCCTTCTTTTCGTCGTCCTTCTTCTTGGTTTCGCCATCGCCCTTCTTGTCGTCCGTGCCACCTTTCTCCGTGCCGCCCTTTTCTTTGTCGTCTTTCTTTTCATTCTTGTCGGTCTTATCGGTCTTGTTCTTGTCCTTGTCGTTCGGATCGACCTTGTCCTTGTCTTTTTCCTTGTCCTTGGGGCCGCCCTGGACAATGTTGTTGCCATCGGGCCTGTCAGGACCGCCAAAGGGCTTGAGCACCTGCCAGATGGCGAGCGCGAGCAGCACGCCGGCAACCATGCCGCCGCCGATGAGGGCCCAGCGTTGCTTGCTGCCGCCGCGCAGGTTCAGGCCAAGACGCAACGTCTCGTCCCGGTCGCGGCTATCGTCGAACTCGCGATCGTGGTCGCGCGGTGCGGGCGGCTTTCGAAACGGAATCGCTTCCGGCCCCTTGACCAGGCCGTACATGCGCTGCTTGGCCGTCGGCGGCACCAGCGCCGGTTCGCCCAGCACAAGCGTCAAGATCTGATGGCAGGCCGCCATCTCCGCCAGATGCACGTCCGAGGCGAGGCACACCTGCTCCACCTCGGCCAGCTCCTCCGGCGACAGCGTGTTGTCGAGATACTCGGCGACGTTGTTGGCATCCACCTTGTTGCCAGGCCCTGGAGGCGGTGGCGTCGTCAGCCGCCGCCGCCGCGTCACCTGCTTGATCCGCGCGATCAGTTCCTGGGCCGTGTCGCTCTCCGCAACCTTCTGGCCGATGAGCTTTGCCTGCGACGGCTCCAGCGTGTCGTCCAGGTAAGCCAGCAACGTACGCAGCGTGAGACGCATGGATTCTCCTCATGGAACCGGCACAAGCGCCGTTTAAGGATAATAGTGGGGAGTCGCGCCCGTTTTCGTACAAGAATTGTGGCGAGCTGGGAGCGTCAGCGACCGGAGTAGCCCCCATGACGATAGGTCGCAGGTTGCGACCACGTTGAAACATGCCGTCACTGAACCGGAAGAATCAACCCTTCTTGTTGGTCGGCCGGATGACAACTAGGCCGCCGTTGGGACCGGGGACGGCACCGCGGACCATCATGAGATGGTTGTCGGCATCGATTCGGACAACGTCTAGGTTGCGGGACGTGACGCGCGTGTTTCCGTACTGACCTGCAGCGGCGTGGCCTTTCTTGGGCCTACCGGAACCGCGGTTGCTGGCGTGCGAGCCAATGCTGCCCGCGGAGCGGTGCACCTTCTTGGCGCCGTGGGCGGCAGGCAGGCCCTGAAAGTTGTGCCGTTTCATGGCTCCCGTGAAACCGCGACCCTTGCTGGTGCCGATGACGTCCACCGCCTTGACGTCCTTGAAGACGCCGGCCGCGTTCAAAATCTCGCCGACCTTGACGGCGGCCGCCTCGCCCAGGCGGAATTCACGAATGTGCCGTTGCGGTTCGCAATCGGCCTTGTCCGGTATCTTGACGCCGGCAGCCTGACGGGCCCGCTTGCGGTTCGAGGCAAAGTTGGCAGCCACATGCCCGCTCTCGGCGCGGATGGCCTTCTTGCGCGGCTTGTCGAGGAAACCAATCTGCACTGCGTGGTAGCCGTCCCGCTCCGGTTCGCGCACTTGCAACACCGGGCACGGCCCCACGGCCAGCACGGTCACCGGCGCGATCTTGCCCTTGTCATCATAGATCTGCGTCATGCCCACTTTCAGGCCCAGCAATCCCAACGGCATGGTCGTATCCCTTCCAGTGCTTGCGTGTCCGCGTGTCCGGTGTTCCGGAGTGAAAGGATTATTATGATGGCCGACGCGGCCAGGTCAAGGGGGCTTGCCGCGCAGAAAGGCGATCACGAGGAAGTCAACGACTCCTTTTTGCCGCCAGCAAGTTTTCGAGTTCGACCGGGTCTACCGGCTTGGTCATGTGGTGGTCGAATCCCGCCGCCAGTGCACGTTGCTTATCCTCTGACTGGCCCCAGCCCGTCAGGGCGATGAGGATTACGTTCTTGCCCCAGGGCTGTTGTCGAATGTGCCGTGCTGCCTCGTAGCCGTTAAGTCTCGGCATGCCGATATCCAGGAGCATCGCTTCGGGTTGAAACGATGTTGCGGCTTCCACGGCAGCCATGCCGTCATGCGCCGTTCGCACGTCATTGCCGGTGAGCCGCAGCATCAGCGCCAGCGATTCCGCCGAGTCCTTGTTGTCGTCGGCAATGACAAGGCGGCGGCCCGGTGACAATGCCGCTCGTCTTTCTTCGCAGACTGGCGGCTGCGGCCTTGAAACTGCGGTCCTGGCGGGCAAGCAAAGAACAAACTCACTGCCGCTCCCCTGGCCTGCGCTGTGGGCCTCGACCGTGCCGCCGTGCATCTCGACCAGCCGCTTGACAAGTGTCAGACCTATTCCCAGCCCGCCATGTTTTTTTTCCAGGGAATGATCGACCTGGGTGAACATTTCAAAGATGCGCGTGAGCATGTGCGGGGGGATGCCGACGCCGTTGTCCCGCACCTTGACAACGGCACTGGTCCCCTGTCGTTCAGCAGTCAGCCAGATGCGGCCGCCGCGCTCCGTGTATTTCGCCGCGTTATTGAGCACGTTGGCGAATACCTGTGCCATGCGGATCCGGTCGGCCTCAAGATCGATTGGCTCGGACGGAAAGGCAACTTGCAGTTCGTGTCCGGCCGCTTCGACGAGGGGTCGGCTGGTTTCCACGGCGTTGTGAAGCACGGACGCCAGTTCTACCCATTCTTTTCGGAGTTCGAGTTTCCCGCGGGTGATACGGGAGACGTCAAGCAGGTCATCAATGAGGCGAACCATCTGCTGCAACTGCCGCTCCATCATGCCCCGGGCCTGCTCCAGCACGCGTTCATTGTTACCGGCCAGCCGCAGCAGCTGCAGGCCGTTGCTCATTGGCGCCAAGGGGTTGCGCAGTTCATGGGCGAGCGTGGCCAAGAATTCATCCTTGCGCCGGTCGGCGTCTCGCAACGCCTCCTCCGCCCGTAGCCGGTCGGTGATGTCAATGGCGACTCCACCAACCAGAGGCGCATCGCCCCCTTGACCCGGGATGGCGAACTTGCTCACGAGCAAGTGGCGTTGCGCACCGTCCTCGTGCTCGAGCGTCTCGACAACCTGAACGGCGCCGCCGCCGTTCAGCGCCTTGCGGTCGTTGGCCTTGAACTGGGCGGCGGCTTCCGGCGGAAAGATCTCGTCATCGGTCTTGCCGTGGAGTCTTGTCGCGGACATGCCGAACGCCTTCTCGGCGGCGTCGTTGGCGTAGAGATACCGCCCTCGCGCGTCTTTGATCCAGGCCAACCCGGGCAGGTGTTGCATGAAACGGGCGAAGCGCTCCTCGCTCTCCCGCAAGGTTGCTTCTGCCCTGCGATGCTGGAGGATGACTGCCGCCTGATTGGCAGCAGCATTCAGCAAGAGCTTGTCGATCTGCGTCGGAAAGTCCGGCTGCCGGGAGCCGGCCGCCGCAAATCCCGCATCTCCCTCGAAGCCGATGGAATTGACCGCCACCCGCACCGTGCCTTCGCCGAACCGGCTGGTCATGCTTGTGGACAACTCATACATGCCCGACTTGAAGAGCGCGTCCAGCCACTCGGCGAGTTCTTTCGTGCGGCCTGGGTCGGCCGGCCCCCCCTGATGGCGAACGACATCATGCACTGCCCCGGCGGTCAGGCCATTTACGCGCACGAACACGAATTCCGCAGGCACGCTACGGAGCATCACATCTGCCAGACCCTCGGCAACGGCCGGAATCGTGGCCCGACTCCAGTAGGCGGACAGTGCCGATACGGCGATCAGGTCGCGCACGCAGCGGCGCAATTCACGTGTGTCGTCGGTGGTTCCATGGCTCATGGCAACGTCGGGGGCGTAGCGATGCGCCCGTTCGCACTGGGTTAATGTTCCGCCCTGCGCTCCGCAAGCTCTTTGAGAAACTCATCGGGAGGTACGAAGAATGGATTCTGCTGCAGGACGCCGGCCATGATAACCATTGGATGCGTCCGCAATATGTCCATGGCCACGCCGGCGCCAAACTTGGCGCAATCATACGTTCAGACCACGGCATCGTTGTACTTGGGCAGCACGAAGTTGAGCCGGGTCTCGTACTCCACCAGGTCATCAACCCCAGGCCGGTCCTCCAGAGCCCACTCCATGTTGGCGACCAGCCGGGTCAAGGGAAAACCCCGCGTCTTGCCGCTGGCAAGCACTTCTTGAATCAAGGCCAGCATTCGGTTCTGGTCAAAGTGGCCGTTTTGCAAGTATGCATCTTCCCAGCGCCGGCTCTCCAGTTGCCCTTCGCCTTCAGCCTCGTCCACGGCAATGCCCGCCTTTTTCAGCCGCCGCCGGTGCTCCGGCCGATGCCCATCCTCGACAATATGGAACGCGCGGTCGCCGTGCTGGAACCCCTCCTTGATGAACGGCAGGAGCACCCGGTATTCCTCCTCCTTGCTATTGAAGAAGGCGCAGACATGCCGGGAGCGGTCGAGCAGCGCGCCTGCCAAACGCACTGCATGATTTTCGTTCATGGTGTTGCTCCTTTGCTCTGCCGACAGGAAACGTCCAGCAAAAGCTGGTCTAGCGTCCTTGATCCCCAGAAGTTATCTCGTTTGAGTCAAGTTTCATGCAGGCACTTTCTGGGCCTCGATCCAATGGTCGATGTCTGCGTCAAGGCGTTCGAAGCTGTGGCGTAACGGATTGTCACTGTCAGGTTCGTCGGCGCAGACGTGGGCCAGGCCGGGGCGCAGGATGCGGTTATAGGTGCGCGTACAGAACATGGCGGTGCGCCAGCCCTGGTCTGTGACGCGGTAGCGGTGGGT